>CAWCED010000043.1:0-116954 GCA_963794465.1 uncultured Actinomycetota bacterium | reverse complement strand
AGGCGACAGGCGCGGAAGGTCGAACCCAGCACGAACTCGTTGTGGATGCTGACCATGAGGGCGACGGTGGCGAGCATGGTCAGTAGCACCATGAACAGCGACGGTCTGATCACCCCTCTGGGGTTCGCCAGCAGCGCGAGCAACAAGGCCAGCACGAGCGCACCCTGGGTGAGCAATTGACCGATGGTGGTGGGGATCGGAACGACGGTGGGCAGATGGGAGAACGCGAGCACGTTGGTGAACAGAGCCGCCCACGCAGGGAGAGGGCCGCGCAGCAGGGCCGTCGCGGGAGCCCGACGAACCGTCGCTGCGCGGTTGACCGTGAGTGCGAGCGTGCTCATCGAGCCTCGGGCTTGTCTGTCGTTGACTCCGCCGGACCATGTCCGTCTCGAAGGTGAATGGGTTCGGTTCGCTCGACCCTCGTCGCCCCCGACGACTCGTCGGTGCGGTCGGCACGCAGCAGGGCCGCGAACCGCAGCTCCAACCCGGCGTCGCGAACCAGGTCCCCGGCGGTTCGCACCCTCTCGACGCTCGACAGTCCACCAGTGACGACGATCACCACTCGGTCAGTCCACGCCAGGAGATGGTCCGCTCCCACCGACGGATCCAGATCGGCGAGAACCAAGTAGACGTCGGTCAGCTCATCCGAGGGGAGATCGCCCTCTTCCTCGTCCTCGTGTCTGGCGCCGCGGATGTCGGCAGGACCTCCGGCGAGCGCTGGTATTCCCTGTGGGCGAAGTACGGTAAGCCGATCGACAGACTCGCCGGGCATCAACTGGGCGACTGCAGCATCAAGGCCACCCTGTTCGGTCAGATCGACGAGAAGGACGCGGCTCTCCCCGGCTGCGGCGACGTTCGCCGCGGCTGAGGCCACGGCGAAGCGGACTTCGTCCGCGTTGTCGATGCATGCCACCGCCAGCCGGCCCCACCGACCAGGCAGCGGGAGCTCCTTCTCGATCGCGTGCGCCAAGCGCTGACGCTCATCGGCACGCCGAGCATCGAGGGTGCGCAGGTGCGGGAGCCACAGCCATCGCCGCGGGAGCGGCGCGATCTTGCCCACGCTGACAGGTACCGCCACTTCGAGGGCGGCCGCTACATCGAAGCGCCGACGAAGCCGGTCCGAGGTGATGGCCACGAACAACACGACGCCGCAACCGAGCGCGGCTCCACCGATGAGCCCCGACGCCAGGGCCAGGCGATGCGGCGTTTCACCCCGCTGGTCTCTGCGGCTGCGGGATCGATCACCCGGCTGGCGGACACGATGGAGGAGTTCCGCAACGCGGCATCCTGCACGGACTGCTGCAACGCTTCTATTCGCCCTTGGATATACGCTCGCTGGGAGATCGCGTCGTTCAGATTGCTCGAGTCTGAACCGCCGGCCGCCGACAGCTGATCGATGCGCCGGGTGAGATCCCCGACCTCGTCCTGCAGCTTCTCGATGTGCTGTTGCATGCCGTCGACGAGGATGTCCGACTGCACGGAGAGCTGCTCGGCACGGAATTCGAGATAGGTCGATGTGAGGACCCCGAGGCGTCGGACGGCTTCGGCGTTCGTTGGCGCCTTGAGAGTGAGCGACAGCAGGTCAGAACTGACCGGTTCCGCCGTCAGGTCGCTGAGGAAGTCGTCGGGGGTCATCGCCAGCCCGAGGCTCTCGATCGTCTGGGTGGCGACAATCCGGGTCCTCAGCAAGCTGACGTCGGTGGCCATGGCCCGCGACGGGTCGGCTTGTGGGTCGTGTGCGAGTACCAGCACCGCCTTGGCATCGTGCGACGCCGGGAAGGTGACGAGGAACGCTGCCGCCGCGAGCAACCCCAGTACAGCGGATAGGACGCACACCCCCCAGCGACGTCTCAGGGCGGAGCGGACAAAATGCAGGCTCACCAGAGTGGGCACAGGGCGCCCGGGCGCGCTGGCATCGTCGTCTTCGAAGTCGGGGACTTCCCACGTCGCCGGGATCATGAGCGGCTCCTATGGGGGTCGCCAGCAGTGGTATCGGACGATCCGACACCGGTGAGGCGCACCGGCAGTGCGACCCGACGCGATCGCTCGTCCAGGGTGAGCCGCCCGGATGTCCAGTCCGTCCGATCAGGATCGGCAACCACGATCCCGTCGATGCGACGACCGGCGTCGTCCACCGCCACCGCAACGCGGGCAAGCTCCTGCTCCGTGGCTGTCGCCGCGGCCACGGAGAGCACAGTGGCGGCGGTGGCGGGCGCGCCGCTGAGGTCGGGCTGCCTCCGGTCCACCACGACCAACGTGATCGTCAGTTCGATCGTCACCTCGTCCGGCACGTCGCCGACGTACAGGCCCGGCCGAGGCGGGAGAGCGCGTTCGGCTGCGCAGGCCGCCCACAGAGCTGCGGTCCGATCGTGACCCACCGCGGTCACCAGGCGAGTGGCGATGCCCAGCGACGAGGCGAATGCCGCGAGCTGCGGACCGATGGCAACTCCTCGTCCATCGCCGGACAGCGACACCACGGTCAGCGACTGCGGATGATCCACCTTTCCCGCGACACGGTGCTCCGCCTTGCGATCCGAGGGCACCAGACCACGCAGGACCTGACGGAACGCCCACGACTCGACTGGGGTTGCCTCATACGTCTCGAGCAGCGTCGACCAGCCCGCGACCGACCGCTGGGGCCGACTCCGTACCGCGGCCAGCACCGGGCTACCGACCGCGTCGGCGATCTCGTCACGCAGCCGTACCCGCGGGTCGTGCCGCGCCGAGGAAAGCAGCACGATGATCGCGAGGATCGTGCAGATCACGGCACCAAGGGGTGCCCAGATCAGCAGCCGCAGCGCAGTGGAGGGACCCGTGGCCGCGGTCGCCGCCTGGATGACCGAGGTTCCGGCGCTTGCTGTCGGCCCCACTGGGGCGCTGGTGGCGATCTTGTCCTCGACCTTGTCGAGCTGCAGTGAGAGGTCGGCTTGCTCGATGCGGAGCCCAGCCAGTAGCTGCGCCTCTCGCGCCCCGGCCTCCGAGTCAGGGTCAACCTCCTGCTGACGTTCCGTGGTGCGGGCCATTTCGTCCTGCAATTGCGAGATCTGTGCCTCCAGGTCGTCCTTCCTCTGACGGAGGTCCGCGAGCGCGGCCGAGGTGACCTCCCGCGCGGTGTCGCTGACGTAGGCGATGTACGAGTCTGCGACGGCCTGCGAGAGGGTCTGCGCCTGTGCAGCATCAGTGGAGGTTGCGTTGATCTCGATGAGCTGGTTCGTCGGCGCTGAAACCTCGATCATTTTCTCGACCGACCGCGCCGGGAGAGCCGGCGCGACCTTCTTCCCCGCTTCCTCCAGAGTCGTGGCGCTGAGGGCAATCCGGACCTGGGTTGCCACGTCCGAACCGCTGCTCTCGGCCAGGGCTGGTGTCGGGAGGAGCACGAGGGTGGTGCTGGTGAGTGGAGGCGGCTGAACCATCACGTAGGTGACGCCCGCGGCCAGTCCCACGGCCGCTGTTGCAGCGAGCAGGCGGCTGCGACGACGCAGCGTCGCAACTGTCGACCTCAGGTCGGTGACCTGATCATTCATGGCAGCTCCAGCACCGTGATGAGGTGGGTCGAGGATGAGCCCGTTCCCTGCCCCACGAGTGAGGTCGCCGCGACGCGACGACCGAACCGCGGCGAGTACCACCCGACGACAGGGCCGACCTCAGCCCGGTGCGAGGTCCACGCGAGGACCTTGGGGAGCACCAGAGTCGCCTGCCTCAGGTCCGGACCGGACCCCCAGGTGAGTGCGGCCCGAGATCCGTCCAGGTCCACCTCGACGTCGGGTCCTAGGTGCCACCACGCACGCAGCGGAACCTCTCCGGTGATGTCGAAGGTGTCGATGACCGTCAGGCTGCGTCCGCGCGAGTCGAGCGTCACCGAACGGCGGTGAACCGTCGGCACGCTCAGCCGAAGGTAGCCGTCGTGCTCTGCACTCCAGGTCTGGATTGGCTGCTCGCCGACGTCGCACGAAACCGTCCGCGTCTGGGCCTGCGTCGTCCACAGGAACGGACCGCCCGACTCGGACTGGCTCACGCCACCGACCTCGACGGTGTTGTGAGCTGCGGTCGAGCGAAACCACTCCCGCCACTCCAGTTCGCCGTGGTAGCAGTACGTACCAGGGTCGGCGAGGATATCGAGACCGTCGTGCCGTACCTCGAGGGACAAGGCGTCGGCGTGGGCGTGCGCCGCGATCGACAGGTACCCGTGTGGGCCGCCGTCGCACCGGCACCAGATCTCGGGACCGTCCTCCGCGCGGGAGCGGAGAACGACCAGGCCGGCGTCGGCGAACCGGCGTGGCTGGGTGGACGGTCTCGGCAGGCGACGGGCCCGGCCGAGAGTGCCGAGCAGGCAAGCCTGGACGCCGCCGTCGACGGCAGGCCACCAGTCCGCCGCACCAACCAGGGCAGCACCCGTGCCCAGAACTGTGGCCCACGGGTCGTCGTCGGTGCCGTCGACGACGAGCGCGCGCCCTTCGTCTCCGTCGCCCTGCCGCGGGGCCCTGCCTGTGGCATCCAGGATCGCGGCACCGGCATCGAGCATCCGCGCCAGCCGCTCCCAGGTCGCATCCGACAGGGCGTGACCTTGGGCGTCGGCCTCGACGGCGGCGACCAGCCCGAGCTCGAGGACGAAGCGGTGGTAGTCGGTCGCCAGCTCACGGTTCAGACCGTCGTCGAAGGTGTTTGCTGCCAGCTCGCGTTCGAGCAGGGCCGCTGCGCTCTGTCGCCATTGGGGTGTCCGGGCGTACCAGGGAAATGCACACGCCGCAGCGAGCCGTCCCGCGGCCTCGGCAACGACGTGGTTGTTGGCTGAGGAGCCCCGGCTTGGGAAGGCGGCCAGGAATTCCTGGTGCCAGGCGATCTGCCGGACGGCGTCATTGTTGTGCTCGAACAGGTCGCCGACTTTCGGCCACTCGTCGAGCAGCCGACGAGTCCATACCCAAGAGATCAGGCGGATGCCGGCTTCGATGCCGCTCGTCCAATGCACCCCGGTCAGGATACGGGTTCGCCCCCCACCAGGAGCGAAGTTGGTGAGCGGCGGCCTCGGCGTAACGCTCCTTCCCCGTCAGCCACCAGGCTGCCGCCAGCACGGTCACGTGGTGGTGACGAGACATCTCCCAGACCTGCTTGATGTTGCCCGTCTCCGCCTCGTCCCGGTGGTTGACGCGGAACGCCAGCCGGCGATCCGGCGCCCGTCGCCCGGTCATCGGGTCGTAGAACCAATCAGGGTCGGCGCTGTCGGCCCGCGGTGTTCCCAGGACGGTCCAGGTTCCGGCGAGGACCTTGTCGGCAGCGCCGGATCAGCGCGGACGCGGCGTCCGGAGTCACCCTGTTGCGGGCCCCCGCCGGCAGCGACGAGTCGAAGGCCCGTTCGGGTAGCGCGTCCGGCAGCAGTGGCGGCGTCTGACCGGGCCGGACCTGGCGACGTGCCCACATCTCGACGCCGCGCCGCATCCAGGGTGCGGTGGGCCACCTCGGTCGCCGACATCCCTCGGAGCCGTCGCACATACCAGCCGAGGCGGGTTCGGCTCACCAGGTCACCGGCTTCCGCGTCGCCAGACTGCTCCTCCACGGCGAGCGTCGCTCGCGTCGTCGCCACCAGGGATTCCAGCGGGATCGGCATCGCAGCGCCGGTGCGAACGGCGTGAACGAACCGCTCCAGCTGCGCGCGCTGACCCTTGTCCTGCCCCGCGAGCACCCGGCGGCCGTTCTTCCCCTTCGACGACCACACCGTGACCCGCTGGAAGTTGTCCAGCCGCCCGTTGCGGCCGTCACCCACGACGTCCAGGGTCTCCTTCGGGAACCGCGAGCTCCCGTCGGTGACGTAGGAGATCGTCGCGACGGATCCGTCGGCGAACCGCAGCGTGGCGTGGACGTTCGCCCCCGTCCCCATGGCGTGCACCTCGACCGGGTGGTGCCCCACCAGCGCGCTCAGCGTGTCGATGAAATGGCCGCCCTCGCCGGCGAACCGGGATCCTTCCAGCTCTTCGTTGAGGTACCAGCTGCCCGTGTCCAGGCGGCCGGCGTTGACGAGATAGCGAGCCGACACGGGACCACGAGACGGACCGAGGCGCTCCTGCAGTTCGGTGAACGAGCGGTGCGAACCTCCGGTTGAAACCGACCATGACCCGGTCGTTGCCGGTCCTCTCGACGGTGTCCAGGACCTCGGCGAGCTGCTCCTCGGTGAGGGCGAGCGGCTTCTCGACGAAGACGGTGAGGCCGCGCTCGAGGGCCTGGCACACCAGGCCAGCATGCGAGTGGTGCCGCGTGACGATGAACACGGCGTCGAGCGTGTCGTCGTCGAGCACCGTCTCGACGTCCGTCGTGATGGTCGTGAAGCCGAACTTGCGCTGCGCGTTGAGCCCGGACAGCGACTCTCGTCGTGGCGACGGACACCAGCTCGACGCCGGAGTTGTCCCGCAGGTGGGGCAGCAACATCGACGTGGCGTAGTTGCCGCCCCGATGAAGCCCAGACGGACCCGCGGCCGACGGTCGTCGGCGCGGCGCCGCGACGGCGGACTCGGCGACGGGCTTCGACGTCGATCGTCCGGGCCGAGCGGCGACCACGTCCGTGGGTTCACCGTAGGACAGCAGGAATCCGACGCCCTCGAGGGAGCCCGCGCCGAGCCGGTTGTAGACGTCCGCGGCCTCCTCGACCGGGTGGACGCCCGAGATCAGCGAGGCGACGTCGACCGAACCGTCGGCCAGCAGGTCCAGGAAGCAGGCCAGGTTGCGGCGCTCGGTCCAGCGAACGTAGCCGGCCGGGTAGTCGATCCCTTCGAGCTCGTAGCGGTCGTCGTATCGACCCGGACCGTAGGACCGGGAGAAGCGGACGTCCAGCTCCTTGTCGTAGTAGGCGTTCCAGGGCAGGTCGAGCCGCGTCTTCCCGATGTCCACCACCCGGGCCCGGTCGCGCGCAAGGCGGGCGGCCACCTCGACCGGCCCGTTCGAGTCACCGCCGGCGGCCAGCAGGACGTGGTCCGCGCCCAGGCCTCCGGTGCGATCGAGCAGGACGCTGCTCGACCTCACGCAGGCCCGCCTCGTCGGGTGCGGCACAGACCAGCGCGCCGGCCTTCTCCGCCGCTCGGCAGCGGGCCTCCACCATGTCCAGGCCCACCACCTGCACGCCGGACGCGACGAGGAGCCGAACGACGAGCTGACCGATGAGCCCGAGCCCGATCACGCATGCGGTCTCACCGAGCGCGACCTCGGCGCGCCGGACGCCCTGCATCGCGATCGCCCCGACGGTGGCGAATGCGGCGTGCTCCGGCGCAACGCCGTCCGGTACGGGGACGCACAGGTTGGTCGGTACCCAGTTCACCTCCGCGTGCAGGGCGAACTCGTTGCCCGCGGCCGCGACCACCTGGCCGACCGAGAACTGCTCTGCACCCGCGCCGACCTCGACGACCACGCCGCACAGCGAGTAGCCGAGCGGGGTGTAGCTGTCCAGCCGGTTCATCGCCTTCTGGTACGTGGCCAGGGCACCCTGCTGGGCCACCGAGTCGAGCAGCTTGCGCACCTGGTCCGGCCTGGCCCGTGCCTTGCCGACCAGCGACATCCGCGCCTCGCTGACCTTCATCATCTCGGTGCCGGTCGAGATCAGCGAGTAGAGCGAACGGACCAGGACACCTCCCGGCTTGCACGCGGGAACGGGCACGTCCAGGACGGCGAGGTCACCGGACTTGTAGTTCTGAGCCACTTGCTTCATGCGACCTTCCCCCGCACGGCACCCACCGGCCACCGGTCATTCGTTCACGGCGGCGCGACCCCGGCGGCCAGAGCGCCGCGATACCACAGCTCCATCGAGAGCAGCTGCCACAGCTGCTTGGACTGGTCCCGTCGACCGCTGCGCTGGTCGGCCACCATCTGGCGCAGCGGCGGCCGGCGCAGGAATCCCGACGACACCAGCCGGCCGTCGAGCAGGACGTCATCGATCAGCGGCCCGAGGTCGTTGGTGACCCAGGCGCGCAACGGGGCGCCGAACGAGGCCTTCGGGCGGTCGACCACATCACGCGGCACCCAGTCCTCCGCGGCCTCGCGCAGCGGAACCTTCTGCGTACGTCCCCGGATCTTGCTGGTCGCCGCGGAAGCTGAAGGCCGCCCGGAACACGTAGGGGTCGACGAACGGCACCCGCACCTCCGTCGACGCCGCCATGCTCGAGCGGTCGGTGTAGGCCAGGTTGAGTCCGGGAAGGAACAGCCGGGTGTCGGTCAGGCACATCCGGTTGACGTGGTCGGCCAGCTGGCCGTCCGTCGTACAGCGCTGCGATGCGCGTCGACGACGTCCTGCACGTGGGGCGCCAGCTCGGGATCGAGCAGGGCCTCGAGCTCGTCCGGGTCGTAGAGGGTGTAGCTGCGGCGGAACGCCGCCTCCTCCGGCAGCTCGGCGAAGCTGAGGAAGCGCTTGGCCCACCGGCTGTACCGAAGCCCGCGCCCGCCGGCCGCAACGGGAAGCCGTCCGACGCTCGGCGCCACCACGCGCGAGCGAAGCGACCGCGGGAGCGTCTGGTACCTCGCTCCCAGAACGCAGGCCAGGTGCTTGCGGTAGCCGCCGAACAACTCGTCCGCGCCCATTCCCGACAGCAGAACCTTGACGCCGGCGTCCCGGGCGGCCTGGCACATGAGCACGGTGTTGATGGCAGCAGGGTCGCCGATCGGCTCGTCGAGCATGTCCACGACTCGCGGAAGCATGTCCACGACGTCCGGGCTGATCTCGATCTCGTGCAGCCGGATCCCCAGGTGTGCCGCCATCTTGCGGGCGTAGACGGCGTCGTCGGGCATCGCCTCGAGACGCTGGTCCTCCGGACGGAAGGTGATCGTGTAGGCCTCGATCGAGGGGTCGCGGCTCGCGGCCATCGCGGTGATCAGGCTCGAGTCCAGGCCACCGCTGAGAAAGGAGGCGACCGGGACGTCGGCCACCAGGTGCGCCGCCACCGACTCCTCGAGCACCGCCGCCAGATCCGCGGTCGGGCCGGCGGCGGCGGCGCAGCGCTTCCTCGGCGGGTTCCCAGTAGCGCCCGGCGCGCGTCGTGCCGTCAGCCCGCCACTCGGCCCATGATCCCGGCGGGAGCTTGAAGACGCCCTTGACGGCGGACTGTTCCTCCGGCAGGAAGTAGAACAGGGTCGACGCCACGAGCGCCGCCGGGTCGACGGTGAGCTCCGGGCCCACGGCCGCCACCAGGGCCTTGAGCTCGGAGGCGAACAGGATGCCGCTCCCGCGCGGCATGACGTACATCGGCTTGATGCCGAGCGGGTCCCGGGCCAGCGTCAGGGCACCCGGTGCGCTCGTCGTAGAGCGCGAACGCGAACATCCCGCGGAACCGCGGAGGGCGTCGGGCCCCCATTCCCGCCAGCACTCCAGGACGACCTCGGTGTCCGACTCGGTGACGAACCGGACGCCCTTGCCGCGCAGCATGGCGCGGAGCTCGCGGTAGTTGTACAGCTCGCCGTTGTAGCTCAGGTGCAGGCCGTCCTTGACGAACGGCTGATCCGCCGCGGCCGACAGGTCGATGATCGACAGCCGCCGATGCGCGAGCTGGAGCGATGCGTGCGGCGACACGTCCGTGCAGCCCGCCGGCGTCCGGCCCGCGATGGCCGATGCGATCGGCCATCGTCCGCACCAGCCGGGCTCCGTCGGGCTGGCAGAAGGCCCCGGCAACCCCGCACACGTCAGCCCCCCACCTGACGCAAGCTCCGGTCAGCAGCCGGCAGCGTGTGCGTGCGCCCAACGAGGCGGTCGTAGACGCCGACGTAGGCGTCGCGCTGGTACGGCCAGCCGAGCTCCTCCTCGATGCGGAGGCGTCCAGTCCGACCCATGACCTCGCGCCTGTCGTCGTCGTCGAGAAGCTCCACCATCGCCCGGGCATACGCCGCCACGTCGCCGCTCGGGACGTAGGACGCAGCCGCCCCAGCCGACACCCGGGTCTCCTTGAGGTCGAACGCCACGACGGGCAACCCGAAGGCCATGTACTCCATCGTCTTGTTCATCGTGGAGACGTCGTTGAGCGGATTCTTCGGGTCGGGCGAAAGGCCGACGTCCGCGGTCGAGAGCACGTCGAGGACGGTGTCGTCGGGCACCCGGCCCGGCAGCTCCACGTAGTCCCGCAGTCCGAGCTCGTCGCGCAGCGCCACGATCTCGTCGTAGCGAGTCGCCCGCGCCCATGAAGGTGAAGGCGACGTCGTCGCGACCGAGGTCGTGGACGACGTGGGCCGCGGCTCGGACCGCCAGGTCGACGCCGTCCTGCGGCCCCATGACGCCGATGTAGGCGACGAGGTGCCGCCGGCCGCGCCGCAGCGCCGGGACGGCGGTCCTCCGACGCAGCCGCTCGTGGTCGGGGCCGGTCCGCACGACGGTGACGTCCGGCGGGCTCTTGCCTCCCCGGCGCACCGCGATCTCGGCGTATGAGGCGTTCGTGGCGACGACGTGGTCGGCCGTGCGGAAGGTCGCCTTCTCCAAAGCGAGCAGTCCTCGGCGCGGCAGGCGACGCTCCCTGCGGGAAGCGCGAGTCGTACAGCTCGGGGCAGAGATCGTGGTGGTCGAACACGAACCGCGAACCGTCGCGGCGGCGCAGCCAGCGGGCGATGGGCCAGAAGATGTCCGGCGGGTTGCACGCCTGCAGCACGTCGAACCGCCCCTGGCGGCGAGCGCGGAGCACCAGCCTCGCGGTCGCGAGGAACGAGTAGGCGTACTCCAGGACGAAGCCGAGCGCGCCGCCTCCGGGCGCGTAGGGGCGGTACTTCAGCAGCGTGACGCCGTCGAGGACCTCGTGGCCGGGGTCGCCCTTGCCCTTTCGGGCAGACGACCGTGACGTCGTAGCCAGCCGCGGTCAGAGCCTGGCACTCCAGCCAGACCCGCCGGTCGAAGGGCACCGGCAGGTTCTGGACGATGATGAGGATCCGGGGTCGCGCATCCACGTCGCGCGCGGGCGGTCATACCGCCCACCCGATGCCCTCGTAGCCGGGCAGCCGTTCGATCTCGGCGCCGAGGCGCCCGTGCAGGTCGAGGATCCACGCAGGAGGTGATGTGCGCAGCTCGTCGACGACGGCGCCGTCCGACGTGGCCACCACCGCGGCATCGCACCCGTGCAGCGCCTCGCGAGGCGCCGCGAAGAGCAGCCGGCGCAGATGCGGCAGGCGGCTCTCGACGTACCGGAGGTTGGAGCCCATGAGCCGCTCGGGGTTGACGATCGGGTCGTAGATCCGGACGTCGAAACCCTTGCCGATCAGCCGCTCCGCCAGCTCGACGTTCGGGCTCTCCCGCAGGTCGTCGGTGTCCATCTTGAAGCTCAGCCCCAGCATGGCGACCGTGCGGAACGGGCTGGCGATCAGCCGGTCCACGACGTCGGCGATGACGAGCTCGTTCGTCCGCGCGGTGCCGGCGAGCAGGGGGACGTCCAGCGCGTTCACCCGGGCCATGTCGAGCAGCGCGCGCAGGTCCTTGGGCAGGCAGGAGCCGCCGAAGGCGAAGCCCGGCATCAGGTAGGCCGGGGAGATGTTGAGGACCGTGTCCTCGCTGAAGACCCGCATGACCTCCCGGGAGTCGACGCCGAACACCCTGAAGATGCGAGCCATCTCGTTGGCGAAGGAGACCTTCGTGGCGTGGAAGGCGTTGCACGCGTACTTCAGCGCCTCGGCGCTGCGGACATCGACCAGCCTGATCTCGCGGTTCAGGAACGAGAACATCTCGGTCAGCAGGTCGGTCACGCGCTGATCGGCGGTGCCGAGGACCACGAAGGGCGGGTTGAAGAAGTCGGCGACACCCGACCCCTCGCGGAGGAACTCCGGGCACATCGCGGTCCCGACGGCCCAGCCGGCCGCGGAGCGGACCCCGGCGAAGGTCTGCGCTGACGACGTCATCGCCCGTTCCGGGGGGGACGGTGCTCCTCACCACCACGGCGTGGAAGCCCGATGCCGGCGGTGTGGCGACGGCGAGCGCTCGTCCGAATGTCGTCCAGCGCTCGTCGCAGGTACGTC
Organism: uncultured Actinomycetota bacterium; assembly: GCA_963794465.1. GTDB lineage: Bacteria > Actinomycetota > Actinomycetes > Jiangellales > Jiangellaceae > JACVRX01. The sequence continues at coordinate 105,002 of CAWCED010000043.1, read as the reverse complement.
AGATCGGTGCTGCCCTGCGGCGATGAGGGCGTTCCGACGCAGAGCAAGGACACGTCGGCCCGTTCGAGGGCCACGACAGCATCCGTGGTCGCCCGGAGCGCTCCACTCTCGACCGCCGTCGCGACGAGCTGGTCGATGCCCTGGCTCGACAACCGGGCTCCGACCGGACCTGATGTGGTCGACCTTCACAGCGTCGACGTCGACGCCGCACACTTCGTGGCCCTGCGAGGCCAGACCCGCAGCCGTGACGGTGCCGACGTAACCCAGACCGAAGACGGCGATCCTCACGGCGCCCCCCACGAGATCGGTTCTTGAAGTTGCGATGCGGGGGGATCGGGGACGACCGCGCGGAGCCGTGCGGCTATGCGCGACAGATTCGTCGAACTCGGCGTTCGGACGCCAATCAGCTCAGCATTGACCGCTTGCATGGTCCCCCCCGGGCCATTCAGAAACCCCCAAGCCCGCTAGTCTTCCCACCCCCTAGCCGGGCCCACCCGAATCGGAACTATACGCAGAAGGCATACCGTTCGCCAGTCGCTTCCGTGATTCGGCCGCGACAGCCTGGTGTCATTTCTGCCATGGCCCATCGCAAGGCTTCGCCACGGGAGCCGACGTCAGCTCGCTCGTAGGCGGGTCGACCGACGCGACTCAACGGAGTTACCCTCGATGCCGAGCCGCAGCACTGGGGTGGAGCTGCGTAGCTCTTTCACCTGACAGGTGGGGGGCACATGTCGGTACTCGTCCCGCGTGACCGCAAGTCCCATCGGAGCCGTCATCCGATGCCCACGGCAGACCCGGCCGCGTCACCGTTCACCTTCCGCCGATGGTGGCTCGCGATCGGGTCGGCCGGCGCTTTCATCACAACAGCCGTGATTGTTCATCTCGGCCTACTGGACTCCGTCGATTCGATCATCCGCGAATGGGCGCGACCCGACGACGTGTGGGGAACAGCCCAGCTTCGAGCCGACTACGTCGTCGAAGGTTTGCGCCCGCCCGTGCTCGCGATCCTCCTCGCGGCGTTCACCGTGGCTCTTTGTGTCGTCCGTCGGTCATTGCGACCCGCGATATTCGTCGGCGGTGTTTGGCTCGTGGCGGCGGCGCTCACTGTTGCTGCGAAGATCACGGTGGGCCGTCCCGATACCCACGGAGTTGTCGAGCGGTTCGGGGGCAGTTTTCCGTCGGGTCACACCATCAGCATCATGGTGTGCCTGGGCTTGGCCGTACTGGTGGCGCAGCCTCGGGTGCGTCGATGGGTCTGGCTCATCCCGGCTCTCGGGGGCTGTCTCATGGGCGTCTGCCTCGTGGTTCAGGCGGCTCACTGGTCGACTGACGTTGTGGGAGGCGCCTTGCTCGCCACATGCGTTCTGATCGCTGCGAGCGCCTCCGGTTGGCGTCAGTGGTCCCATGGTCCGTCGGGAAATCATCAGGGTCGCGCCATGTCTGGTCTGAATTCGGGATCCTCGACGCCGGCCGAGACGGTCGGTCCTGTCGGCGAGGCTGGATCCCTACGTGCGGTGGCTGCTCGACGTTCTGATGTTCAACCGTTGTAGTGGTTCTGCGCGTACTCCAGGCCGTCGATCAGTAGCGCCTCGACGGCGTCGGCGGTCCGTTCGACATTGACGGGCAGGTCGGTCCGCTCGGACGTCGAGAACGGCTTCAACACGAACACAGCCGGATCCATCCGGCCCGGCGGGCGGCCGATCCCGAACCGCACGCGGAGGAAGTCGCCGCTGCCGAGCGCCGAGCGGACCGACCGCAAGCCATTGTGGCCGTTGTCACCACCACCCTGCTTGACCCGCAGGATGCCGTAGGGCAGGTCCAGCTCGTCGTGCACGACCACGAGATGGTCGAGGTCGACCCCGAAGAAGTCGCGCAGGCCGGCGACCGGCCCGCCGGACTCGTTCATGTAGGACCGGGCCCTAGCGAGAACCGCCCGGGTGCCGGGTGGGTCGCCGAGCCGGGCCTCGACCACGTCGGTACGACTCCGCCGGTGCGCCTTGAACGACCCGCCGGCCCGCTCGGCGAGTAACTCCACGACGACCCGGCCGACGTTGTGCCGGGTCGTTGCATATGTCGGGCCAGGGTTGCCGAGCCCGACGACCAGCCACGGCTGCTCGGACAACGGCGACCCAGCCCTTCGCGGTGAGGGTCAGCCCTGCTCGGCAGGCGACTCGTCGACGGCTGGAGGCGCGGGGGGCGGCGTCGCAGCAGCCTCCTCGACCACCTCTGGAGCTTCCTCGGGAGCCTCCTCGACCTCGCCGGCGCCTTCGGCCTCGAGCTCCTCCGCGGTTGGCGCCATCGTGACGTTGACGACCAGGAGGTCCTCGTCGGCGTCCAGCGTCGACCCAGGAGGCAGCACGAGGTCCTTGGCGTGAATCTGAGTGCCGGCCTCTGCCCCCTCGACCGAAACCTCGATTCGCTCGGGCAGGTGCGTAGCTTCCGCCTCGATGGCAACGGTGGGGTTCTCGAGATTGACCAGTGTTTCGGGGGCGGGCTCCCCCACGACGACGATCCGAACGTCGACGACCACCTTCTCGCCGCGGCGAACGAGCAGCAGGTCAACGTGTTCGATGTTGCCCTTCAAAGGATGGCGCTGCACGTGCCGGGGCAAAGCGAGCTCATTGTCCCTGCCGTCGATGTCGAGGGTGATCAGCACGTTGCGGTTTTTCAGCGCGAGCATCGTGTCGTGCCCGGGAAGGGACAGGTGCAGAGGATCGGTGCCATGGCCGTAGAGCACCGCCGGCACCTTGTCAGCGCGCCGCAATCGGCGGGCGGCGCCCTTGCCGAACTCAGTGCGAAGTTCGGCGGCGATCTTGACGTCGGACACGGAGACACTCCTCGGAGCTACGGCGGACGGTCAGGCGCAAGTCGGATCCCGGTGTTGAACGCACACTGACGGACCACCGCGTCGATCACGGAGCCGTAGTGCAGCGCCCTCGCCGAGGCAACCGGCTGAGTGTACCCGCTGGCGAGGTGCCGGGCGAATGCCCAGCGCCGACCTCCGGGCCGCCGTAACCGTCATACCGCGGACTCCAGCAGCCCGAGCAGATAGGTCCCGTACCCGCTGCCGAGTTGCCGCTCGGCCAACGCCCGCAGCTGGTCGGCGCCGATGAACCTCTGACGGTAGGCCACCTCCTCGATGGCGCCCATCTTGAGTCCCTGCCGCTCCTCGATGACCCGGACGAACTCGGCGGCCTGCACCATCGATGGAGAACGTGCCGGTGTCCAGCCAGGCGGTGCCCCGGTCGAGGACGGTGACACCTGGAGCCTGCCCTCGCGCAGGTACGCGCGCGTTGACCGCGGTGATCTCCAGCTCGCCGCGCGCGCTGGGCCGCAAGGTCCGGGCGATCTCGACCACGCGGTTGTCGTAGAAGTACAGGCCCGGCACCGCGTAGCTGGTCTTGGGCTGCGCCGGCTTCTCCTCGATCGACAGCGCCCGCCCGTCGGCGTCGAACTCGACGACGCCGTACGCCGTCGGGTCGGCCACCTGGTAGGCGAAGATGCGCCCGCCGTCCGGGTTCACGCACTTGCGCACGAGCTGCCGTGCCCAGGCCGATGCCGTAGAAGATGTTGTCGCCGAGGACCAGCGCGACCGGTCGTCGCCGATGAAGTCGGCCCCGATGACGAAGGCCTGGGCGAGGCCCTCCGGGCGCGGCTGTGCGGCGTACGCCAGACGAGATGCCGAAGTCGCTGCCGTCGCCGAGCAGCCGCTGGAACTGCGCCTGGTCCTCCGGGGTGGTGATGACCAGGATCTCCCGGATCCCGGCCATCATCAGCGTCGACAGCGGGTAGTAGATCATCGGCTTGTCGTAGACCGGCATCAGCTGCTTGCTGACCGCCCTGGTGATCGGCCAGAGCCGGGTGCCGGTGCCACCGGCCAGGAGGATTCCTCGCATGGGCGGGAGCCTAGATGACGGGCAGCTAGGCTGTGGCGTCACCTCTAACCGGCATGAGACTCGGCCGACGCATGAGGATCCTCGTCACCGGCGGCGCCGGCTTCATCGGCTCGGACTTCGTCCGGCTGCTGCTCGCCGGCGGCTACCCGGCCTCGCACGAACCGTCGGTCGTCGTGCTCGACAAGCTGACCTACGCCGGCAACCTCGCCAACCTGACCCGGTCCGACGATCCCGCGGCTGCGTTCGTCGAGGGCGACATCCTCGACGCTCGGCTGCGTCGACGAGCTGATGGCCGACGCACGACGCGGTCGTCCACTTCGCGGCCGAGTCGCACGTCGACCGGTCGATCGCCGGCGCGCGCCGATTCGTGCATGACCAACGTGCTCGGCACCCAGACGCTGCTCGACGCGGCGCTGCGCCACCGGGCTCGGCCGGTTCGTGCACGTCTCCACCGACGAGGTCTACGGCTCGATCGAGCGAGGGCTCCTGGACCGGAGGCCCACGCCGCTCGCGCCGAACTCGCCGTACTCCGCGTCCAAGGCCGGCGCGCGACCTGCTCGCCCTGTCGTACCACCGCACCCACGGGCTGGACGTGGTCGTCACCCGCTGCTCCAACAACTACGGGCCGTACCAGTTCCCGGAGAAGGTCATCCCGCTGTTCGTCACCAACCTGCTGGACGGCCTGCAGGTGCCGCTCTACGGCGACGGCCTGCAACGTCCGCGACTGGCTGCACGTCGACGACCACTGCCGCGGCATCGCGCTGGTGCTGGACAAGGGCCGCGCCGGCGAGGTCTACAACATCGGCGGCGGCACCGAGCTGACCAACCACGAGCTCACCGAGCGCTGCTCCTGGCGCCTGCGGCGCCGGCTGGGACCGGGTCGAACCGTTGACCGACCGCAAGGGCCACGACCGCCGGTACTCCCTCGACATCACCAAGATCACCGAGGAGCTCGGCTACGCGCCGGCCGTGCCTTTCGAGCGCGGGCTTGCCGAGACGGTGCAGTGGTACCGCGACAACCGCGGCTGGTGGGAGCCCCTGAAGGCTCGTGCGGCGCTGACCCGATGACCCGATGGCTGGTCACCGGTGCCGGCGGCATGCTTGGACAGGACGTGCTCGCGGCTCTTGCCGACCGCGACGCCATCGCGTGCACTCGCATTGATCTGGACATCACCGATGCCGACGCGGTCCAGAAGACCATCGTCGACAGCGCGCCGGATGTCGTCGTCAACTGCGCCGCGTGGACCGATGTGGATGGGGCGGAAGAGCACGAGGATGCCGCGTTCTCCGCCAACGCGATCGGCCCAGCGAACCTCGCGCGGGCCTGCGCAATGCGTTCCGCTGCGCTCGTTCATTTCTCCACCGACTACGTGTTCGACGGACGTGTCGATGCTCCGTACGCCGAGGAGTCGCCCCTGGTCCCGTTGTCGGCATACGGACGCACGAAGTCCGCTGGTGAGTGGGCGGTACGGGCGCTGCTGCCGGCACGGTCATGGGTCGTGCGCACGTCCTGGCTATACGGAGCCGGTGGCCCGAACTTCGTCCGCACCATGATCAAGTTGGAGTCGACCAGGCAGACGGTGGACGTCGTCGACGATCAGTTCGGCCAGCCCACCTGGTCGGCAGAGTTGGCGCGTCAGATCGTGCGGTTGGTCGATGCCGCCGCGCCGCACGGTATCTATCACTGCACATCATCCGGCCAGACGACCTGGCATGGGTTGGCTCGCGCCGTCTTCGAAGAGCTGGGCGCGGATCCCGACCGGGTCCGCCCAACCACCACCGATCGGTTCCCCCGGCCCGCTTTGCGCCCGGCCTACTCGGTGCTGGGCCACGAGGCCTGGCGGCGAGCGGGTCTTCCTGCCCCGCCGGCCTGGCGCGACTCGCTGGCTCAGGCCTTCGCCGTGCTCCGCAGCTCGTCGTAATAGTCGCGACACGCGGTGTAATCAGCGAGCAGTCCGGTTTCGCGGGCCTCGGTCAACGACGGCGCCGCGTCGTCCTTGGGTGAAAGGACGGGCGTCACCCCGGCCGGCCACTCGATGCCGATCTCGGGATCAAGCGGGTGAATGCCGAACTCCCGGGTCGGTGAGTAGACCTCTGAGCACAGATAGGACACCGTTGCGCCGCCCGTCAGAGCCATGAACGCATGGCCCAAGCCCTCAGCGATGTAGACCGCCCGCCGGTCAACGTCGTCAAGTCGCACAGCTTCCCACCGGCCGAACGTCGGGGATCCGACCCGAAGATCGACGATAACGTCGAGAGCCGCGCCAAACAGGCAGGTCACGTACTTGGCCTGTCCCGGCGGGACCGCGGCAAAGTGAACGCCCCGGACCACACCCGCCGCCGAGACCGAGCAGTTGGCCTGTCGGACATCCAGGCCGTGCCCTCGAGTCTTCACAAACGCGTCGACCCGGTACCACTCGAGAAATACGCCTCGCTCGTCGGCATGTTGGCGCGGGGTGATCTCGAACGCGTCGGCGATATCCAACTCGCGGATATCCATCCGACGTCAGGCGTTGCCGTCGAAGAGGCTGGTGACCGAGCCATCCTGGAAAACCTCGCTGATCGCGCGGCCGATCAGCGGGGCGATCGACAGCGTGGTGAGCTTGTCGAAGCGTCGCTCCTCGGGAATCGGCAGCGTGTTGGTAACGACGACCTCGCGGACCGGGCAGTTCTTCAGCCGGTCCACCGCCTGTCCCGACAGCACCGCGTGGGTGGCTGCGATCACCACCTCGGCGGCGCCGGCGGCGTAGAGCGCTTCAGTGGCCTTCGTGATCGTGCTGCCGGTGTCGATCATGTCGTCGACGACGACGCAGGTACAGCCCGCTACTTCGCCAACCACCCGGTTGGCGGCCACCTCGTTGGGCTGGTTGATGTCACGGGTCTTGTGGATGAACGCCAGCGGTGCACCGGAAAGCCGCTCGCTCCACATCTCGGCGACCCGGATCCGCCCGGCGTCCGGGGAAACCACGGCCAGTTGCTCGGTCCCGTAGTTGGCAGCGACGTAGTCCGCCAGGATCGGCATTGCCCACAGGTGGTCGACCGGCCCGTCGAAGAACCCCTGGATCTGGGCAGTGTGCAGGTCGACAGCCATCAACCGGTTGGCACCCGCGGTCTTGAACAGGTCGGCGATCAGCCGCGCGGAGATCGGCTCGCGGCCACGGTGCTTCTTGTCCTGCCGGGCATAGCCGTAGAACGGCATGACGACGGTGATCCGCTTGGCCGAGGCGCGCTTGAGAGCGTCGACCATGATCAGCTGCTCCATGATCCACTCGTTGATCGGGGCAGTGTGACTTTGGATGACGAATGCGTCCGAGCCGCGGACGCTCTCCTCGAAGCGGACGTAGATCTCGCCGTTGGCGAAGTTGAAGACCTTGGTGGGGATGAGGTCGACGCCGAGCTGGCTGGCGACCTCCTCGGCCAATTCCGGGTAGGCGCGCCCACCGAAGAGCATCAGCGTCTTGACACCGGTGGTCTTGATGCCGCTCACGGGCCGGTCCCCTCCGCCTCGTGGTCGGTACCAGTCTGCCTTGCCGTGGCTCGAGACGCTGCCTCGGCGGCCGGACTGCCCGCACGTCGGCGTGCGACCCAGCCTTCGACATTGCGCTGCCTGGCCCGTGCCACCGCCATCGCGCCGGGGGGAATGTCATCGGTGATGACCGAGCCGGCAGCCGTGTAGGCACCATCGCCCACCGTGACTGGAGCCACCAACATGGTGTCGCTGCCGATGCGGACGTAGTCGCCAATGATTGTGCGGTGCTTGGCGATCCCGTCGTAGTTCACGACCACCGTGGCGGCGCCGATATTGCTGCCTATGCCGATCTCCGCGTCGCCGACGTAGGACAGGTGCGGCACCTTGGACCCTGCTCCGACTGTGGACGCCTTGATCTCGACGAAGGCCCCCGCCTTGGCCCGACGGGCCAGCTGGGCGCCGGGCCGCAGATACGTGAACGGCCCCACTGAGGTTTCGGGGCCCATCTCAGCGCCGCGAGCATGAGTCCGCGTGACGCTCGCTCCGGCACCGACGACGCAATCGACCAGCGTCGAGTCGGGACCGATCTCGGCACCGTCGTCGACAGTGGTCGCTCCGTGCAACTGCACACCGGGCCGCAGGACGACGTCGCCGCCGAGCCGGACTGTGACGTCGACCCAGGTCGTCGCCGGATCGAGAACGGTTACTCCGGAGCGCATCCACCGTTCGAGGACTCGCCGGTTGAGTTCGCGGTACAGCGCGGCGAGCTGGACGCGGTCGTTGACACCTTCGGTCTGCCACGTGTCGGTGATCGGGTGCGCTCCGACCCGTCGGCCGTCGGTCCGGGCCATCCCGAGTACGTCGGTCAGATACAGCTCGCCCTGCGCATTGTTGGTGCTCAGACGGGCAAGGCAGGCCTTGAGCACCGCTGCGTCGAAGGCGTATATACCCGAGTTGATCTCGCGAATCTCGAGCACAGACGGGTCCGCATCCTGGTGCTCCACGATGCCGAGCACACCGCCGCCCGCATTGCGGAGGATCCGGCCGTAGCCGGTGGGATCGGGCACGTCGGCCGTGAGCACGGTCACGGCATTGCCGTCGTCGATATGCCGGGCGACGAGATCGGTCACCGTGTCCGGCGTCAGCAGCGGAACGTCGCCGTAGGTGACGACGACGACGCCTTGCAGCTCAGGCAGCGCCTGCAGCGCGCACGCGACCGCGTGCCCGGTTCCGAGCTGCTGGTCCTGGACGGCGATGGTGGCTTCAGGTGCGATCGCTGACAGGTGCTCTGTCACCTGGTCCCGTCCATGGCCGACGACAACGGCCAGATGGTCTGGCTGGAGCGATTGCGCTGCCGCCACGGCGTGGCCGATCAGCGTCCGGCCTGCCAACTCGTGCAAGACCTTGGGTACAGACGACTTCATCCGCGTGCCCTCACCGGCGGCAAGGACGACGACAGCGGCCAAGCGTGCGCTCACGCGAGAGCTCCCGGGCGTCGGTGGCAGGGCCGCCGCCGACGATACCGCTTGGCTGTCGACCGGCTCGGACTGGGCGTCGCTCCGCCGCCAGGACTCGAACCTGGACAAAGAGCTCCAAAGGCTCTTGTGCTGCCATTTACACCACGGCGGATCATTTCCGACACCGACCGCACGGCTCGATGCTTCCCCGACGTTACCTGCTGTCACCCAGGTCGTGGGACGGAGGGGTCCGATCATTCGCCGCGCGGATGGCACCTTGATCCACGGACAATTCTTGCTGCTGAGACCACCAAGAACATCCGTGGATCAAGAAGAATACGGGCTCCCCTCGGATCCAAGACTTGGGTACCTACGGTTGCGTAGGTTACGGTGGCGTAGGCACAACGTCGCCTTCCCGGAGGGAGCCGCGCATGACGCCGCCGACCACGACCCAGGCAGCCCCCTTGCCACCCGCGCCCGCCGAACTCCAGCAGGGAACGCTCGCTGGTGACCAGCAGTCGAAGCAGGAGCGGATCATCCTCGGGCTCTTCATCGCATTCCCCTTCCTGGCGATCCTGGTGGCCATCCCGATCGCGTGGGGTGGCTGGCTCGGTTGGCTCGACCTCGCGATCGCCACTGGGATGTACCTCGTTTCTGGACTCGGCATCACTGTCGGGTTCCATCGTCACTTCACGCATCGAGCGTTCAAGGCGAACCGTGGCCTCAAGATCGGCATGGCCCTGGCCGGCAGTCTCGCCATCGAGGGCCCGGTGATCCGATGGGTCGCAGACCACCGTAAGCACCACAAGTACTCCGACAAGGACGGCGACCCGCATTCTCCCTGGCGTTACGGCGAGACCATCCCGGCGCTGATGAAGGGCCTGTTCTACGCCCACATGGGCTGGATGTTCGACGTGGAGCAGACCAATCAGCGCCAATACGCCCCCGACCTCCTCAAGGACGACGACATCCGGAGGATCAGCAAGGCATTCCCGTGGCTGACGGCCATCTCGCTGCTGCTTCCGGCGGTCCTCGGTGGCCTGCTGTCCTGGTCGTGGCAGGGTGCGGTGACCGGCTTCTTCTGGGGCACGCTGGTCCGGGTCGGGCTGCTGCACCACGTGACGTGGTCCATCAACTCGATCTGCCACGCAGTGGGTGAGCGGCCGTTCGAGAGCCGTGACAGGTCCGGCAACGTGTGGTGGCTCGCGTTCCTGTCGATGGGCGAGTCCTGGCACAACCTCCACCACGCTGATCCGACCTGCGCCCGCCACGGTGTCCTCAAGGGCCAGATCGACGCCAGTGCCCGAGTGATCTGGGCGTTCGAGAAGTTGGGCTGGGCGTGGGACGTCCGCTGGCCGAGCGAGGACCGGATCCGTGCGAAGCGAATCGACGACTACGGCGGCGAGAAAGCACTCGTCGCACCTTGACGCGCCCGGCGCGGCGGCGGCTACCAGTCCGCGCAGCAGGGATCATGAGCATGGTGAGCGAGCCGGTTACGTCACATCCCAGAGCCACTCGAAGCCGGGTCCGGATGACCGGTAAGCAGCGCCGCGAACAACTGCTAGACATCGGGCGGGCCCTGTTCGCCGAACGCGGCTTCGACGGCACGTCGATCGAGGAGATCGCCAGCCGGGCCCGCGTCTCCAAGCCGGTCGTCTATGAGCACTTCGGTGGTAAGGAAGGCCTCTATGCCGTCGTCGTAGACCGGGAGATGGAGCACTTGCTCGGCCGCATCACCAGCGCCCTCGGATCCCCGGCTCATCCCCGGACGGTGCTCGAACGTGCTGCCCTCTCGCTGCTCGACTACATCGAGTCATCCACCGATGGCTTTCGCATCCTGGTGCGCGACTCACCGGTCGCCCAGTCCACCGGTGGTTTCGCGAGCCTCATCTCCGACGCAGCCAGCCAGGTGGAGCACATCCTGGCGGCTCAGTTCAAGGAACGCGGCCTCGAACCCAAGCTGGCTCCGATGTATGCGCAGATGCTGGTCGGGATGGTGGCTCTCACCGGTCAGTGGTGGCTCGAGGTCCGCAAGCCCAAGAAAGTCGACGTCGCAGCACACCTGGTCAACCTGGCGTGGAACGGGTTGGCCGGTCTGGAGGGCAGGCCCCGCCTCGCCGGCAGTTAGGTTCATGCAGGTCGGCGCGCCACGGCGAAGATCCGACGGTATGGCAGCACGGTGCCGTACGACCGGCGCGGGTAGGCGGCGCGCAACAACGCTCCGTATTCACTTGTGAACTCGGCTCGTTCGGCCTGGTCGAGGACGGCGAGAATCGGACGCAGCGCAGTGCCGGTGATCCAGTCGAGCACGGCATCCTCACCAGGCAGCACATGGAAGTACGTCGTCTCCCAGACCTGAACGGCGCAGTCCAATCCGGCGAGCACAGCGAGGTATTCGTCCGGCTCATGGGACGACGGCCTCGCGACGCGCTTCCCACCAATGTGGTCGCGCCAACGCGGCGAGTCGGCCAGCTGCTGGAGCAGCACGTGCGAGGGCTCGGAGAAGTTGGCCGGAACCTGGAACGCGAACCATCCGCCGGGCGAAAGAACGTCGACCAGCTTCGGCACGAGGGCAATGTGGTCTGGAACCCATTGCAGCGTCGCGTTGGAGACCAGCACGTCGACTGGACGGTCGGGATTCCATTCCCGCAGATCGGCATGAACGATCTCGATTCCGTCGACACCGCGAGCCGCTGCCACCATCTCCAACGACGAGTCAACCCCGACGACCCGCGCAGCCGGCCACCGCTGCGCGAGCGTCGCCGTCAGGTTGCCTGGCCCACAGCCGAGATCGACGACCTCCGCAGGATCTGGTGCGTCAACCACGGCCATCAGGTCATGAAATGGGCGGGCCCGTTCGTCGCCAAACACCAGATAACGCTGTGGGTCCCACACGCCGAGCCTCCGCGATTCTCTCCCCTCCATCTCGTGGAGGCCTTTCAAGGTAATCCTTGGTCTCAATACGCTGACAACCCTCCACAAGATGGTGCGACGACGAGGCGGCCTCCACCGCGATCGGCCTACGCTGGCGGCAGCATGTCCGAAATGCGACGGCGCAGACCGGCGGTCCGATCCCGTCGTGGCGTCACGGCCCGCGTCATCTGCTGGGTAGCCGCCGTTGCCGCTACGGCAGCGCCAACACTGGCCGCGCCGATCCCGACCCCCGTCGCGACGGCCGACCCGACTGTGCGGACCCCCGTCAGCACAAACACGCCGCCTCCGGGCTCCCCATTCGACGACGTCGTCGGTGGCACCCGGTTGGGGATCAGCGGTGTGCCGGTCATTGCCGACGGCGTCGCTCCGCCGAGCGCAATCGGCGCCAAGGCATGGCTCGTTGCCGATCCGGAGTCCGGCCGAGTCCTCGCAGCGTTGAACTCCCATGCTCGGCTGCCGCCGGCGAGCACCATCAAGCTGCTCACAGCAATCGCGCTCTTCCCCGAGGTCGATGCGGACACGACGTACACCGTGACCGACGCGGACATCACGGTCGAGGGCAGCCGGGTCGGGCTCGTGCCCGGCCAGCACTATTCCCGCGATCAACTCATCCACGGCCTCCTGCTGGCTTCCGGCAACGACACCGCGAATGCCCTGGCGCAGCTCGTGGGAGGCCAGTCCCGCGCGCTCACCTTGATGGCTGAGCAGACGAAACGGCTCGGGGCGTTCGACACGACGGCGACGACGACGCACGGGCTCGACGAGCCCGCGCAGCGTACGTCTGCTTACGACCTGGCTCTGGTCGCACGCGCCGTCCTCGATGATCCAAATCTGGCCGCAGTCGTCCGCACCGAGACCTACGACTTCCCCGGACTGTCGGGCAAGACCTTCCAGATCCAGAACCACAACCGCCTGGTCGGCAGTTATGCCGGCGCGCTCGGACTCAAGACCGGCTTCACGAGCATCTCGGGACACACGCTCGTCGCGGCAGCGAGACCGTGACGGAGTCAGCTGGTGGCGGTCGTGCTCGGCGCCAAGGACCGCGCCGAGCCCGCCGCCGCACCCTGCTCGACTGGGGCTTCTCGCATTGCCTGCAGACGTGCGAGCCGATCGGACACCTGGTGACACCGTCCGAGGTGGCGGCCGCGGCCAAACGGTACGACAGCAACGGTGCGTCCTCGTTGCAGCCGTCGGGCAGATCAGGCGGCGGCGCAGGGCACCGGCGTTGTGGAGCCGGCTAAAAACCAGCCCGACATATCGGCACCTGCGTGGCTGCTGGGCTGGTCGCCTGCTCGTCGCCCTGCTCGTAGCAGTGGTCGTCACGATTGCGGAGTCGGTCCGCCGACGGGGAACGAGCGCCGCGGCCGCCACACCTGGTCCGCGCCGTGCTCGTAGAGGCTGAACGCGGTGACGTCGAACTGCGCCGCGTAGTCGGCGAGCTGGCTGAACGCCCGATCGAGCACGTCGTCGGGCAGGTCGTGAGCGACGGTGACGTGCGGGTGGTACGGGTAGGTGAGCTCGACCGGCAACGGTCCCGGTCCGAACGGACTTCGACAACATCTCGCAATCGCCGAGATCCCCTCGGCCAGAGCCACGAAGACCACCGGCGACACCGGTCGGAAGTGGCCGTGCCGCGCAGTCGTACTCGGAACGGCTCGCCGGCCGCGGCCACTTCGGCTAGGTGCTTCTCCACGGTCGGCAGTTCGGCCGACCGGGACGACGGTGGGCGGCAGCAGGGTGATGTGAGGCGGGATCGCGCTCGCCAACGGGTCGCCGAAGGCGCGCCGCCAGCCCTGCAGCTCCGCGGAAAACGGCTCGGGAACGGGTATGGCGACACCGATGGTGCACGCGTGCGATGGTGCCGGGACTGCTCACCGGGCGGCGAGGAACCCGACTCGGTCGTACACCTGCGCGAGCGTACGGGACGACACCGCACGGGCCCGTTCGGCCCCACGCGCGAGCGACGACGTCGAGCTCGGCCGGATCGTCGAGCAGCTCGCGCACGCGGGACTGGAACGGCACGACCGTTTCGAGGACGGCCTCGGCGACCTCCTTCTTCAGATCGCCGTAGCCGCGACCCTCGAAGTCGCGCTCGATCTGCTCCATCGACCGGTTGCCGAACGCAGACAGGATCGTCATCAGGTTCGTCACGCCGGGCTTGTTCTCCGGGTCGGCGACGACCTCGCGGCCGGTGTCGGTCACGGCGCTGCGGATCTTCTTCTCGATGACCTGCGGGTCGTCGAGCATCCACACGCAGCCGCTGCCGCCGAGGCTCTTGCTCATCTGCTTGTCGACGACCTGCAGGTCGTAGATCTTCGCCGTCGCCTTGACGATGTACGGCTCCGGCACGACGAAGGTGTCGCCCGAACCGGGTAGTTGAACCGCTGGGCGAGGTCGCGGGTGAGCTCGAGGTGCTGGCGCTGGTCCTCGCCGACCGGCACCTGGTCGGCGTGGTAGAGCAGGATGTCGGCGGCCTGCAGGATCGGGTAGTTGAACAGCCCGACCGTCGGCCCTTCGCCCGCCGCGACCGGCCCGACTTCTCCTTGAACTGGGTCATCCGGCCGGCCTCGCCGAACGCCGGTGATGCAGCTGAGGACCCACCCGAGCTGCGCGTGCTCGGGGACGTGGCTCTGCACGAACAGGACGCTGCGTTCGGGGTCGACGCCGCCGGCGAGGTACTGCGCGGCTGTGACCCGGGTGCGGTGCCGCAAGCTGGTCCGGATCGTGACCGGCGGTGATCGCGTGCAGGTCGACGACGCAGTAGAACGCGTCGTGGGTCTCCTGCAGCGCCACCCACTGCATCGAGCGCGCCCAGGTAGTTGCCGAGGTGCAGCGAGTCCGCTGTCGGCTGCATGCCGGAGAGCACGCGTGGTCGGGCGCCGGTCATGGCGGTCATTGTGGCAGCAGGCCTGCGGCGTGCTCCGCCCCGGCGTCCTCCGACGTCTGCCGGCTGTGCGTTCGGCCGGCTCCTGCGGCGACACCTCAGCGGTGAGCCGCACCCGAGCGGCCCGGCGTCCGTCGAGTGACAAGAACCTCGAGCCGGTGCCCGTCGACGGTGACCGAGTCACCCTCTCGCGGCAGGCGACCCAAGTGCGCCATGACGTAACCCGCGACGGTCTCGTACGGGCCGTCGGGCAAGTCGACCCCGGTCTGCTCGGCGAAGTCCTCGATGTTGAGCAGCCCGTCGACCTCCATCGCCCCACCGAGTGCAGCGAGCCGGGACTCGTCGGCCGCGTCGTACTCGTCGCGGATGTCGCCGACCAGCTCCTCCACGAGGTCTTCGAGCGTGACGATGCCGGCCGTTCCGCCGTATTCGTCGACGACGACGGCGATGTGTCCGCCCGCTCGCCGCATCTCCGACAGCGCCGGGAGCATGCGCTTGGTCCCGGCAGCAGCACGATGTCGCGGGCGATCTCGCCGACCCGAACACCGCGGTTGGCGATATCCGGCGCGAACAGGTCGCGGACGTGGACGAAGCCGACGACGTCGTCGGACGACCCGCGGACGACCGGGTACCGGGAGTGCGGCATCTCGCTGGCCATCTTGACCGCCTGGTAGACCGGCATGGCGGCATCGAGGAAGTCGACCTCGGTGCGCGGGACGCATCACCTCGCGCAGCTGGCGCTCACCGGCGGCGAACACCTCCTCGACGATCTGCCGCTCCTCCTCGCCGAGGGCCTCGTGGCCGGAGAGCAGGTCGCGCAACTCCTCCTCGGTGATCTCCTCCCGACCCGCATGCGGGTCCCCGCCGAGCAGGCGGACGACCACGTCGGTCGACTTCGAGAGCAGCCAGATGACCGGACGCATCAGGCTCGCGAACCGGTCCAGCGGCGGCGCGACAGCGGTCGCGACGCCTTCCGCCCGCTGCAACGCGAGCCGTTTCGGCGCCAGCTCCCCGAGGACGAGGGAGACGTAGACGATCGCCAGCGTGATCACGACCAGCGCAAGCGGTTCGGCGATCTCGGCCGACAGCCCCCAGCCGACGAGTATCGGTGTCACATCGTCCGCCAACGTCGTGGCGCCGAACGCCGCCGAGAAGAACCCGGCCGCGGTGACACCGATCTGGACCGCCGCGAGGAAGCGATTGGGATTGCGCGCAAGGCGGGCGACTCGCTCGCCGCGTCGGCCACGCTGTCCGATCTGGGTGAGCTGGCTCTCCCGCAACGACACCAGCGCGATCTCGGTCGCGGCGAAAACCCCGCCGATGAGGACGAACAGCAGGACCAGCCCGATGTTGGCCAGGGTCTCGCTCATCGCGCCCACCGGGGTGGACGCGGCGGACCGGTGTGACAGAGCTGATCCATGAACTCAAATCTATCGATCTGATCTGCGATGCCAGGCCGCGCTCGTCGCTCATCTGCGAACGCCGTTTCATCATCCCGCACGACCGCACAGAATCGAACAGCACTGGGTGTCGCGTTGCCTGCATAGCGGCCCGTTGACTTGCCCGAGGAGGCCGACGAGGCTCGCAGTCGTGGTCGCAACAGACTCGAACACGCCCGCACAAAGCCGAACCAGGACGTGGCATCGAGTGTCTGGCGTGGCGATGGGCGGCGACTACAACCCCGAGCAGTGGCCCGCCGAGGTCTGGGACGAGGACGTCCGGTTGATGAAGGAGGCAGGCGTCGGCCTGGTTTCCGTCGGAATCTTCTCCTGGGCGCTGCTCGAGCCGGAAGAGAGCAGATACGAGTTCGGTTTCCTGGACGACGTGATGGACTTGCTGCACGCCGGGGGGATCGCGGTCGACCTCGCGACCGCTACGGCTTCGCCACCGCCTTGGCTCAGCAGAGGCCATCCTGAGATCCTTCCCGTCGATCACTACGGCCGGATCTTGTGGCCAGGCGGTAGGCAGGCGTGGTGTCCGAGCTCGCCGGTCCTCCGGAAGTACGCGCTCGCCCTCGCAGAGCAGCTCGCCGCGCGGTACCGCGATCATCCCGCCCTGGCGATGTGGCACGTCTCAAACGAACTGGGCTGCCATAACGCCCACTGCTACTGCGATGTGTCCGCAGGTGCATTTCGCGCCTGGCTCGAGACGCGCTACGGCGATCTCGACGCACTGAACGACGCCTGGGGCACGACATTCTGGAGCCAGCGCTACAGCAGCTTCGACGAGGTCCTCCCGCCCCGGTTGACGCCGACGTTTCCGAACCCGACCCAGCAACTGGATTTCCGGCGGTTCTCATCCGACGCGTTGCTCGACCACTTCCGAGCTGAGCGGGATCTCTTGCACCGGGTCACCCCCGGAGTCCCGGTCACGACCAACTTCATGGTCATGCACGGGGTGAAGAACATGGACTACTGGGCGTGGGCCCAGGAGCAGGACATCGTTTCCAACGACCACTACCTGGACGGCACGCTGCCGGCACCGCATGTGCATCTGTCTTTCGACGCCGACCTCACCCGTGGCCTTGCCGACGGGCAACCCTGGATGCTGATGGAACACTCCGCCAGTGCCGTCAACTGGCAGCAGCGTAATTACGCCAAGGCACCTGGTCAGCTGATCCGCAACAGCCTTCAGCATGTCGCCCGCGGTGCTGACTCCGTCCTCTTCTTTCAGTGGCGGGCATCCCGAGCGGGTGCGGAGAAGTTTCATTCCGGCCTGATTCCGCACGCCGGCACCGACACCAAAATCTGGCGCGACGTGCTCGAACTCGGCCGCGTCCTGACCGCCATCGGCGAGGTTGCCGGAAGCACGGTTCGCGCGGACGTCGCGCTGCTGTTCGACTGGCAGGCATGGTGGGCCGCCGAGCTCGACTCGCATCCCACATCGGAGCTGACCTACCACGACCGGCTGGATGCCATCTACCGCGCACTTTGGGACAAGGGGGTGACTGCCGACGTCGTCCATCCCGCCACTGACCTGGACCGGTACCGACTGGTGATCGTCCCCACGCTGTACCTCGTCGACGACGCCGCCATCCGCAACCTCCAGGCGTTCGTGGCTGGCGGCGGGACTGCATTGGTGACCTACTTCAGCGGAATCGTCGACGAGAACGACCACATCCGCTTGGGCGGATACCCCGGAGCGTTTCGCGAGCTGCTCGGCATACGCGTCGAAGAGTTCTTCCCACTTGCACCCGATCAGGCGGTGCAGCTCGACGACGGCACGTCCGCCGACCTGTTGACCGAGTGGCTGCACCTGGCCGGTGCCCGCGCGCTCACGTCGTACGTCGACGGCCCGCTACCAGAAGTTCCGGCCGTTACCGAGCACACCTACGGTGCGGGAACCGCCTTCTACGTTGCTACGAGGTTGGACGACGCCGGCACCGCTGGCATTGTCACCCACGCACTCGAACGCGCCGGCGTCCGGCCACAGGAGAGCGTGCGCCCAGGCGTAGAGGTCGTGCGGCGGCACGGCGACACGCACAGCTGGTTGTTCGTGCTCAACCACACCGACCAACACGTCGAGGTCCCCGCAACTGGTCGAGATCTCATCCGGGACGCCGACTGCTCGGGCACAATCTCCGTGCCCGCCGGCGGCGTGGCCGTGGTGCGTGAAAGCAGGTCCCGGTCGTGAAGCGGACCTCTTCCCGGCTCGCGGACGGTAGGGAGATCATCTACTTCGACCAAGGCGACGACGCCGTCCGGGTGTTGCACGATCCCCGGCCTTTGCCCACGACAAGTACGGCGTCGGAGCTCCGCTACGACGCGGTGCTCGACGAATGGGTGGGTATTGCTTCTCACCGGCAGGGTCGTACGCACCTTCCCCCGACGCACGAGTGCCCGCTGTGCCCGTCGACGCCCCAACGGGCCACCGAGATCCCGTCGCCGACCTATGACGTCGTCGTCTTCGAGAACCGGTTCCCTTCGCTCGCCCAGTCGGTGCCGGATGTGCCGGACACCGTCGACCCCGGAGGCGTGCTGTTCCGGCGGCAGCGCGGCATCGGGCGGTGTGAGGTCGTGTGCTTCACCAGCGACCACGACTCGTCGTTCGGGCAGCTGCCGCCCGAGCGGGTTCGGCTGGTGCTCGAAGCCTGGGTGGACCGGACCTTGGAGCTGTCCCGGCTGCCGCATGTGGAACAGGTCTTCTGTTTCGAGAATCGCGGCAGGGAGATCGGGGTCACCCTGCCGCACCCGCACGGCCAGATCTACGCCTATCCATTCGTCACCCCCCGGACCCGGCGGATGCTCGACACTGCGCGCAGCTACCGGGAGCGCACCTGGCGCAACCTGTTCGCAGACGTGCTGGCAGAGGAGCGCCGCGCGAAGATACGGGTGGTGGCCGAATCGGAGTACTGGACGGCCTTCGTCCCGGCGGCCGCCCGGTGGCCGGTCGAAGTCCACTTGTATCCACGGCGGCGGGTGGTCGACCTACCTGCGCTCTCCGACGATGAACGGGACGATTTCGCGTTGGTGTACCTCGACGTGTTGCGCAGGCTCGACGCCCTGTTCGGCGTGCCGCTCCCCTACATCGCCGCCTGGCACCAGGCGCCGGTACACATCGACCGCGAGCTCGCGTACTTGCACCTCCAGGTCTTCTCGATCCGTCGCGCGGTGGACAAGTTGAAATACCTCGCGGGCTCGGAGTCGGGGATGGGTGCCTTCGTCACCGACGTTCTGCCGGAAGACATGGCCCGCCGGCTGCGTGAGGAGACTTCGTGAAACTGCTTGTCACCGGCGGCGCCGGGTACATCGGCTCCATCGTTGCTGCGTCATTGTTGGAGGCCGGCCACGACGTCGTCGTCCTGGACGATCTCTCGACCGGCCATCGCGACGCCGTTCCTGCCGGTGCGGCGTTCGTGGAGGCGGGTCTACCCGATGTCAGCCCGGTCCTCGCCGGAGCGGGTTTCGACGCCGTCCTGCACTTCGCCGCCAAGTCACTGGTTCCCGAGTCCGTCGCCCAGCCCGAGCTGTATTGGTCGAACAACGTCGTGGGTTCGCTACGGCTGCTGCAGGCCCTCCGGGCCGCCGGAGTGCGCACGTTGGTCTTCTCCTCGACGGCGGCGACCTATGGCATGCCGGCGGTGTCGCCGATCACGGAGGACACGCCGGCGGTTCCGACGAACCCGTACGGTCAGACCAAACTCGCGGTGGACCACGCGATCGCCGGGGAGGCCGCCGCACACGGGCTGGCAGCCGTCAGTCTGCGCTACTTCAACGTCGGAGGTTCCTACGCCGGCCTTGGCGAGCGGCACGATCCGGAAACACACCTCATCCCCAACGTGCTCGCGGTCCCCGCCGGGGAGCGAGAGTCGGTCGACGTCTTCGGAACTGACTACCCGACCCGCGACGGCACCGCCGTCCGCGACTACCTGCACGTCAAGGACCTCGCGGACGCCCATCTGCTCGCTCTCGATGTTGTGGTGCCGGCCGAGCACCGGGTGTACAACCTCGGTACCGGCACGGGATATACCGTCCGCGAAGTCGTTGATGCCTGCCGTCGCGTGACCGGCCATGGTGTGCCGCACGTCGATCGCGACCGCCGCCCCGGGGACCCCCCGACCCTGGTCGCCTCCGGCGAGCGAGCGAAGGCAGAGCTCGGATGGGTTCCTCGCTTTGATCTCGACCGCATCGTCAGTGACGCGTGGTCGTTCATGCGCCGATGAAGGCCGCCGACGCGTTCAGCACTGCTTTCGGACGTGAACCGGACGGTGTCTGGGCGGCGCCGGGCCGGGTCAACGTGATCGGCGAGCACACCGACTACAACGACGGCTTCGTGTTGCCGATCGCGCTGCAGCAACGGACTGTGGCGGCCGCTGCCGTTTCTGGCGACGGGCACACCCGAGTGCGGTCTCTGCAGTGGCCGGACGACCTCGTGACCTTTGCCGCGGTCGATGTCGAACCGGGCGAGGTCGGCGGCTGGGGTGCGTATGTCGCGGGCGTTGCGTGGGCGCTGCGCAGCTACGGTCAGCCGGTCGTGGATCTCGATCTCGTCATCGACAGCAACGTGCCAGTAGGAGCCGGGCTTTCCTCGTCGGCGGCGATCGAATGTGCTGCCGCTGGCGCCTGGGCGGATCTGCTCGACCTGACGTTGGCTCGCACCGAGCTTGCCCGGATCGCCCAGCGGGCGGAGAACGACTACGTCGGCGCGCCAACGGGGGTCATGGACCAGATGGCGTCGATGCACGGCCGAGCCGGGCACGCGGTGTTCTTGGACACCCGCGCGCTTTCCGTCGAGCACGTGCCGTTCGAACTGGCAGGACACGGCTTGGTCCTACTCGTTGTCGACACCAAGGCGCCACATCGGCATGTCGACGGCGAGTACGCGGCCCGCCGGCGGGACTGCGAGCAGGCCGCCGCGGCGCTCGGAATACCCGCACTCCGGGACGCCACTCTGCCCGAGATTGGGAAGCTGCCGCCGGAGTTGCTGCCCCGCGCCCGCCACGTCGTCACCGAGAACGAACGCGTGCACGAGGTCGTGGCTTTGCTGCGGTCCGGAGCGGACCCCCGCGAAACCGGGCCGCTGCTCACAGCGTCACACGCATCCTTGCGCGATGACTTCGAAGTGACCGTGCCAGAGGTCGACGTCGCCGTCGACTCGCTTCTCGAGGCCGGTGCGTACGGCGCCCGGATCACCGGCGGCGGCTTTGGCGGCTGCGTGATCGCGCTCGTCGAGTCCGCTGCCGTCGACGCCGCTACGGCCGCCGTCGAGGCCGCCTACGAGAACAACGGCTACGCACCACCGTCCGCGTTCACGGCGGTTGCGGCCGACGGCGCCCGCCGCATCGCCTGAGCCCGGTCAGCTGGCGGCACCCGTGAAGACTGCGGTTTCCGGCTGGGTCAGGTCGGGCGTGACGCGAACCTCGATCCGGTCCAGATCATCCTCAGGCACGGCAAAGGCATAGTCCGCCGACGCTTGGGCACCCGCAGCGACCGAGCCGGCAATGCCGCTGCCGAGGTCCTGGGCGGCGTCGAGGACCCGCGGCGCGATCGTCTCTCCAGTCACCACGGCGACGGTGAGGTGCGAGGTGTCCAGGTCGGCCGCCGATCCGTTGTCAACGTCGATCGTGGCGACAACGCCGACAGTGTCCGGCGTCATCCCGACCGCGGTCCCGCTCGGCGTGAAACGGCGGAGATCTGTGACCGCGACGACCAGACCAGAGTCGTAGGTCACCGTGGCTCCGACCCGGGCAGCGTGTGGGGGCGGGGTGGTCGAGCTCGGAATCGGCGTTGGCGACGCGCTCCCCGCGGAGGTCGTCGGCGCGGGTGTTTGCGTGGGACCGGTGGCCTGGGACGTCGTCGGGGAACCGGCTGCCGGGTCAGTCGTGGTCGCTGTCGTGGCCCCAGATGATGCCGCGGAGCAGCCGGTCACTGTGCAGACCAGCAATGCCGCAGCGAGCACGCCGGCCGGCTGCGGCTTCATCGGCCCCCCCATCCAGAAATGTCCGGATACCGGATGGTGCAGGTGTTGGGACGCCCGGCACCAGGCCGGATCCGGATCTACTGTGCAGCATAGGGCGGCGCCGCCGGCGCCGCCGCCGTGCGGTGGGGGGCCGATGCCTGGCGTGATGGGACGGCTGGGACGCTTCTGCGCCGGCCGTGCCCCGGTGGTGCTGAGCGTCTGGGGGCTCCTCGTCGCCCTCGCGCTCGGCATACTCGGCGTCTTCGGCTCGGACACGAACAACGACCTCAGCCTTCCCGGTACTGGGAGCCAGGCGGCGACCGACCTGCTCGCTGCGGAGTTCCCGCCGCAACAGAACGGTGCCAGCCCGATCGTCTTTCACGTCGACGACGGCGCGATCACCGACGATGCCAACGCCGCGGCGATCCAGCAGTCGGTTGCGGCGATCCTGGCGATCCCGGAGGTGTACAGCGCCCCCGATCCGACGGCCCAGTCCGAGCTGGTCAGCGACGACGGGAGCACGGGCTTCTCCTCTGTGCTCCTCGACGTCAGCACCGGTGACCTCACCGTGGACCTGGCCCAACAGGTGCTCGACGCGACGGCACCGGCGACCGATGCCGGCATGCAGGTGGCGGCGGGGGGACCGATCGGTTCGGAGCTCTCGACCGCGGAGTCGGAGAGCAGCGAGCTGGTCGGCATCCTCGCCGCCGTCGTCATCCTCACCGTGACGTTCGGCAGCCTGGTGTCGATGGGCATGCCGATCCTGATGGCCATCGTCGGCCTCATCCTCGGGCTGGGCATCCTCGCGACGATCAGCCACGTCATCAGCATCGCGTCCACCGGCCCGACTCTCGCGGTGATGATCGGGCTCGGCGTGGGCATCGACTACGCGCTGTTCCTGGTCACGAAGCACCGCGACAACCTGCGCGCCGGGATGACCGTGCCCGCCTCCATCGAAGCTGCCGCAGCCACGTCCGGCAGCGCCATCGTGTTCGCGGGTGGCACCGTCATCGTCGCCCTGCTGTCGCTTGCGGTGGCCGGCATCCCACTGGTCACGTCGCTCGGCTACGCCACCGCGATCGCAGTGTTGACGGCGGTAGCAGCCGCCGTGACCTTCCTGCCAGCGGTGCTCGCCGTGCTCGGCCCCCGCATCGACGCACTGCGCGTACCCCGCTGGCTGCGGCCGTCCCCAAAGCCAGCGGGTGCCGGCATGTGGGACCGCTGGGCCCACCTGGTCACCGAGCACCGTTGGCTGTCGGTCGGCGTGGCACTGGGGCTGTTGGTGCCGCTGATCGTGCCGTTGTTCAGCCTGCAGCTCGGCCAGGAGGACATCGGCGACACGTCGCCGGCGACCACCGAACGGCAGGCGTTCGACCTGCTCAGCGAGCACTTCGGTCCTGGCTACAACGGTCCGCTGCTGGTCGCCGTTTCCTTGGCTCCCGCGGCAAACCCTAGCTACGAGGTCTCTACGCAATATGCGCTCGCGACGGCGATGCAGACCGACTTGGAGAACAAGCAGCAGCAGTTCAGCGACCTGCAGGCATCCCTGACCGCCCAGCAGACGCAGCTGGAGGCCGAGCAGGCTGAGCTCGAGGAACAGGCTGCCGACCTGCAAGCCGAGCAGAACGCATTGCTGCAACACCAGGCCGCGTTGGAGGCAGCGGGTTCGGCGTTGCAGGCGCAGGCCGACGACCTCGAGGCGCAGGCATCGGCGTTGGAAGACGAAGAAACGGCGCTGCGCGCCGCCGAGGCCGACCTGGCTCGTGAAGCCGCCGCCCTCGAGGCCACCCAGGTCCGGCTGCAGGAGCAGGCGGCGGAACTACGTCGGGAGGGCGAGGCGCTGGCACGGCGCGCCCGCGCGCTCGCCGCCGAGGAGCGCCAGCTGCTCGCCGAACTCCGCGATCTCGAGCAGCAGCGCGTCGACCTGCGCCGAGAGATCGCCGCCATTGACGAACAGATCGCGCAGACGACCGACCCGGCGGTACTGGCCGTCCTGCTCGAGCAACGGCGGGAACTCGAGGCCGAACTCGAACAGGTCGAGACCGAGATCACCGACAACCGCACCCGGCGAGCGGCGGTCAGGGCGGAGACCCGCCAGCTGCTCGTCCAAGCCCGGTCGCTGGCCGAGCAAGCGGCGCAACTGCAGCGCGAGGCCGAAGCCGCACAGCAGGAGGCCGCCGAGCTGAGGGCGCAGGCGGCGGACCTGCGGGACGTGGCCGACGGACTGCGCGCCCAGGGCCTGGACCTCGCCCGTCAGGCCCGGGCGCTGGCCGAGCAAGAGGAGGATCTCGAAGCACAAGCCGCTGCGCTGCGAGTCGAGGGCGACGAGCTTCAGCAGCAGGCTGCTGACCTGCAGCAGCAGGCCGACGAGCTGCAGGCCCAGGGCAACGAACTGCAACAGCAGGGCGACTACCTGCAGACCGAGGCCACCGAAACGCAGGCGCAACAGGCGCAGGCAGAGGCCATCCAGACCCAGCTGACCAGCACCATCACTGCCGTCGGTGGTGATTCCCGGGGCACGGACCCACGGCTGGTCCAAGTGCAGAACGCACTTGCGGTGCCGGAGCAGGTCGTGCTGGTCCCTCCGGGCAGGATCAGCGACTCCGGCGACGCGGCGACCTTCAACGCCATCCCGGACAGCCGACCTGCCGACCCCGAGACGGCCGATCTGGTCGCCGAGATGCGCGATGACGTCTTGCCGGGAGCGACTGGTGACGGCGTCACGGCCTACGTCGGCGGCAACACTGCCGGCAACGTCGACCTCGCCGCGACCATCACGAACAAGCTGCCGCTGGTCATCGGCACGGTGATCGCGCTGAGCTTCTGTCTACTCATGATCGCGTTTCGGTCCCTGGTCGTCCCCGCTCAGGCTGCGCTGACCAACCTGCTGTCGGCGGCCGCCTCGTTCGGCGTGCTCACAGCCTGGTTCCAGTGGGGGTGGGGCATCGGTCTGGTCGGCCTGGAGAACCCCTACGGCACGGTGCCCATCGCGAGCTACGTGCCGCTGATGATGTTCGCGGCGCTGTTCGGTCTCTCGATGGACTACGAGGTCTTCTTCGTCAGCCAGGTCCAGCATCACCACGCAGCGGGCAGCAACGTGCGCGTCGCGGTACGCCGCGGGCTGGCGGCAGCTGCTCGGGTGATCGTCGCGGCGGCGCTGATCATGATCGCAGTATTCGGCAGCTTCATCCTCACGCCCGATCCGGTGATCAAACAGTTCGGCGTGGGCCTATCCGTTGCGGTGTTTCTTGCCGCCCTCATGGTGATCCTGCTCGCGCCAGCTCTGCTCGCCATCGCTGGTAGCCGCGTTTTCGGCCTGCCTCGCTGGCTTGACCGGATCCTGCCGCATGTTTCGATCGAGGGTCCGCCACCTGCCCCCGTCGGCGCTGTCACATCACCGACCGCCGGCACGTCGCACCCGCCTCCGGAGTCTCCTGTCGACCATCGACCGGCGCGGCGACACCGGCGCGGCCGGACAACGCATCAACCCGACAGCTAACTCCGCGGCGTGCTACTCAGGGCGGCTGGACAATGCCTGCTGAAGACCCTCGTCCAGCGCCGCGAGAAATTCTTCCGTCGTCAGCCATTTCTGATCCGGGCCGACCAGCAGCGCCAGGTCCTTGGTCATCTGGCCGCTCTCCACGGTCTCGACACAGACCCGCTCCAGCGTCTCGGCGAAGTCGGCGACCTCCGGCGTTCCGTCCATGTTCCCGCGGTGCTCCAGCGCCCGGGTCCAGGCGAAGATCGAGGCGATCGGGTTGGTCGACGTCGGCTTGCCCTGCTGGTGCATCCGGTAGTGCCGGGTGACCGTGCCATGCGCGGCCTCAGCCTCGACCTTGCCGTCAGGCGTCATCAGCACCGAGGTCATCAGGCCGAGCGAGCCGAACCCCTGCGCCACCGTGTCGGACTGCACGTCGCCGTCGTAGTTCTTGCACGCCCAGACATAGCCGCCCTCCCATTTCAGGGCGGCCGCCACCATGTCGTCGATGAGGCGATGTTCGTAGGCGATGCCCACCGAGTCGAAGTCCGCCTTGAACTCGGCGTCGAACACCTCGGCGAACAGATCCTTGAACCTGCCGTCGTAGGCCTTGAGGATGGTGTTCTTCGTCGACAGATAGACCGGCAGCTTGCGCTCCAGCCCGTAGCGGAACGAGGCGCGGGCGAAGTCGCGGATCGAGTCGTCGAAGTTGTACATCCCCATCGCCACGCCGCCTGCGGGGAACTGGGCGATCTCGGTCTGGATCGGCTCACCGCCGTCAGACGGGGTGTAGGTGATCGTGACCGTGCCGGGGCCGGGAACGACGAAGTCGGTTGCCTTGTACTGGTCGCCGTGGGCATGACGGCCGATCACGATCGGCTTGGTCCAGCCTGGGACCAGCCGGGGGATGTTCGAGATGACGATCGGCTCGCGGAAGATCACGCCGCCGAGGATGTTGCGGATGGTCCCGTTCGGGGATCGGTACATCCGCTTCAGGCCGAACTCCTCGACCCGTGCCTCGTCGGGCGTGATCGTCGCGCACTTGACCCCGACGCCGTGCTCTTTGATCGCATTCGCCGCGTCGACCGTCACCTGGTCGTCGGTCGCGTCGCGGTTCTGGATCGAGAGGTCGAAGTAGAGCAGGTCCACGTCGATGTACGGATGGATCAGGCGATCCTTGATGAATGCCCAGATGATGCGGGTCATCTCGTCGCCGTCCAGCTCGACGACGGGGCCTTCGACCTTGATCTTCGCCATGGGACGGATCTCCTGTCGTGTCGTGCGTGCCAGCCTCGACGCCAACCTACCCGCGGGCCTTCCGTCAGCGTTCCTTGTTGCTGGAGTCGATCACGGTCACTCGCTTCGAGACGGCGGCCAACCGCTGATCACATGTCAGCGCCTCGTCCGCGTGGTCACTTCGCCAAAGTCCGGCTACATGTCCTTGACGTCGGCCTGCTTGGCGCGGACGGCCTCGGCGGCCTCGTTCAGCGCGGCGAGCTCGGACTCGGTGAGGTCGGTCTCGACGACCCGGCGGACGCCGTCGCCGGCCGATCTCCGCCTCGACACCGAGGTAGACGCCGGAGATGCCGTACTCGCCGTCGACCCACGCGCAGACGGGCAGCACGGCGCCGGAGTCCTCGATGACCGCACGGGCCATCCGGGCAGCAGCGGCCGACGGCGCGTAATAGGCCGAGCCGGTCTTGAGCAGCGCGACCACCTCGGCTCCGCCGTTGCGGGTACGGGTCACCAGCTCCTCGATCTCGTCGGCGGGTAGCAGGTCGGACAGCGGCTTGCCGTCGACCGTGCACCGGCTGGGCACCGGCACCATCGTGTCGCCGTGCGAGCCGAGAGTCAGCGTCTCGACGCTGCCGACCGGGACGCCGAGCTTCTCGGCCACGTTGTTGCTGAACCGGGCGGTGTCGAGCATGCCGGCCTGGCCCATCACGCGGTTCTTCGGGAAGCCGGTAGCGATCTGCGCCAGCGCGGTCATCTCGTCCAGTGGGTTGGACACGACGATGACGACGGCTTCCGGCGCGTGTTGTGCCACGTTCTCCGCGACCGGATCGGACGATCTTGGCGTTGGTCTCGATGAGGTCCATCCGGCTCATCCCAGGCTTGCGGGGCAGGCCGGCGGTGATCACCACGATGTCCGAGCCGGCGATCACCTCGTAGCCCGAGCCGTCGGTCCCTGTGGTCTGCCCGACGACCGTGGTCTCGAAGCCCTCGATGGGCCGGGACTGGTTCATGTCGAGCGCGATGCCTTCTGGCTTGCCCTCGATGATGTCGGTGAGGACGACGGTTTCGAAGATGTCGTACTCGGCCAGCCGCTGCGCCGTCGTCGATCCGTAGAAGCCGGCACCCACCACGGTGACCTTGCCCTGACGCGCCATCGGGATCCTCCAGGTGTCGTTCAGCCGGTGGATCGCGAGCCTACCGGCCGGTTGGCACGTCGGCAGTGGTCCTCAGCCGGGGGGCGGCACGATCAGCGCGGCAATCAGCGTGCAGCCGCCCAGCGCCCGCCATCGTGAGCACGTCGAGGAACCGGGAGCGAACCCTGAGCATCCCGACCGCACCGTTGGGCAGCATGGCCCGGAGGAGCGCCGCCAGACAGATCGCGAGCGCGAACAGCACGGTCCCGCGCTTGAAATGGTTGTCGGCGACGATCCACAGCGAGGCCGCGACGACGGTCAGCACCAGGATCAACGGCCATTCCCGGAACAGCGCCGGAGCCCGCGCGTCGGCGGTGGTCTCCCGTCGTGGCTCCCACGAGGGACCTCCCGGTCGACATCGCGGCACACCCTACCGAGCGGTCGCCGCCTCGGCCGCCTCGACGACGTTGGTCAGCAGCATCGCGCGAGTCATCGGCCCAACCCCGCCGGGCATTGGCGCGAGGTACCCGGCGACCTCACGGACCTCGTCGGTCAACGTCGCCGGTGTAACGGCCGGTTCCGTCCTCGCCGATGACCCGGGTGATGCCGACGTCGAGGACGGCCGCGCCCGGCCGGACCATTTCGGCCGTCACCAGGCCGGGAACCCCGGCTGCCGCGACGACGATGTCGGCTCGGCGGACATGCTCGGCGAGGCCCTTGGTTGCCGTGTGGCACATCGTGACTGTCGCGTTCTCGCGTGCGCCGAGTGAACAGCAGCGACATCGCCCGGCCCGCGGTGATCCCGCGGCCGATCACCACCAAGTCGGCGCCGGCGATCGTCACGTCGTAGCGGCGGAGCAGCTCGAGGCATGCCCCGCGGCGTGCACGGCAGCGGACGCGGGCCGCATCTGGCACCAGCCGGCCGAGGTTCAGCGGGTGGAGCCCGTCGGCATCCTTGCTCGGGTCGATACGCGCGACGACGGCGTCTTCGTCGAGGCCCTCGGGCAACGGCAGCTGCACCAAGTAGCCGGTGCAGGCCGGGTCCGCGTTGAGCCGGTCGACCGCGGCCTCGAGTTCGCGCTTGCGGCGTGGTCGCCGGCAGCTCGACCTGGATCGACTCGATCCCCACCTCGGCGCAGTCGCGGTGCTTGCCCGCGACGTAGGCCCGGCTGCCTGGATCGTCGCCGACCAGGATGGTGCCGAGCCCGGGGACGATCCCTTTCGCCCCGCAGGGCCGCGACCCGGACGGTGATGTCGGCCTTGATCTCCGCGGCCGTCGCCTTGCCGTCCAGGATCACCGCCGTCACGACTCGCCAGTCTTTCACGGCTGCGCGGACTTCCTGTCGAGGCCGAGCCGCCGCCTCCACGGTCCGTCGCAGTCGTGACGATCGCGTCCGCACTCGTGAAGCTCGTGTCGCAGTCATGAAGATCGTCGTGAGGAATCACCCCGCTCAAAGACCCGCATCAGCGAACACAACGATCTTCACGGCTCATGGTCGCTTCAGACGTCCGGCCAGAGGCCTCACGACGATCTTCACGGCTGCGGACGACGGCATCGTCCGGCCGAGGTGGACCGACCACGTCAGGGTCAGCCGCCGCTCTTGCGGCGGAACATCCGCTGGGTCTTGGCGTCCTGGCTTCGCCCAGCCGGGCTGGTCTGGTCCGGATGGTGGGGGACGCCTTGCTCCTTGCCCTGTTTTCGCGCGAGTGCTGCGCGGAACTTCTCGCGCACGTCATCGGTGGGTCCGGCGGGATCCTCAACCTGGGCTGGTATCGGGAGGTTCCGCCGGCTGGTCGGGAGAGCTCATCGTTACCGACTCCTCGGTCGACGCGGATGCGAAGACGGTTCCAGGGTGTCACGTCAATGGAAGAAGTGCCGAGTACCCGTCAGGTACATCGTGACGCCCGCGTCTCGGGCCGCGGAGATCACCTCCTCGTCGCGGACCGACCCACCGGGTTGGACCACCGCGCGGATGCCAGCGTCGAGCAGCACCTGAAGACCGTCGGGGAACGGGAAGAACGCATCGGAGGCGGCCACCGATCCAGCGGCTCGCGCGTCCTGCCCGGGAGACGGCAAGCCGAGCGGAGTCAACCCGGTTGACCTGGCCCATCCCTACCCCGACGGCAGCTCCGTCGCGGGCCAGCAGCACGGCGTTCGACTTCACCGAACGGCAGGCCCGCCACGCGAATCGCAGGTCGGCAAGTGTGATCGGATCGGCTGCGGGCTCGACGGCGAGCGTCCAGTTGACCGGGTCGTCCCCTGACGTGTCGAACGTGTCGACGCCCTGCATCAGCAGCCCGCCCGAGATGGACCGGGTCTCCACGCCACGGCGGCGTCGGTCGGGAACGCGCAGCAATCGAAGATTCTTCTTCCGGGTGAGCATCTCCAGCGCCGCAGCCTCGAAATCCGGTGCGACGACGACCTCGGTGAACACGTCGGCAATCCGCTCCGCTGCGGAGCTCGTCAGCAACCGGTTGGCCGCGACCACACCGCCAAAGGCCGAGACCGGATCGGTCGCCAGTGCCTTGCGGTATGCGTCAGCCGGATCGACACCGACGGCGATGCCACAGGGGTTGGTGTGCTTGACGATGGCCACCGCGGGCTGGTCGAAGTCGTACACCGCTCGGTGCGCCGCGTCGGCGTCGACGTAGTTGTTGTACGACATCGCCTTACCGTGCAGCTGCACGGCGGTCGCAACCCCCTCCGCATCGAAACCGGCGACGTACAGCGCAGCCCGCTGGTGCGGGTTCTCGCCGTAACGGAGCACAGTGTCGCGGTCCCAAGTGGCGCCGATCCAGGCCGGAAATCCGGTGCCGTCGTCTGTTGGCGCCAGCACATTGCCCATCCAGGACGCCACGTGCACGTCGTATGTCGCCGTGTGCGCGAAGACGTCGGCTGCCAGCCGCCGTCGCTGGTCGAGGGTGAAGCCGCCGGCGGCAACCGCCTCGAGCACATCACCGTATCGGGTCGGGTCGACCACCGCCCCAACACTTGAATGGTTCTTCGCCGCCGCACGCAACATGGCGGGACCACCGATGTCGATCTGCTCCACGCACTCTTCTGGCGACCCACCCGCCACCACGGTGGCCGTGAACGGGTAAAGGTTGACGACGAGGAGGTCGAACGGCTCGATGCCGAGCTCAGCCAGTTGGTCGACGTGTTCGACACGACGCTGGTCGGCCAGGACCCCCGCGTGCACGCTGGGATGCAGTGTCTTGACCCGGCCATCCAGGACCTCGGGGAAACCAGTCAGTTCCTCGACAGCCGTGACCGGTACACCGGCATCGGCAATGTGCTTGGCGGTCGATCCAGTAGAGACCATTGCCACCCCAGCCGCATGCAGGCCGGTGGCGAGCGTGCTGAGCCCGGTCTTGTCATAGACGCTGATCAGCGCACGCCGAATCGGCGTCCGTTCGTCGCTCACGGGATCGTGACCTTCCTTCCGGCGATGGTCCAACCCTCGCGCACCAGGCGGCCAACCCATTCGACGAGCTGACGGCGTTCGGCGACCTTGATCCGCTCGGTGAGGCTCGCCTCGGTGTCCTCGTCCTCCGCCGGCACAGCCACTTGGGCGATGATCGGCCCGGTGTCGACACCGTCGTCGACGAAGAACAACGTGGCTCCAGCCACCTTTACCCCGTATGCCAACGCGTCGCGTGGGCCGTGGATGCCGGGAAAGGCTGGCAACAACGCGTTGTGGGTATTGATATAGCGATCTCCGAAGCGATCAAGAAAGGCCTGGCCGACCAGCTTGAGAAACCCAGCGGAGATGACCAGGTCGGGCTCGAACGTCGCGAGCCGGCGAGCCAGCGCATCGTCCCATTCCTCCCGCAACTCATAGTTCGCCAGCCGTTCGACGAACGTCGGGACACCTGCGGCTTCGGCGACTGCGAGTGCCCGGATGTCATCCCGATCGGCACCGACGACGACCACTGCGGCGCCGTACGAGGGACTTGCGCACGCCTCCAGCAGGGCCTCGAGGTTACTGCCGGTGCCCGAGACAAGAACGCCCAGCCGCGCCGATCCCGTCGGCGCGGGGTGGTGCTGCACATGTGCTCCCGGTGACGGGCGGACCGTTCGAGGCGGACGGTGGTGAGACTATCGCGGGGTGGAAACCGCACCGACGGACGCTGTCGAGGCAGACCCGCATGCTGGTCTTCCTCGCGCTCAGCGCTGCCATCCTGGCGATCGCGGTGCCGCCGATCGGGCTGATTGCTGGCATCGGCACACTGATCGCGCTCGCGGTGCGTCAGCGACGCCATCAGAAGGTGCCCCGCCGGGCGTTCCTCCTTGCGGTGACCACTGGGGTGTTCGCGATCCTCGTTGGTGGGTTTCTGTCGATCATGCTCACCCTGCTCGGAGCCGAGACGGCCGCCTTCCGGGAGTGCCTCGCCGGCGCGAACACCCGGCAGGCCCAACAGGTGTGCCAGGACGAGTTCGCCGACGCGGTGCGGGGCCGCATCCTTCGCTGAGATGATGGCCGCCCGTCAGGGCGGCGGGCAGCCTGCGGTTGAAATCGACTTGGCCTATTCCCTGCGCGGCAACGCGGCAGCGACGATCACTGCAGGAATCCCGACCTCGAGGAAGGTTGCGATCGCCGTCTCGAGTGGTGCCGACCCGACGGCGCTCATCCGCGCTGCGCCGACCGAGCCGCCAGCGAACCAGCTCAGACCGGCCATCGCCACTGCTGCTACGACGGAGGCGGCGACGGCATTCGCCCCCGCCCGCCATCGGCCGCCTGTCGACCAGCGGTACGTGACCACGCCGGTGAGGATTCCGACGAGGAACGGCCCGACGAGCACCAGCCAGCCCTGCCAGCCATAGGTCTCGGCGGGCACTGCCGCGAGTGCGGGTAGTGCCGGAACGATGCCAAGCTCGACCGCATCCGGCCCGACGGTCGTTCCTACGCCGAGTGCAAACCCGGGTCCCATCGCGTACGCCGCCGCCCACACCGCAGCGTTCGGCACCAGAGCCGCGCCCGCCAAGATCAGCGCCAGGCTTCCGGTGAGATCCGGGTCGAGCGCCTCAGCGACCGCCGCGATCCGATCGGAATGAACGACGACGCTGACGCCGACGAGCAGACAGCCGACAGCGAACAGCCCGGCCACCGCCGCCGCTGCGGCGCGCGTTACCGGCCATGACCAGGTGGGCAGCCGGTTGATCAGGCGCCCCACGAGCTCGCCCTCATAGACGACACCGATGCCGGCTCCCAGGGCCGCGACCGAACCGGCCCAAACGGCAGCCGACAATGGGTCGATCGACACGGTCGCCGTCGTCGCCCACACCGCCAAGCCAGAAGCGCCCACTGCATACATACCTGCGGCGGGCAGCACCACAGCGATGCCACCTCGCAGCGTCGATACGCCAGCAGCGTTTGCGGCCCACCGTGCCGCCCGGTAGAGCAGCAGTAGGGCGACGACCGTCAGCCCCAATGGTGCGAAGCGGACGTCAGCGTCGTCGACGCGCAGGGCGACCCGATGCCCGGCGAGCCAGAACTGCACACCGATGCGGACCGGATCTCCTACGGGTGCCGCAGCGCCGTCGTCTATCCAGATCAGCATCGCCGGAAGCGCCGCGACTGCCAGCCCGGCGACCAGTGCCCATGCCGCCGCGAGCACACCCGCGAGCCACGGCACCCTGGACCCCCACGCCGGCTCGGTGCGGCGCAGGAACGGCCGACTCAGCAGGTCGGTCACAGACTCATCTTCCCGGCCTGCGGGCCACGTGCCGTACCGTCGGCGTCTCCGCGTGTCGCCGGATGCAACCGGCGGCCGCCGTCACGCGTCTAGACGTATGAACCCGGCCGCAGGGAGCCGGGTTCACCACATTGCCGCTCGGAGTGAGGTGCTGTGTCCGAGACCGACGACTTCGACGCGTTCTACAGCGCGACCAGTCGTCGGCTGCTCCATCAGATGTACGCGATGACCGGCAACATGGCTGACGCGCAAGAGTGCGTTCAGGAGGCATACGCGCGGGCCTGGCAGCACTGGAAACAGGTCCACGAAGCAGCAGACGCGGCTGCCTGGGTACGTACCGTCGCTTGGCGGATCGCGGCGAGCCGATGGCGCAAGGCCCGCAACAGTGCCCGTGCACTCGTCCGGCACGGCGCTGACGAGCCGAGCCGGCCGCCATCAACGGATCATGTGGCGTTGGTGCAGGCGCTACGACAGATCCCGGAGGCGCAGCGCCGCACTGTCGTGCTGCACCACCTGGTGGGGTTGTCCGTCGACGAAGTTGCCCGGGAAACCAGCGTGCCGACAGGAACCGTCAAGGCTCGGCTCTCCCGGGGCCGCGCAGCGCTCGCCGACCTGCTCCGAGACGAGCCGGCAATCACCGCTCGGGAGGCCCGAGATGCCCGCTGATTTCGACTTGAACCGCGAACTCGAGGGTCTTGGTTCCGACACCCGACGTGTGTCGCTGCCAGGTGCCGCCGCCGCCCGCCGCCGGGCCCGCCAGCGGACCCGCAACCAGGCCATTGCTGCCGGTCTCGGCGTCGCGGCCGTCGTCGCGGGTGCCGTCTTCGCGTTCGCCCAGCCGTCGCTGAGCTCTGCACCGGACTTCGCCAACTCGCCGACGGACACCGCCACCCCAACAGACGTCGCGCCGACGCCACCGCAGCCCGGCCCCGGATTGCCCGCGTCCGTCCTGCTTACCGTTGAGGACCTCGATCAGGACGCCGGCTGGGTCGAGACCGAGCCGCCGGCGGAAGCCTGGCCGTGCGCACCGCCGGCGGATCCTGAGCAGAGCCAGCGCTCGTTCGCCATCCCGGAGGGGACCGGCCGGATCGACCAGATCGCCGAAGCCCAAGCCACCGCGTCGGAAGCTGAAGGCCGCTTGGCCTACCTGCAGGACGAAGTCGCGTCATGCGTCAGAACCCGAGCCGACTTCGACTTGGACGAGATCTGGAGGGTGATGGGGGTCGGTGAGGAAACCTGGTTGATCCGATATTGGGCGGAACGCCGAGGCGAGGAACGGTTGCTGGTGAGCATCGCCCTCGCGCGCAGCGGCAACGCGGTGACCAGCATCACCCACGGCGGATTCGCCCAGGACGCCAACCAGCCCGACAGCCCGCGACTCGCCGAGGCGGCGGTACGCCGGCTCTGCACCGAGACCGGCGGTGCCTGCGTATCGGACAAGGTCAGCCAGGAGCGGGTGTTTCCGGTCCCGGCCGCAGTGCCGCCTGCCTGGCTGACCCTGGACGAGGTCGCCCAAGCAACCGGTATGCAGCAGGTAGCAGCCGGCGACGTGGTGCCCGTCCCGGACG
Organism: uncultured Actinomycetota bacterium; assembly: GCA_963794465.1. GTDB lineage: Bacteria > Actinomycetota > Actinomycetes > Jiangellales > Jiangellaceae > JACVRX01. The sequence continues at coordinate 69,852 of CAWCED010000043.1, read as the reverse complement.
GGATGGCTCGGCTCACCGTGCATACAGTCGAACAGCCTCGCCGCGGGCGCCGTGTCGGTTGAGAGCGTCGTGTACGGCAACCCGCTCGACCCGGGTGGCGACATGGTGCAGCAGACCGTCGCCGCGTTCGAGTCCGACCAGCAGGGCCGCGAGCATTACGCGACGTTCGTCGCCGAGAACCAGGGCTGTGAGGAAGCGCCGGTGGAGAACATCGGCACCGTCGGCGGCCCCGACCTGAAGTTCGAGGGAACCCTGTGGCGACTCAGCATTGAGGACGATGCCGTGTTTCTGTTCGGCTTGCTGGGCGTCGGATCACAGGTCAGCCACGTACAGCTCAACGTCACCGCTGCTGACGAGGAGCAGCTGCGCGAGCTGGTCACCCTGGCAGGGGAACGCCTCAGCGACAGTTGACGGGCCCACAGCGCCGTATCGCAGGTCCGTCCGTCGTAAGTTCTGGGCATGGGAATCCGGCGCCGAGGCCGAGGCGCTGGACCGGGCCGATCCGCTGCGCCATCTCGCGCGAGCAGGTTCGAGCTACCGGCCGGGTTGATCTACCTTGACGGCAACTCGCTCGGCCCGCTTCCCGTCGGTGTCCGAGAGCGGCTCGCCGACGTCGTGGACGTGCAGTGGCGCGACGATCTGATCTCGTCCTGGAACACGCACGACTGGATCGGGCTGCCGGCCCGGGTCGGGGCGCGAGATCGCGCGACTGATCGGCGCGCCAGAAGACAGCGTGATCGTCGGCGACTCGACCACGGTCCAGATCTTCAAGCTGCTGGTCGCAGCCGCCAGGCTGCGACCAGACCGCCGAGTGCTGGTCAGCGACCCGGGCAATTTCCCGACTGACTCGTACATCGTCGCCAGCGTCGCCCGCATGACGGGTCTGGAGCTGCGCTGGTGCGACCCGGCGAATATTGCGGCCTCGCTGGACGAGACGGTCGCAGTCGTCGAGCTGTCCCACGTCGACTACCGAACCGGGCGGATGTATGACGCAGCGGAGATCACGAAGGCCATCCATGAAGCTGGCGCTCTCGTGCTGTGGGACCTGTGCCATTCAGCCGGTGCGGTGCCGGTTGACCTCGACGGCTGGAACGCCGATATGGCCGTCGGCTGCGGCTACAAGTACCTCAACGGCGGTCCGGGAGCGCCGGCGTTCGTCTATGTGCACCGGCGCTGGCACGACGCTCTCGACCAGCCGATCGCCGGCTGGATGGGCCACGCGGCGCCGTTTGCTCTCGAGCGCGAGTACCGCCCGGCGGCGGGAATCTCTCGCCTCCTCGCCGGGACCCCCCCGATCCTGTCCATGAGCACGTTTGACGCTGCCCTGGATGCGTTCGACGGTGTCTCCATGACCGAGTTGCGGGCCAAATCACTGACGCTGACCGACTACTTCATCGCCCTAGCCGAGGAACGACTGTCGGCCTACGGGGTGACGGTCGATGCGCCTCGTCGGCATGAGCAACGCGGCTCGCAGGTCTGCCTGCGGCACCCCGGCGCGTATGGGCTGGTGCAGGCACTCATCGCCCGCGGAGTCGTCGGTGACTTCCGCGACCCCGACTTCGCGCGTTTCGGCTTCACTCCGCTCTACCTGCGGTACATCGACGTTTGGGACGCCGTCGACCACATGGCTGCGGCATTGAGCTCGCGGGAGTGGGCCGCACCCGAGTTCGCGATCCGCTCCGCGGTCACCTGACCGTGGAAAGCACGACGTCAGCGCGACGCCATGACCTCGCGCATGATCCGGGCGGTCTCACTGGGGGTCTTGCCGACGCGCACACCGGCGGACTCGAGCGCCTCCTGCTTGGCGGCGGCGGTACCTGACGAGCCGGACACGATCGCACCGGCATGGCCCATCGTCTTTCCTTCCGGCGCCGTGAACCCGGCGACATAGCCGACGACCGGCTTCGTGACGTTGGCCTTGATGTAGTCGGCGGCGCGCTCCTCGGCATCGCCGCCGATCTCGCCGATCATCACAATCGCGTCGGTATCCGGATCGGCCTCGAACGCCTCCAGGCAGTCGATGTGGGTCGTACCGATCACCGGGTCGCCACCGATGCCGACGCAGGTGGAGAAGCCGATGTCGCGCAGCTCGTACATCATCTGGTAGGTCAGCGTGCCGGACTTGCTCACCAGGCCAATGCGCCCGGGCTTGGTGATGTCCGCGGGAATGATCCCTGCGTTGGACTGCCCTGGGCTGATCAGGCCCGGGCAGTTCGGCCCGACGATCCGGGTACGGCCGGAGTTCACCGCGTACTGGAAGAACTCCGCGGTGTCGTCGACCGGCATTCCCTCGGTGATGACGACGACGAGCGGCAGCCCGGCATCGACCGCCTCCATCACCGCGCCCTTGGCGAACTTCGGTGGCACGAACACAACCGAGACGTCCGCTCCGGTCGCTTCGACCGCCTCCTGGACACTGCCGAACACCGGCACCGTCGCGCCCTCGAACTCGACCGACTGCCCGCCCTTGCCGGGGTTCACCCCGCCGACGATCGCGGTGCCCGACGTCAGCATCCGTTGGGTGTGCCGCCGGCCCTCGGACCCGGTCATGCCCTGCACGATGACCTTGGAGTCCCCGGTCAGAAAGATCGCCACGTCAGCTCCCTCACTTTGCCGCGGCGAGCTCGGCCACGCGGCGCGCGGCTCCATCCATCGTGTCGACCTGCTCCAGGTGCGGCAGCTGCGCGTCACGCAGGATCTGCCGGCCCAGCTCCGCGTTGTTCCCGTCGAGTCGGACGACCAGCGGGTGCGGTGATCTCGTCGCCGCGGCTCTCCAGCAGCGCGAACGCCTGCACGATGCCGTTGGCCACCTCATCACACGCCGTGATCCCGCCGAAGACGTTGACGAAGACGCTGCGCACGCCGGATCGGAGAGGATGATCTCCAGCCCGTTCGCCATCACCTCCGCCGACGCCCCGCCACCGATGTCCAGGAAATTCGCCGGCCTGACACCCGCGAACTCCTCCCCCGCGTACGCCACCACATCCAGCGTCGACATCACCAGCCCCGCACCGTTGCCGATGATGCCGACCTCGCCGTCGAGCTTGACGTAGTTGAGGTCCTTCTCCTTGGCCCGCGCCTCCAGCGGGTCCGCCGCAGCCTTGTCCTCGAACGCGGCATGGTCCGGGTGCCGGAAATCGGCGTTGTCGTCGAGGGTGACCTTGCCGTCCAGGGCGACGACGCGCCCGTCGGCGTCTTCACCAGCGGGTTGACCTCGACGAGCGTCGCGTCCTCGTCGGTGAAGGCCGTCCACAGCTTCTCGCAGGACGTCGACGACCTGGTCGCGCACGTCGGCGGGGAATCGCGCGGCATCGGCGATCTCCGTGGCCTTGGCGCCGTCGACGCCGGTGAGCGCGTCGACCGGGACCCGGGCCAGTGCCTCCGGGCCGCTCGACGGCGAGCTGCTCGATGTCCATGCCGCCCTCGACGCTGGCCATGGCGAGGTAGGTGCGGTTGGCGCGGTCGAGCAGGTAGGAGACGTAGTACTCCTCCGTCGATGTCGCTGGCTTCCGTGACGAGCACTCGCGGACCGTGTGGCCCTTGATGTCCAGCCCGAGGATCGCCTGTGGCCTTCTCCGCGGCCTCGTCGGCTGAGGTCGGCGAGCTTGACGCCGCCGGCCTTGCCGCGGCCCCCGGTCTTGACCTGTGCCTTGACGACGACTGCGGCCGCCGAGCTGCTCGGCTGCCGCACGAGCCTCATCCACGGTCTCCGCGACGACGCCCGGGAGCACCGGCACGCCGTGCTTCGCGAAGAGCTCCTTCGCCTGGTACTCCATCAGGTCCACGGCAATCCGCCCTCGGCTCGTGCGACGCGTTCAAGCAGCCGCCGCCGTCGCGGTGAGGCAACGCTGCCGCGCCGAAGCCTAGACCCGAGGGCAGGTGCGTGGCATGTCTGACGAGGTTAGGCCGGCTGCTGCGCCTCGAGCGTGGAGTGCACCCAAGCCACGATGTCCTGGGTAGTGGCCCCCGGCGTGAAGATCTTCACGACGCCCATCTGCTCGAGCAGCGGGATGTCTGCGTCCGGGATGATCCCGCCGCCGAACACGGTGATGTCGCGCGCGTCCCGCTCGGTCAGCAGATCGAGGACCTTCCGGAACAGTGTCATGTGCGCTCCGGACAAGATCGACAACCCGATCGCATCCGCGTCTTCCTGAATCGCGGTGTCGACCACTTGTTCCGGGGTTTGGTGCAACCCGGTGTAGATGACTTCGACGCCGGCGTCACGCAGCGCACGGGCGACGACCTTCGCCCCGCGGTCGTGGCCATCCAGGCCCGGCTTCGCGACCACGACGCGCAGCGGTGCATCGCCTGCCATGTCGGTCAGAGTAGGACACGATCGCCCGTTCCGGGGTTGCCGTCGTCAGGTCGGGTTACCGTCAGGCATGGGTCGCCGGGACGACGTCTCCTCCGACCGCCGGATCGATCCCGCGGCGGTGATCCGCGGCATTGCGCTGGAGACGGCGTGGGCCAGCGCACACGTATCCACCTATCCGCTAGGCCTGTTGCGGGAGCGGCGGCGGGCCGCTGACTCGAGGCGGCTGACACTCAGCGGCCTCGACCCGGTTCGTCGCGGCCTGCTGGCCGGCGACGTCGAGGCGGCTGGGACGCCCATCGTGATGGTCCATGGGATCGCGGACAACCACTCGACATTCACGGTCATGCGCCGCGCGCTGCGCCGACGCGGCTTCGAACGCGTGGTTTCCATCGACTACGGCTGGCTCGCGACCGACCTCAGGACCCTCGCCGCCCGACTTGGTGCAGAAGTGGGCCGAGTCTGCAACCAAACCGGGTACGAACGGGTGAACGTCGTCGCTCACTCGATGGGCGGACTGGTCGCGCGGTACTACGTCCAGCGCCTCGGCGGGCACGCCAAGGTGCAAACGCTGGTCACACTGGGCACACCACACGCCGGGACCCGCTGGGCCGCTGGGCTGCCGCACCCGTTGTTACGCCAGCTGCGGCCCGGCAGTCGGTTTCTGGCCGAGCTCGCTGCGCCCAGTCCCGGCTGCCGGACCCGGTTCGTTGTGGTTTGGAGCGACTTGGACCAGGTCGTCGTCCCCCATAGCAACGCCCGGCTGCTTCATCCCGACCTCGAGGTGCATGAGATCGCGGTTCACGGGGTAGGGCACATGTCGCTGCCGGTGGCTGGTCGGGTCGTGCACGAGGTCTGCACGGCTCTGTTCGGTGTGACATAAATCACACCCGGTGTCGCCGTGTCTGACTTGTCGCACGAAGGCTCAAGGCTCCGGTATTTGCGCAGGTCACGAACCGGTTACGGTCCACCAGGCAAGCGGTCGAGGTCGAACGGACCTGCAAATGCACATGCAGAAGGGCGGCTCGTCAGTTTGGCACGGGTGCCGCGGTCCGTTATCGTCCTGCGCACCCTGCAGCAAGCGGAAGGCTCCCCTGACCGTGTCGCATCGCCCCGGCAACGGGCGTCACCGTCGCCGTCGTATGCCCATCGGGCTTCCATCCGCCGTCGGCTCCATCGCCGTCGCGGCAGCTGCTTCCGGCGCCGTGTCGATGCCGCAAGCGCTCGGGGCCACGGCCGTCGTCGCGAGCTCCGCCGTCCCTGAGCGTCCGCATGCGATTGACACCTCGGGTGCGCTGGATCCTGTCGATGCGGCCGGTCAGTCGCTCACGGCAGAGAGCACCAAGCTCGCCAAGGACGTCAACGCCGCCCTCGTGGAGGTCGAGCGCAAGGCCGCAGCCGAGCGCGCCGCCCGCGCCGAGCGGGAACGCAAGAAGTGGGTGCTGCCGCTGAGCTCGTACCGGGTCTCCGCCGGATTTGGTGCCGTAGGCCGGCTGTGGGCAAGCCGGCACACCGGTCTTGACCTGTCCACCTCGTATGGCTCCCCCGTCCGGACGATGTCCAGCGGTGAGATCATCTTCGCTGGGTGGGATGGACCCTACGGAAACAAGATCGTGGTCCAGCACTGGGATGGCACCGAGACCTGGTACTGCCACCTGTCCCGGTACGTGCTGCGCTCGGGCGAGGTCACGCCCGGGACCGAGATCGGCAGCGTGGGCTCCACCGGCAACTCAACCGGTCCGCATCTCCACCTCGAGGTGCACCCCTCCGGTGGCGACGCAGTGAACCCGCGTTCCTGGTTCGCCGAGCGCGACCTGTACTTCTGAGGCTGCTGCACTATCCCCAGTCGGAGCGTCAGACGTATCCGCCGTGGTGATCGAGCATCTCCGGCTCCCTACCCGACGATGCGCGCACCTGGCACCGGGCCGGTCACGCGCCGAATGTCGGCATCCGGTTGCCCCGCCGTGAGCCCGACCGCGAGGTCTAGCCCGTGTTCCGGGTCGCGAACCAGGAAGGCGCAGGTTGGTCCGGATCCCGATACCACGCCACCGAGCGCGCCGAGATCGTGCCCGGCCTGCAACGTTGCGGTCAGCTGCGGCGCGAGCGTGCACGCAGCCGGCCCGAGGTCGTTGGTGAGCTGAGCGCCCAGCGCCTCGGCATCTCCCGCTCGAAGTGCCGCGAGCACATCGGGCACGACCGCCGGCGCCGCGACACCGGCAGGGCGGCGCAGGTCATCGAGCGCGGTGTAGACCTCAGATGCCGGGAGTCCGTACTCGGCTACGACCAGCACCCAGTGAAACGTGCCACCGACCATCGCCGGAGTCAGCCGCTCCCCACGTCCTGTGCCCAGCGCCGTGCCACCCACGAGCCCGAACGGCACGTCGCTGCCTACCCGGGCGGCGAGGATCGACAACTCCGGCCGGCCCAGCCCGGTGTCCCACAACGCGTCACACGCGACCAACGCCGCGGCCGCGTCGGCGCTGCCGCCGGCCAACCCAGCAGCCACGGGGATGTCCTTGCGGATGTGCAACCTGGCACCGGTGCTCACGCCGGCATATGCCGCGAGCGTCTGGGCGGCCCGGACCGCAAGGTTGGCACCGTCCAGCGGCACCCGATCCGAGCCGATGCCCTCGACCCTGACGGTGATGTCCTCATCCGGGCTGGCAACGATCTCGTCATAGAGCGAGACAGCGTGGAAGACCGTGGCCAGCTCGTGGTAGCCGTCGGCACGGCGGGGTCCTACCGAAAGAGCGAGGTTGATCTTCGCCGGCACCCGAACGGTCACCGACGACATGGGCGCGACGCTACTCGTCGCGTTGCCGCTCGTCTGGCAATCCGGTTCGCGCCGCGGCGATCCGGACGAAGTCACCAACGGCCAACTGCTCGCCGCGTGCTCTTGGATCAACGCCGGCGGCCCACAAGATCTCTTCGGCTGCGGCAGGGGAGCCTGCCCAACGGGACAGCGCAGCGCGCAGCGTCTTGCGCCGCTGCGCGAATGCTGCGTCGACTACCGCGAACACGTCGCGCCGGTCCGCTCCGCCCGGCGGGTCGTGCCGGGTAAGCGCCACCAGTGCGGAGTCGACATTCGGCGACGGCCAGAACACGGTCCGGGCGACCGGACCGGCCGGCCGCACGTCGGTGTACCAGGCGACTTTGACCGACGGCACACCATACGTGCGCGAGCCCGGTCCGGCAGCCAACCGGTCGGCTACCTCCTGTTGGACCATCACGACACCGTTCGCAGGGTGGGAAGCGTTTCCAGCAGGTGCAGCAGTACCGGAACAGCGACGTTGTAGGGCAGGTTGGCGACCAACGCGGTCGGGTCCGGCCCGGGCAGCTCGGCTACCCGCGCAGCGTCGGCTTGAACGACGTCGAGACGGTCGGCCAGGCCCGGTGCGTACTCCGCCGCCGTGGCGGCGAGCGCTCCGCGCCAGCCTCCGGTCTATCTCGATCGCCACGACGTGCTCGACCTCGGGCAGTAATGCGAGCGTCAGCGAACCGAGTCCGGGGCCAACCTCGACAACCACGTCGTCACGGCTCAGCCGTGCTGTACGGACGATCCGCCGGACCGTGTTCGCGTCGACGACGAAGTTCTGCCCCAGCGCCTTGATCGGCCGCAGGCCCAGTTCGGACGCCCGACGACGCACGTCCGCCGGTCCCATCAGCCTGGGGTCGGCGCGGCCGGCATTGCCCGCCGACGTGTCAGGGCCCGCAGGCTCGTCGCCGCCGGTCACCTGGCTGGGCCCCCTGACTCGTTGGTTATGGACTACTTGTCAGCGTCGCGGGCGCGTCGCGCTAGGTGGGCAGACCGAGCTTGGCGGCGCAGGCTGGCCAGTCACCGTATCCGCCGCGCGCGTCGCGCACCTTGGTGGCGATCCGGATCTGCTCGGCCTTGCTGTTCTCGTGTGGATACCCGGATCCGCCGAAGGCCTGCCAGGTGCCCAGCGAAAACTGCAGCCCGCCGTAGTAGCCATTGCCGGTGTTGATCGACCAGTTGCCCCCGGACTCACACTGAGCCAGCTGGTCCCACACACCGCTGCCGCCAGACGAGGGCGGCGGGTCCGGCGCCGGGCGTTGCTTGGTGCCCACCAGGATGACTTCGGTGACGGCTGCCTGGACGGTCTCCTCGGAGAGCACGCGCTGCTTGCCCTCCTTGCCGTCTACGATCATGACCTCGACAACGCGCTCGATCTTCCCGTCGCGACCCTGGACCTCGACCTTGGTGTCGCCCTCGTACAGCGAGCTGTCGTCCTTTCGAGAGACCTTGTGATCAACGGTGACGGTGACGGTGCGCTTCTCTGCGACCACTCGCTTGACGATGAGCTTGAGGCCGTCGGTGACCCGCTCCTCCAGCGCTGGGCTGATCCGGTCGAGCTTGGCCAGCGTTATACCGGCATCCTCGAGTGCTTCGCGGATAGTGAGCGCCGTGGTCGTGAGGGCCGTCGACTCGCCGTCGGCGACCAGGGTCACGTCCTTGGGCGTGCGGATCTCGAAGTCGAGCCCGCGCCGGCCGATGCCGAGCGACCGGGAGACCGACAGTTCGGCGCCGGCTGCTCGGATGCCGAGCTCCTCGAGGGCTTCGTCGACCGAGAGCGCGGTGGTCCATACCTGGCGCTCGACGCCGTCGATCGTCACGGTCAGTTGGCGACCAAACCGGACGGCGATCTCGCTGCCCTCCTGTATCGGGCTGCCGACCGACGGAGCAACCACGTCGTGAGTGCCGAGCTTGATGTCCTGGGCGGCCAACACTTCTCCGACGGTGTCGTCGAAGGTGTGCACTGACTCGGCCTTGCCGTCGACGCTGAGCGTGACGGTGTTGTCGAAGGTGGCGTAGGCGGTGGTTCCGCCGACCAGCGCGGAAACGACGGCAACGTTGATTGCCAGCGTCTTCAGGGAGAGACGCACGGTTCTCCAGGGGACTTGATCTACCCGGGCACGGTCTCCAGCCGGTCCTGCTCCTTCCCCCGAAGGCCGCTGGAATCCTCCCGATCCCGGCTAACAGTCACAGGACGGTAACGCCTCGCGCACCCGATGCCAAACTGACCCGCCAGTTTTGCCCGGTTTACCAGGGTCCAAATGCGGCGTCCGTGTTGTGCTGCAGGGCAGTACAGACGGTCTCCAGATCCTCCGCGAGTGCGTCGGCCATGACCCGTACGGTGAGCGGGACGAGGTACGGCGCGTTCGGCTTGCCGCGGTGCGGGTGCGGCGTCAGGAACGGCGTATCCGTCTCGACGAGCACCCGGTCCAACGGTGTCGCGGCCAAGGCTTGTCGTAGCGAGCCGGCGTTGGTGAAGGTGACCGGGCCGGCAAAGGAGAGGAACCATCCACGGCTGGCGCAGTGCCTGGCCATGTCCGCGTCACCGGAAAAGCAGTGGAAGATGACCCGATCGGGCAGCTTCTCGTCATCGAGGATGCGCAGGACATCGGTATGCGCGTCGCGATCGTGGATGACCAGTGCCTTCCCAAGCCGTCGGGCCATCTCGATGTGCGCGCGAAAGGACACCTCCTGGATGGCGTGACCATCCGGGCCGGTGCGGAAATAGTCCAAGCCGGTCTCGCCGACGGCACGTACTCGATCACTGGAACCCGCCAATCGGTCGATCTCGGCCAGAGCGACATCGAGTTGCCCGCGAGCCGCCAGCCGAGGTGCTTCGTTCGGGTGCAGGGCGACGCCCGCGACCATGGACGGAAACCGCTGCGCCGCGGTTACTGCCCACTTCGCGCCAGGAAGATCGCAGCCGATCTGCACCACTCGCGTGACGTTGACCGCGGCGGCGCCGGCCAGTGCCTCCTCCGGCCCGGTCCACGACCGGTCCGGCCCGCGCGCGATGTCCAGGTGGCAATGGGTGTCCGTTACCGACGACGGCAGCGGATCGGGGGCCGGCGGCAGTTGCATCGGCTCAGCCTGTCGCACGCTGCTCCAACCGGGCGAGTTCTTGCTCGACGACGGAGAGTTCGAGCTTGGTGAACACCCGGGTCGGTTCCTGAATCGGCACGCCCGGGACGACCGGCGTGGACTGCCAGCGCGCCGAGCCGCGGTTGTCGTCGAGCATGATCACTGGGTAGCCGGGACCGCCGTCCAGGTCGTCGACGTCGCGGACCGCTGGTCGATCTGACCACCGCCCGGATCCCCCGAGCGTCGCGTAAATGCGCTCCGCGGCGTGCGGCAGGAACGGGGTGAGCATCGTGTTGCAGTCCTGCACTGCTTGGACCGCCACGTGCAAGACCGTCAGCATCCGCTCCGGGTCGCTCGCGCGGAGAGTCCACGGTTCCTGCTGCGACAGGTAGCTGTTGGCCGCGCCCACGGCTCGCATGGCCTCCTGCAGCGCCTGCTTCTGCCGGTTCGTCTCGAGCAGGCGCCCCACGGTGTCGAACGCCGACTGGGTTGTGGCCAGCAGCGCATGGTCGGCGTCGGCTAGCTCACCGGCGCGCGGAATCGAGCCGACGTTCCTGGCGATCATCGACACGGTTCGGTTGACCAGGTTCCCCCAACCGGCGACGAGCTCGTCATTGTTGCGCCGCACGAATTCAGACCAGGTGAAATCCGTGTCCTGGGTCTCCGGCCCGGCTGCTGCAATCCAGAACCGCAACGCGTCGGCGTCGTAGCGAGACAGGAACTCGTTGACGTAGATGACGACGCCGCGAGAGGACGAGAACTTCCGGCCTTCCATGGTCAGGAACTCGCTGGAGACGATCTCGGTCGGCAGCTCGAGCAACCCGAACTGACCAGGCGAGCCGCCGCGGGAACCGCGGCCGCTGTAGCCGAGCAGCTCGGCGGGCCAGATCTGGGCATGAAAGGTGATGTTGTCCTTGCCCATGAAGTAGAACCCGCGAGGGGCGTCGCCCCCCGCGTATCCCCCGGCGGTCCACCAGGTCCGCCAGGCATTGGCGTCGCCACGGCGGCGGGCCCACTCGATCGATGCCGACAGGTAGCCGATCACCGCGTCGAACCAGACGTAAAGTCGCTTGTTCGGGTTGTCCTCCCACCCCGTCAGCGGGACCGGTATACCCCAGTCGATGTCGCGGGTCATCGCGCGCGGACGCAGGTCGTCGAGCAGGTTGAGGGAGAACTTCAGCACGTTGGGACGCCAGCCGGTGCGCGTCTGCAGCCATGAGCCGAGCGCATCCGCGAGCGCCGGAAGGTCGAGGAAGAAGTGCTCGGCCTCGACGAACACCGGCGTCTCTCCGTTGACCCGGCTGCGCGGGTTCCCCAAGTCCGTCGGGTCGAGCTGGTTGCCGCAGTTGTCGCACTGATCGCCGCGAGCCCCGTCGTAGCCGCAGATGGGGCAGGTGCCTTCGATGAAGCGGTCCGGAAGCGTGCGGCCGGTCGATGGCGAGACTGCGCCAAAGGTCGTCCGGGCGACCATGTACCCGTTGCGATGCAAGGTGGCGAACATCTCTTGGGCGACGGCGTGGTGGTTACGCGTGCTGGTACGGGTGAACAAGTCGTAGGAAAGTCCCAGGTCATGCAAGTCCTGCACGATCACCCGGTTGTACCGGTCGGCGAGCTCGCGCGGGCTGACCCCCTCATGCTCGGCCTGCACCAGGATCGGTGTGCCGTGCTCGTCGGTACCGCTGATCATCAGCACATCGTTTCCCGCCATCCGCTGATAGCGGCTGAACACGTCGGACGGGACGCCGAATCCGGACACGTGACCGATGTGTCGGGGCCCGTTCGCGTAAGGCCAGGCCACGGCCGTGAGCACGGGATGGGACATCGAGGCCTGATCGTAGGCCGAGACCGATGAGTCTGGGAGGGCGCGACCGTCGTAACACAGGGGGATGGGTGAGAATCGCCCCGAAAGCCCAGCCCGTTCTGAGTCGGTGCACTCCCAGGAGGTGGAGACCCTTGGCTGACATCCCGTACGACATCGAGCTCATCCATGTCATCGACGCCCCGCCAGATCGGGTATATGGCGCGTTCACCGACCCCGACCAATTCGCCCGGTGGTACGGCCCCGACGGGTTCCCGGTGGCCCGCGACACGGTCGAACTCGACGCTCGTGTGGGCGGGCGGCTGCGGTTCACGATGGTGGGCGAGGCCGACCCGTCGATGCGTACGGCGTTCGACGGCCGGTTCACAGAGGTCATCGCCAACGCGCTGCTGGCAGGCAGCGGAACCTGGCACGGCATTCCGGGTCAGGATGGCGGGTGGGCCTCACATCTGCGGGTGGAGTTCCATGGTCAAGACGGCACGACGCAGCTCGTGGTGCGCGAAGGCCCACACCCAGACGGGACGGCGGACATGGGCCGTCAGGCATGGGAGATGATGTTCGGCAAGCTCGAAACCCTGCTTGGCTGAGCATGCCCGGCTCGCGCACGCAGCTAGCTCGGCTGTACTCGGGGGAAGAGCGGGCTGCCCTTGACGACCTCCAGTCCGCCCTGGTAGCCGCCCCAGGCGGCCGCATCGGGAAGCGCGGCGTCCGACGGAGAGCCGGGTAACCCAATGCGCCGCCAAAGCTCGTCACAGCTGGCCGGGATGGCCGCGCAGGCGAGCAGGGCGACGATGCGCAGCGCCTCCAACGCGTCCCCCATCACCGCGTCCACCTGTGGCCCGGGTTCGAGCTTCCACGGCTCGTTGGCCTCCAGGTACACGTTGGTCTCCCGCACCAGCCGCCAGGTTGCTTCGAGGGCGACCGACGGCTGCACATTCGCCCACGCGTCCGCGGCAGCTTTGACCACGTCGGAAGCGACCGACGCAAGCGGGCTGTCGGCCCGCGGCGCCGGACCCGACTCGCCGCATTTGCTGCCGACGACGGCGGCCACTCGAGCGAGCAGGTTCCCGAGGTTGTTGGCCAGGTCGCCGTTGTAGCGGTCGACCATCCGCTCGTATGAGAAGTCGCCATCCGGGCCGAACGGGGTATCGCGCAGGAAGTGGTACCGGAAACCGTCGACTCCGAACTCGTCGACCAGGTCGGCTGGAGCGATCTGGTTGAGCTTGGTCTTGCTCATCTTCTCGCCGCCGACGAGCAGGAAGCCGTGCACAAAGACCGTCGCGGGTGGTTCGAGCCCGGCGGCGAGCAGCATCGCCGGCCAGTAGACGCAGTGGAAACGCAGGATGTCCTTGCCGATCAGGTGCGTCGCCGGCCACCAGGTTGCGAACCGTTGCTCGTCCTGCCCGTACCCGACGGCAGTGATGTAGTTCGTGAGCGCGTCGAACCACACATAGGTCACGTGACCGGGATCCCACGGGATGGGGATTCCCCAGCTCAGGGACGTCCGGCTGATCGAGAAGTCCTGCAGACCCTGGCGGATGAATCCCAATGCTTCGTTGCGCTTGCTCTCCGGCTGGACGAAGTCGGGCCGCGACTCGTACAGGTCCAGCAGCCGTTGCTGGAAGCTGGACAGCTTGAAGAAGTAGTTCTCCTCGCGGACTTCCTCGACCGGGCGTAGATGGATCGGGCACAGCGTGCCGTCCACGAGATCGTCGACGGTGTAATAGGCCTCGCAGGCGACGCAGTACAGCCCCTCGTAGATGCCCAACTCGATATGGCCGTTGTCGTAAACCCGCTGCAGGAATGTCGTGACCGCAGTCCGGTGGCGTGGCTCCGTCGTCCGGATGAAGTCGTCGTTGGAGATGTTGAGCAGCTTCCACGCGTCGCGGAACCGCTCGACGGTTCGGTCGGCCCACTCCCGCGGCGTGACGCCGTTGTCCTCTGCGGCGCGCTGAACCTTCAGCCCGTGCTCGTCGGTCCCGGTAAGGAAGAACGTCTCGTCGCCGCTCTGCCGGTGCCATCGTGCGACCGCGTCCGCGATCACGGTCGTGTAGGCGTGACCGATGTGCGGAGCGTCGTTCACGTAGTAAATCGGCGTCGTGACGTAGAACCGGCTCACGGCGGTCAGGTTACTCAGGCTGCGCGTTCTGGCCGAAACTGTTTCTATCCGGGAGTCGGTTCTCCGGCTGCGGCAGAGCGCACGCTACGGATCTGCGGGATCACCGCGGTGCGAATGTCGCGGCAGCGTGGGCAGGCAACGCCGTCGTATGGCGAGGGAACCGGCAGGCCCCCGATGAGGAACTCGATCATCTCCGCCCCTGCCCACTCCCGGGACCGGCGGGTCTCGTACTCGGTCTCCCACGTGTGCCCGCAGGCGCGGCAGCGCAGCTCGAACGTCTCTTCGGTGATGGTGAGGTCGTGCAATGTGTTCACCTCCGCGGAGCAGTGTGCGCCCCGACGGCCAACTACGCATCCGACACGCCCTGGATGTGGATGGTCAGCCGCGGCTCCTTGCCGCCGAGGCGTTCCGCCGAGCGACAACGGCGGCGTAGATGTCGCGTTTTGGCAGGCCGGATTCGCGCGCGACGGCTGCTATCGCGTCCTTGCGTTCGGCACCCTCAGCCTCGCGGGTGGCCACGATGTCCGCCGCCTCGGCGGCCGTCGTAGCCGGCGGCGCGCCCGTCATCCCTTCCACGACCACCGTGATCTCCCCCAGCGCGTTCCCGTCGGCCGCCCAGGACGCCAGCTCTCCCAGCGGTCCACGGCGAACCTCCTCATGGGTCTTGGTGAGCTCTCGGCAGACGGCCCCGCGTCGCTGTCTCTCCGAAGGCGTCGCGCATCGCCGCAAGAGTTGCGGGAAGCCGATGGCGGGACTCGAAGAACACCAGAGTCCGCCGCTCGGCTGCCAACTCCGCCAGCCGGCGGGTCCGCTCGCCGGCCCGCCGAGGCAGGAACCCCTCGAAGCAGAATCGGTCAACCGGGAGACCGCTCACTGCCAGTGCAGCGAGGACGGCCGACGGCCCGGGCACCACTGTCACCTGAATGCCGGCAGCAACGGCCGCCGCGACCAGCCGGTATCCCGGATCAGACACCGACGGCATTCCCGCGTCGCTGATCAGCAGCACTCGCGCCCCGCCCAGAGGGCCTCGACCAACTCGGGCGTCCTGGCCGTCTCGTTGGCCTCGAAGTACGAGACCACGCGCCCGCCGACGTATACGCCGAGAGCGGAAGCCAGCCGGCGCAGCCGGCGGGTGTCCTCAGCGGCAACGATGTCAGCCGTTGCGAGCGCACGGCCCAAGGCCGGCGGCGCGTCCTCGACGTTGCCGATCGGCGTCCCCGCCAACACCAAAACACCTCGCGAGGTGACGCTCACGCAGGCCATCTTCGCAGCCCACCTACCATGTCCCGGTGACCCGGACCACCGATGCCGCCGTCGAGGCTGCCTCGGAGCCGACGCCGCTGCCGGCTGCACCGGCATCCGACATCCGGTCCCGTCTGGTCCGGCCGATGCCGCAGGACGGTCTGTGGGGATGGCTGGGTCCGCTGTTCGTCGGAGCTATCGCCGCCGTATTGCGCCTGGTCGACCTCGGGCGGCCCGGCAAGTTCATCTTCGACGAGACGTACTACGCCAAGGACGCCTACTCGTTACTGCGATTCGGTGACGCTCGCTCCTTCGTCGAGGGAGCCGACGACAAGATCATCGACGGCGACCTCGATGTCTTCACCGACCAGCCCTCGTTCGTCGTCCATCCGACCATCGGCAAGTGGCTCATCGCGCTGGGCATCCGGCTGCTCGGGATGGAACCGGCCGGGTGGCGGCTCGCGACCGCTGTGGCCGGAATCGTCACCGTGGTGATCGTGGCCAGGGCGGGTCGCCGGTTGTTCCGGTCGACTCTTCTCGGCACGACAGCCGGATTGCTACTCGCTGTCGACGGGATGTCGATCACGCTCAGCAGGACAGCGATTCTGGACGGCATCCTGGCGATGTTCGTCGCGGCGGCATTCGCCTGCCTGCTGGTCGACAGGGACCGGGCTCGGGCGATGTACGCCGACTGGGCCGACTCGGGAGCGGATCGCACACCGCTGTTCGCCTGGCGGCCGTGGCGGCTGGCAGCTGGCATCTTGCTCGGGCTGGCGTGTGGCACCAAGTGGAGCGGGTTGTACGCGCTAGCCGTGTTCGGCGTGCTGACCATCTGCTGGGAGTTCACTGCCCGCCGTGCGGCCGAGCAACCGTCACCACTGCGGTCCAGCGTGCTCCGTGACGGGCCCATCGCCTTCGTCACCATCGTCGGCTCAGCCGTCGTCGTGTACCTGGCCTCGTGGACCGGTTGGATCGTCGGAGACAACGGCTGGTCACGGCAGTGGGCGGGATCGAACCCGGCCACTGGAATCGCCGCTCTGGTGCCGGACTGGGCGCGCAGTCTCTGGCATTACCACTGGGAGATGTGGAACTTCCACAGCGGGCTCTCGACTCCGCATGATTACGCCTCCGACGCGTGGGGCTGGCTGCTGTTGACCCGTCCTGTCTCGTTCGCCTACGAGGCCTGGAGCGGGGTCAACAGGGCTGCGACGTCGACAGGTGCAGCCAGGCCGTGCTCGCCCTCGGCACGCCGCTGCTGTGGTGGGGAGCCTGCCTGGCGTTGGCCGTGTGCCTGTGGATGTGGCTCACTCGCCGCGATTGGCGGGCAGGTGCGATTCTGGCCGGTGTACTGGCGACCTGGGCGCCGTGGCTGTTGTTCGTCGGCCGAACGACGTTTGCGTTCTACGCGGTCGCGATCGCACCGTTCCTGGTCCTGGCCCTCGCCTACGTGCTCGGCTTGATTCTGGGCCCGGCGGACGCAGATCCCGCCCGGCGAATGTGGGGCGCTGCGTTCGCGGGCGCCTATGTCCTCGCCGTCGTCGTCGTCGCGGCCTGGTTCTACCCGATCCACGTCGACGCCACCATCTCGTTCGACGACTGGCTGCGCCGGATGTGGTTCCGCGGGCCCGGAACGTGGAAGTGGGTCTGACCGTGGTCATTGTCGGCTGGTGCCTTGTGCTGTGATACCAATGGTATTAGCATACCGTTGGTATGAGAGTTCAGCGCCTCAGCCGAGCTGAGTCCAGAGACCGCACCCGGACCATGCTGGTCCAGGCGGCGCGCCGAGTGTTCCTTCGGCACGGATACCACGCCGCCACGCTCGACGCGGTTGCCGAGGAGGCCGGCTTTACCAAGGGCGCGGTCTACTCCGCCTTCGACAGCAAGGCCGACCTGTTCCTCGCGGTTCTCGACGAGCGGGTCGCGTCCCGGATTCGCGACATCGAGACGGTCGACGCCCGCGGCGTGAGCCCGGGTGCGCACGCCGAAGCACTTGCCCGGCAGTTCGTCGCCGCGATCGAGCACGACCCCCAGTGGTCAGCCGTGGTCATCGAGTTCTGGGCGCACGCATCTCGCGACCTCGACCTGCGGAAGCGCTTTGCTGCCCGTCACGCGATGTTGCGGAAGGCGTATGCCGACGCGTTCGAGGCAATGACCCAGCGCACTGGTCGACGTCTGGTATTCGACGCCGACCGCCTGGCAACGATCGGGCTTGCCCTCGGAAATGGCTTCGCTCTGGAGGCGATGGCCGGTGATTACATCGATAGCGACCTGCTTCCAAACGTCGCCGCGGTGCTGATGACGGCTCTCACCGATGGGAAGGACACACGATGAAGAGGTTGATCGAGAACCTTCCGGCCATCCGGCGTTCGCGCGAACTCGCTCGCCATGACCGGTGGACGTCGGAACAACTGCAAGCACACCAGCAGCAGCGTTTGATCGAGATCGTCGACCACGCCCGGACCCGGTCGGCGTTCTACCGTCGGCTCTACCAGGACATCGACGAGTTCGACCTCGAGCGCTTGCCAGTCATCGACAAGGCGACCGTGATGGATCACTTTGACGAACTCGTTTGTGATCCACGGTTGATGTCGGACTTCGTGGGCCTGCGCCCGCGCCTCCCCGTCGCCTCCCGATCGCCGCAGTCGGGGCAGCGCGTCCGGCCCACATGAGCTTCCGGCTGTCGGCAAACGCGGACACCGGCCTATTCAAGATCCTGCGGCTGTCCGCTACCAGCCCGCTCAGCGAGATCGTCGCAGCACTGAACGCACACCGGCCGCATTTCCTCTATGCCTACTCCTCCGTCGTCTTGCTGCTGACGATCGAACAGCTCGAAGGGCGACTGGACATCGCCCCCGCGGATCGTCGTGACATCCGGGGAAGCGCCGACGGGTGACCTGGCTTCTGCAGTCCGGTCGGCGTGGGGCGGCGCCTGGTTCGAGCTGTACGGAACGACCGAGAGCGGCATTTCCGGCGTGCACTGCTCCGAGCACACCGGGCTGCACTTGCTCGAGGACCAGTTCATCCTGGAGGTCGTCGACGAGCGCCACCGGCCGGTGCCACCCGGCGAGCCCGGCGACCACGTCCTGCTCACCAGCCTGGTCAACCGCACCCAGCCGTTGATCCGCTACGTGATCCCCGACCTGGTCACGATCCGGCCCGAACCCTGTCCGTGCGGGCGTCCGTACCGCGTGGTGGCCGGCATCGAAGGCCGCAACGATGACATCCTCCGGCTCGTGGGACGCGGCGGCGCTGAGATCGTCGTGCATCCCCTCGTGCTGCGCAGCCCCATGGCGGCCGTTCCCGGCGTCCGGCAATACCGCATGCTGCATGACGAACGCGGATTCCACGTCCGCGCTGCCCTGCGGACCGGCTTCGGGGTCGACGAGACCACAGCCGCAATCCGTCAAGGAGTCAGCGCTGCGATCACCGCTCTCGGCGCAGCCAGACCTGAGATCGACATCGAGGTCGTCGATTGGATCGAGGACGGCCGGGACGCAGCCGGCAAGTTCCGTCTGATCGAGTCCCACGTCGGAAGCCTGCGGTGACGGACGAACCGGACCAGAGAGTCGACCGGACCCGGCGCAGCTACGACGCCGTCGCCGAGCAGTATGCCCGGCAGATCGGTCACGAGCTCGCGGGCAAGCCGGTGGATCGAGCGCTCTACGCGCTGTTCGCCGAACTCGTGGGCGCCGACGGGACGGTGGCCGACGTCGGTTGCGGTCCCGGCCACGTCGCCGACCATCTGGCGTCGCTGGGGCTCACGGTTCTTGGCGTCGACGCGTCGCCGGGCATGATCGCCGTCGCCCGCCGGAGTTACTCGAAGCCCCGCTTCGAGGTCGGAACGTTCGCTGCGTTGCCGACGGACGACGGCGGCTGGGCAGGTGCCGTCGTCCCGTACTCGATCATCCATCTCGACCGCGCCGAACGCCGCGCCGCAGCTGTCGAGCTGGCCCGGGCGATCCGGCCCGGAGGATGGCTGTTGGTCGCCTTTCACGTCGACGATGCCGAGCACGCCGTCGGCTCGGTCGCTCACCTGACCGAATGGTGGGATTCGGACGTGGACCTCGACTTCCACTTCATCGATCCGGCTGAGGTGTCAGGTGACCTGGAGGCCGTCGGCTTCACGTTGATGAGCCGGACCGATCGCCAACCGTGGCCAGGCGTGGAGCACCAGAGCCGGCGCAGCTATCTGCTGCTGGTCCGGGGCGAGCCCGGCTGACCGGCGCACACTGGAGGGATGAGGGCTCTCGCGCGAGCGGGCCGCCGCACGAACCTGGCCATCCTCGTGGTCCTCACGGCTTCGTTGGTCTCGGGCGTGCTGGCGTTCGGGACCGGCGACGAGTCGGCCGCGCGAGTCGTCGTGGCGGTGCATGGTGTTCTGGGTCTCTGCCTGGTCGTGCTCACGCCGTGGAAGTCCGTCGTCGCTCGGCGTGGGCTTCGCCGAGCGGGTCGGCCCGGACGGGGCACGTCGGTCGCGCTCGCCGTCATGGTGTTGATCGTCGTCGGCACCGGCGTCGCGCATGCCCTCGGTATGACCGGCCCGGTGCTTGTCGTGACATCGATGCAGGTGCACGTGGCGTCGGCGATCGCTGTCGTCGTTCTGGCTCTCGTACACGTGTGGCGGCGTCGGCAGCGACCCCGACCCGCCGATCTCAGCCGCCGGACCGTGCTACGCACCGGGGCCATCGTCGGCGGCGGTGTTCTGCTTTGGTCAGCCGTCGAGGCGACGGCTGCGCTGGCGGCGCTGCCGGGTGCCGACCGGCGCGCTACCGGCTCCCATGAGCGTGGCACTGACGATCCGGCTCGGATGCCGGTCACTCAATGGCTGACTGACTCGGTGCCGGCAGTCGATCCCGCGACCTTCCGGCTCGAGGTGGTGGCCGACGGCCGCGTGGTCGATTCCAGCCTCGGTGACCTCGATCGTTCGGACCCGGTTCGCGCCGTTCTGGACTGCACCGGCGGGTGGTATGCCGCCCAGGACTGGAGTGGTATCCGGTTGGACCATCTGCTCGAGCAGGCCATCGGCTCGCTGCCCCGCGGGCGCAGCGTCGACGTCATCTCCGTGACCGGGTACCGCCGACGGCTACCGCTGTCCGACGCTCCCCACCTGCTGCTCGCCACCCGGATCGCCGGCCAGCTGCTCGGTCCCGGGCATGGCGCGCCGGTGCGCCTGGTCGCACCGGATCGGCGTGGATTCTGGTGGGTGAAGTGGGTGACCCGGATCGAGGTCGTCGACGCGCCGTGGTGGCTGCAGCCGCCGTTCCCGGGCCAATGAGCGCAATCATTCACGAGCGTGGCTGTGGCCCTCGTGTCGGATCTGTTCGCGGAGCTCGGCGTGGTGGATCGTCTCGAAGGCGACCAGCGCGATCAGCACGACGGCGACCACGGTCGAGTGCGGCGAGCGCGGGCACCTGGCCGAGCAGCTGGCGTGAGGACGACCAGCACCGCCGCAGCGATCAGCCGGGGCCAGTAGAGCCCGTGTTTCGTGCGCCATTTGAATGCCACGTGGCCAACCAGATACAGCGCAACGCCGCCGACCAGCGCATACAGTCCCACGCCGGTCAGGGGATCGGCGAGTTCGTGATGCTTGGTGTCGCCGACGTACTCCAGCACCTTCTTCAGACCGAGGGCGAGCAACACGATGCCGGTGATCAGCGGGAGGTGCAGGTAGCTGTAAGCGTCGCGAGCCATGCGCGGCCGATGGCGTCGGGTTCGTCCGCGAGCGCGCGCTCCGCCATCGCCGCCGTGACGTCGAAGTACACCCACCACAGCGCGGCCGCCACGCCGAGGCCGAGCAACGCCCCGACGATGATGGGCCAGGAGATGGGCAGCTCGGCGATGCCGACGCCGATCGCGACGATCGACTCCCCCAGCGCCACGATGACGATCAGCCCGTGCCGTTCGGCGAAGTGGCTCGCCGACGGCAGCCGCCAGCCCGACGCCCCACCGAGCAGTGTCCCGACATAGTCGGCCACCAGCGCGACGCGCCCACAGCACGGTCTGGGTCGGGTCCGGTCGTCCCCGCCGCGATCAGCAGGATCAGTCGTTGCCACCAGCACCGACGGCGCGAACCGGAGGACCTGGCTGCGCAAGCCCGGGTCCCGGCGCGAGACGATCCAGAACATCACCAGGTGCAAGGAGGCGGAAGACCAGATAGCAGATCGGCACGACGACCGGGCCGTACAACCCGCCGGGCAGGTCGTCGAACGCCTCGGGAATGGCGAGGGCGAAGATGAACATCGTCGCCATCGCGGCGAGCATCACCTCGCGGACGACGCCTTCGTCGGCCCGGACGACGTTGCCCAGCCAGGCGTAGCCGGTCCAGCTCCACCAGAGCACCGCCGACCAGCAACAGGCCGCGGACGACGCCCTCCGCGGTCGAGGTGCTCGGCCATATACGCCGTGACCTGGGTCAGCGCGAGCACGAACACCAGGTCGAAGAAGAGCTCCAGCGGCGTGACCGACGCTTCGTCATCGGTGGCCTCGACCCGCAGCCGCTCCCGGTTGACAGTCATGTCGCTGTGTTCAGCGCTTCGCCGCCAGCCGCTCGGTCAGATTCCCGACAGCTGCGGGCGCCTTCGTTCCTGCCGCGGCGCTGTCTTTCGCTCGGGCGGCTCGCTGACTCGAGACCTCCGGCTTCTCCGCCGTGAACAGCCAGACGTCGAACAGTCCGTCCAGCTGCTCGCCGCGAGATGCGCTCGGCGAGCGCGATGAACTCGTCGGTCGTGACGTTCCCGCCCGCCTGCGTGGTTGTCCAGCGGCGCAGGATCCGGAAGAAGTCTTCGGTCGCCGACCTCCTGCCGCAGCGCGTGCAGCGTCATCGCGCCGCGGTCAGTAGATCGGCGCTGTCGAATAGCAACTCGGGCCCGGGTCGCCGATGACCAGGTCCAGAACGGGTCGTCGGCGGGCATGGCTGCGCAGACGTCGTCGAAGATCTCCTGTACGGTGCCGAGGCCCTCTCGCTCGCTCCACAGCCACTCGGCGTAGGTCGCGAAGCCCTCGTTGAGCCAGATGTGCTGCCACCGCTCGATCGCGAGGCTGTCGCCGACCCACTGGTGGGCGATTTCGTGCACGACCACGCTGTCGCCGTCGATCGGGTCTGTCGAAGAACCCATGGCGTAGATGGGCCGGGTCTGGGTCTCGAGCGCGAAGAACAAGTCCTCGAGGTCGTCGACGATGCCGCCGGAGGCCGAGAACGGATACCGGCCGAAGCACGCCCTCGAGGAAGTCGATGATCTCTGGCTGACGGGCGAACGATCCATCCGCGACCTCGCCCAGCGACGGTGGCTCGCCTTCGAACAGGTCCGGGTCGATCGCGTCCCAGAACCGCAGGCCGCCGCGCGGTAGGCCTGCACGTCGAATTTCGCCGATCGCCATCATGGCCAGGTAAGACGCCATCGGTTCCTTGGCGCTCCAGGTCCAGGTGGTCGAGCCCACGCCGGGTGCGCTCCGACCGCAGACGCCGTTGGAGATGGCCTCCAGGCCCTCGGGACGGTGATCTCGAACGTGTAGGACGCCTTGTCGATCGGGTGGTCGTTGACCGGGAACCAGGTGTCGGCGACGTGCGGCTGACCGATGACCAGCGCGCCGTCGTCGGTGTGAAGGAAGCCGGACGGATGCCGAACTCGGAGATGGTCTCGGCGCACGCCGTCGTAGCGCGACGACCGCGGTGAACCTGCGTTGCTTCGCGGATGCCTGCGGCGCGGCGTGACGTCGAGCTCCTCGCCGTCGCGGCTCCACTCGGCGGGCCGTCCGTTCACTGTGACGCGAGCGGATGTCAGCCCGACGAAGTCGAGGTTGAAGCGGGACAGGTTCTGGGTGGCGCGGGCGGGATCGTCGCCTTGCCGGTGAGGATGTCCGTCGCCGGGTCGTAGGCCACCTTCAAGTCGTAGTGGCGGACGTCGTAGCCGCCGTTGCCGTCGAGCGGGAAGTACGGATCGCCGATTCCCGGCGCACCTGGCGTGAATTCCGATGTGCGCTCGGGATGCGCCAGTGCTGCCCCCGGCACGACCACCAGAGCAGCAGCCAATGCGGCGACCAGTGCGGCCTCGCTGCCCCATCGGCCGCGGCGATCCGGTCACGCGTGTTCGGCATCGGCATCGTCGCCGTCCCTCCGTCGACCAGGCATGTATTGCCAAGTCTCGCCTGATCGGCCAACCAGCGACAGCGCTTTCTCCGAGGGATGACGGCGGTCAGCGTCGGTGTCGACCTGCGTCGAGCCATGCCTCCACGCACCTCAGGGCGGGCTTGGAAGCGGACCTGGTGGACGTCGCGAAGCCGTGCCCTCGCAGTGCCGCCTCTATGTCCTTGACCACGTGGTCCGCCTTTGCAGCGGCGGGCACCTCGTAGAACAGATAGAGCCGTCCACCAGGCCGTAGCACGTTTCCAACGATCTGAAGCTGCGGCCCGTCCGGCTGCACCCAGAACAGGTTCAGGTTGATGGCGAAGACCTTGTCGAAGCGCGGGTCGCCAGACCCGATCTCGGTCAAGTCGGCCTGACGGACCGTCGCCTTGCCCGACGCGATACTCGCGGCGTTGCGCTCAGTGGTCCGACGGACCGCGACCTCCGACCGGTCGATAGCCATGATGTGCCCGTCGACCAGCCGGTCACAGACAAGTTCCACGGCGACGCCCGGGCCGGGGCCGATCTCCAGGATCTGGTTCGACGGTTGCACGTCCAGGACGTTTACCGCCCATCGCACGCGTTCGGGAACCCGGCTCCGCACTCGATGAGTATCGGGCCCCTAACCTCACATCGATCATGTCGGTCGCAGGATCAGGAGAGGGCGTCGACGAGCAGCCAGACACCGAAGATGGCGAACATCGCTGCGGCGGCGTAGCGGACGACGCGTGCCGGCAGCCGTTTGCCGAGCTGCCGGCCCACGACGATCGCGAGCGCCGCAGCGGCGATCATGCCGGTCGTCGCGCCGAGCCAGGTGCCCAGCCAGCCGTTCTGCGAGGCGAGCGTGATCGCCGCCAGCATGGTCTTGTCGCCGAGCTCGGCAAGCAGGAACGCCGACCCGACGGTGAGTACCACGCCGTGTGTGCTGCCGATCGTTGCGGCGACGTCCTCCTCGTCGTCACCATCACCGCGCAAAGTCCAGATCGCGAAACCGATGAACACCAGACCCGCAACCACTGAGATCCATCGGGTCGGCAGTGCTAGCCCCAGCCCATAGCCGACCGCCACGGAAATGGCATTGATCAGGGCAGTCGCGATCGCGATGCCGATGACCACCAGAGCCGGCCGGTAGCGCGTTGCGAACGTCAGCGCCATCAACTGGGACTTGTCGCCGAGCTCCGCCAGGAACACCACGCCACAGCTGAGCCAGAACGAATCCCACAGATCGGCCACGGGACTATCTGACCGCCGAATGTCACGAGCAAGGTGAGTAAACCCGCCGTAGCGGGTAGGAGATAGGCATCGGATGGCTCCGAGGGTGGGGCCGCCTCGCGAGGAGGGAACAGTATGGGTGCCGAGGACAAGGCCCAGAACATGGCAGAGGACCTCACCGGCAAAGCCAAGGAGGCTGCCGGCAAGCTGACCGACGATGAACAGCTCGAGGCCGAGGGCAAGACCGACCAGATCAGCGCCGACGTCAAGCAGGCCGGCGAGAAGATCAAGGACGTCTTCAACAACTGACCCGCCGGGGAAGGTTCGGGCCCTGGCTGCTGCCGCCTGGTCGCCGGGGCCCGATCATGTTCCGCCCAGCGGCTTGGGCATGGTGTGTTGAACACACCAGGATCTCGGTATGAGGGTCATCCACACGCCGAACGCCCCGTCGCATACCGGTCCCGTGCCGCAGGCCGTCGAATCCGGCGGTTGGATTTACGTTTCGGCGCTGTTCGGCACTGACCCGGACACTGGAGACCTGCCGGGCGATCCACGCCTGGAGGCCGAGCAGTTGTTCGCAAATCTCACGGCCATCCTGCAGGCCGCCGACACTTCACTGACTGACGTCGTTCGAGTCGGCATTTACATGAAGAACCTGCAGCGCGACCGACCGATCTTCAATGAGGTTTGGAAGAGCCACTTTGGCGACCACCGCCCGGCCCGTTCAGCAGTCGGGGTCAACGACTTCGGCCGGCCCAGAGAGGCAGTGCATTTCATGGTCGAGGTGGTCGCCCATCGGGACGACGGTTGAGTGGGTGGACCTCCTGCGACGGTACTCCAGGTACCACAATGCTCGTAAACCACTCCAAAAATCTTGGATACGGCCAGTTCCGCACACGTCGAGCCGCGTCTAGCTCCATGAACGGTTCAGGCAGGATCCACCAGCTCGATCAGCGGCTCGAGCCCAACGTCATCGCCGTACTGTTGGCTGACTACGAGGCTGGAACGCCTACGACGCAGCTGACAGCGCGCTTCGACCTCAGCAAGGGCGCTGTCTTAACGCCGCTTCATGAAGTCGGAATGCAGATGCGGCGACAACCCCCGACGGCGATCCGACCCCGAAGGCCGGCCTGACGCTGCGGCCGGGCACGCCACTGGTGGTCCGACGGACCGCTGCACTGCGGCCGGTGTACCCGCAGGCAGTCCGCCAGCCGGCGCGAATCTACGCTCTGGCTGGCCGCACACGGCTGCTTGACTGGTACATACCCGGTATGCATACTCAGTATCCATGGCGATCAAGTATGGGTTGCTCGCACTTCTCGAGCGTTCGCCCATGTATGGCTATCAGCTTCGGCAAGAGTTCGAGTCGTCCACCGGAGCAACCTGGCCGCTCAACATTGGTCAGGTCTACACGACTCTCGCCCGCCTCGAGCGCGACGGCTTGGTCGAGCCGGTGCCGGACGGTGGAGACGACGACGAAAACCGGGCCGTCTACCAGCTGACGGAGGCTGGACACGCCGAGGTCACTCGCTGGTTCGTCTCTCCAGTCGTCGCCACCGACCGGCCTCGCGACGAGCTCGCGATCAAGATCGCGCTCGCACTGACGACGCCGGGAGTCGACGTTGGCACGGTCTTGCAGACCCAGCGCACGGCCACGTTGCGAAACCTGCAGGACCTCACTCGACAGAAGATGGTCGCCGGCGCCGCCGACGCCGCTTGGTTGCTGGTGCTTGACTCCATGATCTTCCGGGCTGAGGCGGAGGTCCGCTGGCTCGACCACTCGGAGACCCGGCTGGTTCAGATCGCTCAGCGGCGGGCCGCCGACGACGACCCCGGCGGAGCAACAGCACGCCTGCCGCAGCGCCCGGACGATTCGCGCACGACCGACGAGCAAGCGGTGGCCAGATGACGGGGCGGCACGCCAACCAAGCGGTCTCGGCCCGCGCCGGCACCGACTACATCCTCGAAATGCGTGGCGTCCGCCGCGTGCACGGTGAGGGGCCAACCGCGGTCCATGCGCTGCGAGGCGTGAGCCTGGGGGTCCGGCCGGGCGAGCTGGTCGCGGTCATGGGCCCGTCGGGCTCGGGCAAGTCGACGCTGCTGCACCTCGCCGGCGGGCTCGACCAGCCGACAGACGGCAGCGTGCACGTCGAAGGGAGTCGACCTCGGCGGTCTGAACCGAGCATAGAACGGCGGCCCTTGCGTCGGCGCAGCCATCGGCTACGTCTTCCAGGACCTCAACCTGATCCCTGCCTTGACCGCCGCCGAGAACGTCTCACTTCCCCGCGAGCTCGACGGCGTTCAAGTTGCATCAGCGGCCCGCGCCGAAGCGGTGGCCGCGCTCGCCGAGCTGGATGTGGCGGAGCTAGCCGAGCGGTTCCCGGACGAGATCTCCGGCGGCCAGCAGCAGCGGGTCGCGATCGCCCGCGCGCTCATCGGTCCTCGTCGGCTGGTGCTAGCCGACGAACCCACCGGCGCGCTCGACTCGCACACCGGTGAAGGAGGTCCTCCAAGTTGCGCGCACGCTGCGACGCCGGCGCCTGCCGGCCTGTTGGTGACACACGAGGCCCGCCATGCCGCCTGGGCTGATCGGGTCATTTTCCTGCGCGACGGGTCGATGGTCGACGACACCGGCAGCGTGCCACCGCCGGAGGTGCTGCTGTCCCCCGAGGGCGTGGCATGAGCCGAGGCTGGCGACCGGCCCTCCGGATCGCCAGGCGGACCGTCCGGCGCAACCTCGGCCGGTCGCTCCTGATCGCCGTACTGGTCGGGGTCCCGGTCGCTGGGGCGACGATCGTCGACGGGCTGTACCGCACGCTGAATGACCCCGCGCGGCGCACCTATTCGGCCCTGGGCGAGGCCGACGGGACCGCCCAGGTGACCACTCTCGAACGGCTGCCCGCTGACTATCGGCCGAAGCCGTACGCCTGGTACGGCGACGATTCCGGGCCCGGCCGCGACCCGGCCGACGTCGACCTCGCCGCGATGCTGCCCGCCGGAACCGAGATCGTGCCGGATGCCGTCGAGTACCCACTCAGGCTCGACGTTGGTGACGGCACCGCACGGATGCGGCTGACCGTCACTGCGCTGGGCGAGCGGCTTACCACCCACCAGGCACGGCTGGCTGCCGGGCGGCTGCCCCAAGGCCAGGACGAGGTGCTCCTCACCCAGCCGCTGGCCGAGCGGCTCGGCCTGCTGGACGACGGCGACCTGACCGCAGGAGCCCAGATCAGCGTGCACGACGGGCCGACCGTGATCGTCACGGGCATCGCCATACTCCCGTTCTGCCTCAACTGCGAGAACGTGGTCGGTCGACCCGGGTCGACCGTCGCGAAAGCTGTAGAAGACCCTGAAGCGACCGCCTACGGCCCCACCGGGCCGCCCGGGCAGTCATATCTGGTTGACCTGCCGGCCAATGTCGACGCGGACGCCCTCTGGCCGGAGCTTGCCGAACAGGGCGTTGCGTTCACGCCCCGCGACGCCTACGTGCATCCGGAACGCTACGAAGACGACGTGGAACCCGGTCCGGATAGCGTCGAGGCCCTCCAGGCGGTCGCGCTCGTCATGCTGATCGTCGGGCTTGGATTGCTTGAGGTGGTGCTGCTGGCCGGCGCCGCATTCGCAGTCGGCGCTCGTCGACAGGTTCGCGAACTTGGACTGGTTGCCGTCAGCGGCGGCACTGCGGACCAGATCCGGCGCATCGTTCTCGCGCAGGGCCTGGTCCTCGGCGCGATTGGAGCCGTGCTTGGCATCGTGATCGGCGGCTTGATCGTGGTTCTCGGTCAGCCGGTGTGGCAGAACCTCGCCAACGAACTGGTCGAAGGCTGGCAGTTCGGTGCGGTCGAGATCGCGGTGGCCGCTGGTGTCGGGCTGCTGTCCGGACTCGCGGCGGCGGTCGTTCCCGCCGTCGGCGCTGCCCAAATGCGTCCGGTCGACGCGCTCGCCGGGCGCTTTCGGTCGGGCAAGATCGCGGCCCGGCTGCCAGCCGTAGGTCTGCTCCTGATCGGCGCTGGCCTGCTGATTGCGTTCGTCGGCAACAGGGTGATCGCCGACGATTTCGCTGCGTACGCCGAGCGCCTCGAGGCGGCCGAAGGGACCGGCGTCTGGGTCGAGCCGCTGCCGCTTCCGGCCGCGCCGGTGGCGCTGCAACTCATCGGCGGCATGTTGGCCATCGCCGGCCTGGTCATCGTCATTCCGGGACTGGTCACGCTGATCGCCAAGGCAGGACGACGGCTGCCACTTTCCGCGCGGTACGCGGTTCGGGACGCGGCGCGGCACCGCCACCGCACCGCACCGGCGGCGGCCGCCATCATGATCGTCGTCGCGGCGTCGATCAGCCTCGCGTTCGCCGTCGCCGGGGTTGAACGCGCCGCTCCGCTGCAGTTCTTGCCGCTGCTGCCGCCGAACACGGTGGAGGTCTCGAGCAATGCGACGATCAGCGACCTGAAGGGGGAAACGTCGACGGACCTTGTCTCGGGGGCAGCCCAGGCCGTGGCTTCCGCGCTTCCGGACGGCACGATCACGGAAATCTCGACGGCGGTTTTCGACGCGGCGTCGATCCAGTTGCCGGGCGAGGTCCCCGCAGTGGAAACCAGTGTCTACGTCAGTCCGCCGAAGTCCTACTTTGACGACTGTGATGATTGCCCATTTTTTGGCAACGGTCAGCTCACGTTGGTGACACCGGAGCTGTTCGAGCTGACGACCGGCCATCCGATGGACGCCGCCACCCGCGAGGCGCTTGCGGCAGGAAAGGTCGTCGTGTTCGACCCGGCCTTCGTTGACGCCGACGGCATGACGGTGTACCACGAACCGCAGGGCACGGAAAAGCGGTTCCTAGCCCACGTCATCGAACCCGGCGAACAGTTCTACCACTCCCTTCCGCAGGCATTCATCTCCGCACAGACAGCTGAGGCGCAGGGCTGGCAGACACTCACTACTCGCGCACTGGTCACGCACGGCAAGGGAACCGCGGAGCAAATCGATGCAGCCTTCGACGCGGCGGAGGCGAACGATGCGTACGTGCAATTGGATCAGCCGCCGTCGGACGCACCAGTTGTGTTCATCGCCCTCGCCGCCGGCAGCGCGTTCGTCACGCTGGTCGGGGTAGCAATCGTGGTCGCATTGGCTGCCGTCGAGGGGCGCGCAGACCTGGCGACGCTCGCTGCCGTCGGTGCCCAGCCGCGTCGCCGACGCGCACTGGCCGGAGCACAGGCCATGGTCGTGGGTGGTTTGGGGACCGCGCTCGGGCTCGTTCTGGGTGTCTACATCGCCTTCACGGCATGGCCCACCACTGGCTCGCCGGAGTTCTTGGTGCCGTGGCAGAACCTGCTGATCACCGGGTTCGGCGTGCCGCTGCTAGCCGTCCTCGTCGCGATGGCTGTAACACCCAGCCGGCTACCGCTGGTCAGGAGGCTGGAGTGATCTGCTCACCCCATGACCGACGTATGGGCGGCGTTCTGGCTCAGCTGCGGCGTCGTGTTCGTCGCCGAGCTCGGTGACAAGTCGCAGCTGATAGCGCCGACGTTCGCGACCCGGTACCGGCCGGTTCTGGTCGATCTGGACGACGAAGAGGCGACCTTGGCCAGCCCTTGGCCGCCGCGGTGTCTGTTGGCTGAGTACGAGGCTGGAACACCCACGACACAGCTAGCGGTGATCTTCTACCTCAGCAAAGGTGCTGTCTTGATGCTGCTTCATGAAGCCGGAATCTCGATGCGCCGACAACCCCTCACGGCCCAGGAGCTTGCCGATGCCCGCCGGCTCGATGAGTCGGGTTTGTCGCTGGTGGCGGTTGGTGAGCGTATCGGTCGGCACCACACCACCGTGCACTTGTCGCGCGCCGGGTTGGCGTCGTAATGCGGGCGAGGCAGGGCGGGGCCTCCGCACCCGTGACAGTCACCCAACTGGGTTGTTTTGCTACCTTCTCGGCTCATACCGCATCGCTACCGCCCCCGAGCCGAACTCCAGCCGGCTCACGAGCTTCAAGTCGACACGCTTGGATAGCCCCGCGAACAACGTCGGCCCATGGCCCACCAGCCTGGGATGCACCACGAACTCGTACTCATCGATCAATCCCAGCTCCGTCAACGCCAGCGCGAGCTTCACGCCTGCCACGAACAGTCCCTTCCCCGGCTCTCGCTTGAGCTGCCGCACGGCCTCCCCCAGATCCCCGCGCATGAGCTCCGCGTTCCAATCGACCCGCTCCAGGGTGCTCGACACGACGTACTTCTTTGCCGCGTCCATCGTTCGGGCGAAGGGCTCCGTCCAATCAGGCATCGCTCCCGTCCGCGGCGACCGCCACGCTGCCTCCATCATTTCGTACGTCACCCGGCCAAAGAGGAGGGCATCGGCTTGGGCGAGGTTCGCGACGGCGTGACGATGTAGCTCTTCGTCCGCCGGGATTTCACGATGATCGCAGCACCCGTCGAGCGTGACGTTGATGGAGTACCGAAGGGGTCGCATTACGCCCACCCTTCCTTGTTGGGAAGCTCTTCGGTGCCTCGACCCCGTCGTAATACCACTGCGATGGTGGTGCTCCATCTGCACCGATGCCAAAGACGTAACCCGACGAGGTCACCCGATAGGCGTACCAAGCCCGGCCGTCCTTTCTGACCCTCATCGAGATCCCCGAGATCGACTTGCTCCTCCGCGACCTGTATTTGGTCACGGGTTCGAGTAAGGCGGTCATGGTGGAGCTGAGGGGATTTGAACCCCTGACCCCCTCGATGCGAACGAGGTGCGCTACCGGACTGCGCCACAGCCCCAGGAACCCGCGCCACGATAACACCCAGGCCAGGGCCGCTCCGAATCCGTTTGATCAAGCCTCAGTCGCCGACAGCGCGGCGGTGTTCAGGCAGTTCCTCGACGTCCTCCTCGGCCGGCTGCGGCACCGGTACGGGTCGCGGCGGTGTGATCGGGCCGGCCTGCTCCAGGCGACCGGAGGTCCAGGCGCCTGGCTGGGTGAGGTCGATGGTGCGGATCGCATTGCCCGGTGCCCTGTCCTTGGTGAGGTACGTGGGCAAGGGCACCGGCACCGGCTCCCAGGCGTGCGGATCGATGGGCTCGTCCGACTCAGGTTCCTCCGCGACCGCTATTTGCGAGGTTGCGTCGACCGTCTCGGGCTGACGGCGGCGGACGGGTGGCCGATTTGCCTCGGCGGCCGCAGCTCGGTGCGCCAGGTGCCGGAACCCGACGAGCACCAGGGCTGGGATGGCTACCGACCACAGCGGCAGCGTGCCGATCACTGCCATGACGGTCACGGCAACGAGTGCCAGCACCAGGACGATCAGCACGCCTCGCCGCCTTCGGGCAGCTTGTCCGTCATCACGTGCACCCTCGGGCTCGTCCACCAGAACAGGCAGTGCGTCCGTAACGACGGGCGGCGGGTGGTGCCGGGCTTGCCCTCGGGCACCTCGAGTGGGCGATGCCGACGGCTCCAGGACACGCACGCCGTGGGCCGCGTCGGCCTCGCGCGCCTGTTCGATCTCCTCGTTACGGCGAACCCATCGGGGTACCAGGACGGCAGCCCATCCGGCAACAATCGCCGCGTAGATCAACCCGCTCGACCCCATGCCACCTGACGCTAAGGGTCGGCCCGGCTACGTCGGCGGATTTGGCCGGTGTGTCGCACGTAAACGCCTGTGACTGATGTGACTGGATGGGCGGCGCCCACACGTCAAGCGGATTGGCGGGACGCGCGCCAGCGGCGCAGGAGACCGTCGCGCACCTCGTCGGCGGTGAGCGCGAACGAGAGATGGTCGCGCCAGTCGCCGTCGATATGCAGGAAGCGCTCGCGTACGCCCTCCTGGCGGAAGCCGAGCTTTTCGACGACCCGCAGGGAGGCAGTGTTCTCCGGCCGGATGTTGACCTCGATCCGGTGTAGGCCGACGGTGAAGAAGCAGTGATCGACGGCCAGCGCGAGCGCGGTCGGGATCACGCCGCGACCGGCGACATCACGGGCGACCCAGTACCCGGCACTGCCCATCCGCGCCGACCCCCAGGTGATGCCGGACACGGTGAGCTGACCAGTGAGCTCACCCCGGTAGGTGACGGCCCAGGGCAACGCCTCGCCCGCTCGGGCCTGGGCCGCGTATCTGCGCACCATCTGCCGGAAAGTGGCGGGGAACCCGCTGCGGGTGATCGGCGGCGTCGGTTCCCAGGGGCGTAGCCAGTCGGCGTTTCGCTCGCGCAGTGCCGTCCACGTCTTGCCGTCGCGGTATCGCAGCGGCCGCAGCTCCACCAACCCATCGGCAAGCCGTACGGGCCAGTCCAATCGATCCAAGCCGTTCAGTGGTCGCCTCCGTGGGCCTGGTCCACAGCATGCTCGAGAACGCCCGAGAGCACGCTGATTCCGTCGCGCACCCCGCCCGGTGATCCTGGCAGGTTGACGATCAGGGTCGTGCCAGCCAAACCAACGATTCCCCTAGACAATACGGCGGTCGGCACACCCTCGTCCGCACCGCGGCGGCGGATCGCTTCGGCCAGCCCAGGTATCTCCCGGTCGACGACCCGGCGGGTCATCTCTGGGGTGCGGTCGCCAGGCGTCAGACCGGTGCCGCCGGTGGTCACGATCAGGTCGTACCCCTCCACAGCCGCAGTGCGCAATGCCGTCTCGACCGAGTCGCCGTCGGGGACGACCTGCGGGCCGTCGACGTCGAACCCCATCTCCCGCAAACCGTCCCGCGCCACCGGTCCGCCGCGGTCCTCGTAGACACCCGTCGCGGCGCGGGTCGAAACGGTGACGACCAGCGCCCTCACGGTGCGCCTTCCTCCAACGCCGGCCCGCGACGCCGCCATGTCCCCGACCGCCCACCGGATTTCTCCTCGATCCGGACGTCGGTGATGACCGCTTCCCTGTCGACCGCCTTGACCATGTCGACGACGGTCAGCGCCGCCGTCGCCACTGCGGTCAGCGCCTCCATCTCGACACCCGTCCGGTCGGCGGTGCGGACGGTCGCCCCGATCTGCACCGCGTCGTCGGCGACGGCGACGTCGACGGCCACCGCGTGCAGGGCAAGCGGATGGCACAACGGAACCAGGTCAGGCGTGCGCTTGGCACCCTGGATGCCGGCGACCCGGGCGACGGCGAGCACATCGCCCTTGGGAACGCCCGGCCCGCGCAGCAGCGCCACGACCTCGGCTGACACCAGCACCCGGCCGCTCGCCCGGGCGGTACGTACGGTGACGTCCTTGCCGGAGACATCGACCATGCGGGCCGCGCCCTGGTCGTCGACGTGGGTCAGCCGCTCAGCCACGACGCTCAGCCCTTTCGTCGTTCGAGCAGCACCGTGTCCACGACCTGTCCGGCAGCGACCTCGGTCACCTGCTCGGGCACGACGATGAGCGCGTTGGCTGTGGCCAGGTCGGCGAGTAGATGCGAGGCCTGCCCGGCGAGCGGTGTCACCAGATACGACCCGTCGGGAGCCGGCGACCAACGGGCCCGCGCGAACTGCCGCTTGCCCTCGGGTGAGCGCAGCGTGGTCTGCAGGACTGCCTTGACATTTGGCCGATGCAGCCGCGACACACCCAGCATCTTGCGGATCGCCGGCCGCACGAAGACCTCGAACGAGACGAAGGCGCTGACCGGGTTGCCTGGCAGGGTGAAGATCGGCGTCGCCTCGTCGCCGACCGTCCCGAATCCTTGTGGCATCCCCGGCTGCATCGCAACCTTCTCGAAGGTGACGGTGCCCAGGTCGGAGAGGACCTTCTTGACAACGTCATACGCGCCGGCGCTCACTCCGCCACTGGTGACGATCACGTCGGCCCGGACGAGCTGTTCCTCGATCCGGCCGAGCAGCGCAGTCTCGTCGTCGGGAACCGGTGCGACGCGGTAGGCGACCGCCCCCGCCTCCCGAGCGGCGGTCGTCAGCAGGAACGAGTTGGAGTCGGTGATTTGACCCAGGTCCATCGGCAGGCCGGGCTCGACGAGCTCGCGCCCGGTGGAGATGACGACGACGCGAGGACGCGGCCGCACGCGTATCCGCTCGTTGCCGACGGCGGCCAGCAGGCCGATCTGGGCCGCCCCGAGGAACGTGCCGGCTGCCAGCACGGTGTCACCCACTTGGACGTCCTCGCCGGTCCGACGCAGGTGTCGCCCGGCCGGTGCCGCCTGACTGATGTGCACTCGCACCGTTCCGCCGTCGGTTTGTTCGACCGGAACGACCGCGTCTGCACCCGCAGGCACTGGCGCGCCAGTCATGATCCGGGCGGCGAGGCCGGGTCCGATCGCAGTCAGCCTGGTCTCTCCTGCAGCGATGTCGGCGACGACCGGCAGCTCGACCGGGCTGTCCTCAGTCGCATCCTGCACGTCCTCGGCCCGCACCGCGTAGCCGTCCATGGCTGAGTTGTCGAACTGCGGGAGGGGCCACGGAGCGATGACGTCCTCGGCCAGGACGCAGCCGTGCGCATCCAAGAGCTGGACGTCCAGCGGCGCCAACGGACGGACGACGGACAGGACGTCGGAGAGGTGATCGGCGACGCGCTTCACGAATCGTCCTCCGGCCATGCGTCCTCAGCAGGCAGATCGGCGACGAACTCCCGCAGCCAGGACCTGAACTCCGGCCCGAGATCGGGTCGTTCCGCCGCCAGTCGGACCGTCGTCTGCAGATAGTCCAGCCGGTCACCGGTGTCGTACCGACGACCACGGAACACGACGGCGCGCATTCCGCCGCCGTTGTCGGCCGGCGTGCTGATCAGGGTCTTCAGCGCGTCAGTGAGCTGGATCTCCCCGCCACGCCCGGGCTTGGTGTCACGCAGGACGTCGAACACCGCGGGGTCGAGCACATACCGGCCGATGATCGCAAGGTTGCTCGGAGCCTCGTCCACGTCGGGCTTCTCGATGAGATCGGTCACGTCGACGAACTCACCCGCGGGATCGCCGGAAACGGCCGCGCACCCGTAGAGGTGCACCTTGTCCGGATCGACCTCGATCAACGCGATCACGCTGCCGCCATGGCTGCTCTGCACGTCGAGCATGGCGGGAAGGAGCGGGTCGCGGCTGTCGATCAGGTCATCGCCGAGCAGCACGGCGAACCGTTGGTCTCCGACGTGCCGAGCAGCGCAGAGGACCGCGTGCCCGAGTCCAAGAGTGTCGCCCTGGCGGACGTAGTGCATGTCGGCGAGCACCTCGGACTTCTGCACGCGCCGGAGCCGCTCCTTGTCGCCCTTGGCCTCCAGTGCGGCTTCGAGTTCCAACGCACGGTCGAAGTGGTCCTCCAGCGAGCGCTTGTTGCGGCCGGTGACGAGCAATATGTCGTCGAGCCCAGCCGCGACTGCCTCTTCGACGACGTACTGGATCGCTGGCTTGTCGACAACCGGGAGCATCTCCTTCGGCGTGGCCTTGGTAGCCGGTAGGAAGCGGGTACCGAGACCGGCGGCCGGGATC
Organism: uncultured Actinomycetota bacterium; assembly: GCA_963794465.1. Classification (GTDB taxonomy): domain Bacteria; phylum Actinomycetota; class Actinomycetes; order Jiangellales; family Jiangellaceae; genus JACVRX01. The sequence continues at coordinate 33,750 of CAWCED010000043.1, read as the reverse complement.
ACCGCCTTGGTGACGACATTTGTCCGCGACGCCATGGGCTGCACCCTAGCCTCCGGACTGGGTTCGGCAGTGTGCGGCTTGAGTACGGTGACAACTGTGGCGAACCCGGTGCCGGACGGGGTGGCCGAGGCCAAGAAGGCGCTGCGCAAGCGATTGCGCGAAACCCGCTCGACCCTCGACGCGCGTGACCTCGCCGAGGCCGCGCGCGGGTTGCGTGACGTGCTGCTGGCCACGCCGGAGGTCGCTTCGGCGCGAAGAGTCGCCGCCTACATCTCGGTAGGCCGTGAGCCGGGCACCGGCCCGTTGATCGAGGAGCTTTCCGAGGCCGGCGTCGAGGTGCTGCTGCCGCTCCTGCAACCCGACGGCGATCTGGACTGGGCGCCGTACGAGGGCGCTCATGCTCTGGCCCGGGTGGCTCGCGGACTGCTCGAGCCGACCGGCGAGCCGCTGGGTTTCGACGCCGTCGGGTTCTGTGACGCCGTGCTGGTGCCCGGCCTCGCCGCCGATCGCAGTGGCACCCGCCTCGGCCGTGGCGGCGGGTCGTACGACAAGGTGCTCGCCCGAGTTGCCGGTCGAGCATTCACCTGCGCCTTGCTGCACGACGGCGAGGTGCTGGACCTGCCGATTCCGCGGGACCGTCATGACGTCCCCGTCGCCGCCGCCGCTACGCCGTCGGCGCTGCACCGTCTGGGGCGCATCGAGTAGGAGTACGGCGGGATCGGTGGGTTCGAGAAGCAGGAGTACTTGTGAAAACTGGACCACTGCGACGCGCGCAGCACAGGCCATACCTGGAGGTGAGCCGGGAGGTGGCGGCCTGCCTTGTCTCGGAGATCCTCGAACTCCCATGGCCACAACCCGTGTCCACGGCCGCTCGGAACGCCCGGCGTGATCGAGATCGAGCATCCGCACGCGGTTACGGCTCGAACGATCACAGCCCAGCTCGGCGTTGGCCCACGAGTGCCCTCGGCCCTGCCGATCGTCGAGACCGCCAACCCGGCCTTGGCGGCCAGCTCACGCTGACTCAGACCGGCGTATGCGCGCGCGGCGCGCAGGATGGCGCCCGCGACCAACCGCGGGTCAGTCTCGACTTGCGGATCATCCATGGTGCGCTACGAAATCGCACGTCCCCGCGGAGCGGCGGCCGGTCTGTCGCCGGTGTGCACCGTGTCCGGTCCGCCGGCCGGGGTGTGGACAAGGCTGACGCTGACTCGCCCGGCGGTCCATCCGCCGAGTAGACGATCACCGAACCCGCAGCCAGCGGATCGCCCGACGGTTCCTGTTGGTGAGGCTGGGAAACTGCTCTCACTAGTCGGACCAGGTGACGGAAGAATTCCGGCGTCGAGGCTTCGTGGCCGGCGTGTCGGGCGCAGCCAACCGACCATCCTCCGGCCCCTGCTTGCACCGGTGAGAGCAGTTTCCCAGCCTGTGTGACTAGAACACCGCACGGAGCGTGGCGGAACTGATCAGCCGCTGCAGGGTGCGAGCAATGACCCAGGTGTTGATGGGCCGACGGGCCCTAACGGGTGGCCTACACCCACACCGCCCGGAGGCTTCGCCTCACTCGCTGTCGTCCGGAGTCATCCGAAGCGTCTCGACGGCGGTTTCGCGGATGGCCGTCTCGTCCCAATGCATGGGCAACGTCTGCCCGGTGCGCCACAGCTCGGTCTGGTCGCCGTAGTGGTCGTGGTAGGGATGTCCGCTGACGCCGGTGAGGTCGATCCATCGAGAGCCGTCGAGGTCGCCGAGATCCACCACCATCCGCATCGACGGAACCCAGTTGGTCGCAAAGCCGGCTGGTGCGGTCCAGCCCGTGGCTTGGACGATCGAGAGGCCACCGCCCACCTCGACCGGGCCCCGGTTGACCAGCGCCTCGATCGGGCCGATGCCGGACGAGCCGAACGTTGCATCTCGCAAGGTCAGGGCGTGCAGGCGCCCCCAAGCCCAGTTCGCCGGGTCCTTGCCTTGCAAGCGGGTCATCTCGTCGCGTCCGTCGCGAATCGCCTGGCGAAGAATCGTGTCCCGACCTTCGACCACGTCCTCGGTCGACACGTCATCCCAATATGGGTCGTCGGGGGTTTCGAGCAGGTTCCGGACTACTTCGAACCAGCGCCCACCGCCGTTCGGTTGCACGTCCTCGGGCAGTTCGTCGTGGAAGGTCAGCCTGAGCAGGTTCCGCCACACGGCATTGAAGTAGGCCGCCGCTGCTGAGTCTGGCGGCTGGGTGTAGTCCCAATCGCGCAGCAGGTCCAGTCCGTCCCGGTAGTAGTCCGCGGACTCTCCGACCTCGAGCAGCGCGGGGACGAGAACTTCGGCGTTGCCGTTACGGCTGTCCATCTGGAACTGGACCATCGCCGCGGCGTCGAGCGCACCGGCATCGTCGATCAGGTCGCGGATGCGCTGGGCTCGCTGGCCATAGTCGAAGTCGTCGGTGATCAAGAACGGGTACGCCTCGCTGGTGACGGGCTGGTTCGCCGTGACGACGAATTGTTCGTCTGGCTCTTGAACACTGGGCAGTGCGGCAAACGGGATGTAGCCGACCCACTCATGGGCCTCGGTCCAGCCTGGTACCGGCCAGCGGCCGTCACCGGATCGGCGGATCGGGATCTTCCCTGGTGCTTGGTAGCCGATGGTGCCCTCGACGTCGGCGTAGACCAGGTTCTGTGCCGGGACCTCGAACAAGCTGGCGGCCTTCCGGAAGGAGGTCCAATCCTCGGCTGTGTTGAGCAGAAACAGGGCGTCGGCCGTCCTTCCCGGCTCCAGAGCGGTCCAGCGCAAGGCAACGCCATAGCCGTCATCGCGTGGCGGCTCGTCCGGTTCGACGGGAGCAGCCCGACCCACGTCCTGCATCTGGTCGTCGAAGTCGGACAACAAGGGTCCGTGTCGCGTCGATCGGACGGTGACCGTGACCGTGTCACCGCCGGCGACCTCGATCGTCTCGTCGTGGGTGTCCATGGCGACCATCTCGTCTCCGACGAGATAGCGTGTCCCCTTCGGTCTTCTCCAGAAAGAGGTCGGTCACGTCAGGGCCGAGATTGGTCAATCCCCAAGCGATGCGGTCGTTGTGCCCGATGACCACGCCGGGCACGCCGGAGAACGAGAAGCCTGCGACCCGGAACGGGCATTCCGCGCTCACCGTGCGGCAGTGCAGGCCCACCTGGTACCAGATCGACGGCATCGCTGGGCCGAGATGCGGGTCGTTCACCAGCAGCGGAGCACCACTGGCTGTCTTCGAGCCATCTACGACCCACGAGTTCGAGCCGACGCCCGGCCCGTCGCCGAAAAGTACCGGCACCCGGGCGGCAGCCCTTGACACGGTTCGAAGCGCCTCGGTCGCCGCTGCCGGGAATGCCAGGGTCGGTTCGACGTCGTGGTCGGCCAGTGCGGCATCGGCCAACAAGCCGCCGGAGAGATAGGCGTCGTCGACGATTGGAGCGTTTCGGTCGTAGGGATAGTCGGGGTAGAGCTGCTCGATCCGCTCGACCGGCAGCTCCGCGGCCAGCAGGGCCCGGTCGATCTTCGTCCTCCATGTTCCCGCGCAGATCCCACGCCATCGCCTTGAGCCAGGCAAGCGAGTCGACCGGACGCCACGGTTCCGGAGTGTTGTCGCCGCCGGTCAGTCCGAGCAGCGTGTAGGCGAGCCCGAGCTCGCCGCCGGATCGCCCGGCGAGCCAGCCGTTGACTCCCTCGGCGTAGGCCTCCAGGTACCGCCGCGTCGCCGGGCTGAGCAGCGGCAGCTCCTGCGCAGCGGTCCGCCGCCAGCCCATTGCCCGAATGAACGTGTCGGTGTCGACCTGGTCCTCGCCGAACAACTCGGACAGGCGCCCGGCTGTCACGTGCCGGTGGAAATCCATCTCCCAGAACCGGTCCTGCGCGTGCACGTAGCCCTGCGCCCGGAACAGATCCTCGGCAGTGTCGGCGTAGATCTGTGGAATGCCGTGCTCGTCGCGGATGACCTCGGCCTCACCGGCAAGCGCCGGGAGGCTGATCGTCCCGTCGTACTCAGGAAATGGTCGGCGCACCGACCAGAACACGAACGCCGTCCCGGCGATCAACGCGAGAACGACCACGCCGACGACGATGGCCAGCCAGATCGTCAGACGGCGGCGGTTCACCGGGCAAGGGTAGGCGACCCCTCTATGAGCCGGATCTGGACCATCTCGACCCGTTCCGCGCGGAGACCGGATACTGTCGCCGGATGCTCGACGGCCTTCGCGAACAACTCACCGGCCTCGGCCTGAGCGCCTTCGACATCGAATTGCCCGGCGAGGTCACCGCCGTAGCGCCCCTCGAGGGTGCTCTCCGGCTGCGCGTCGACGACGGGCAGTACCTGTTGGAGACCGTCGATTACGGCCAGCCTTGGCTCCTCGCCCGGGGCGCCAGCGAGGCCGATGCCCGCCAGCTCGTGCTGACCTATGTTTCCCGCCCGCTGCCACCGATCGTCGCCGTCACCAAGTTCGAACTGGACCAGATCGTCGGCCAGCTCTCCCCGCACTATGTCGACTTACGAAACCAGGTCGCGGCGGCGGAGCGGCCCATTGTCATCGACCTGCCGGAGCGAATACCCCTCGACCGGATCGGCGCCTTGGACGGGATCCACCTCTATCCGATCAACACTCCGTTCGAGCATCGCTCGCTCCCACCGAATGCCCTCCGGCCGGAGAACGACGTGCACAAGTTTCTCACCACGAGGCCACTGCGAGTCGGGGTGACCATCACGCAGCCTTGGTTCGGACGACCCGGTGGCGGGACCCGATTCACGCTGCAGGCGCCAGGCGTCGGCCTTCGCGATCTTGTCGTCGAGGGTGTGCTGCAGCGCATCCACGTCGTCGCATAGCCCTCTACCGCGGCTCACCGTCCGAGCGCCCAGCGTGGATCCGCGCCCCGGCCGCGTGGACAAACGGCGTGGCCGCGACGCATCATTAGCAGTCAGGGCCGATGAGTGCTAATCCGGCTCGGGAAGGACCGGCGAGTCGTGCCCACCTACGAGTACACGTGTACCGCCTGCGGCAACGGCATCGAGGTCGTCCAGAAGTTCACCGATGCAGCGCTGACCGAGTGCCCGGTGTGCCATGGCCGCCTCCGCAAGGTGTTCTACCCGGTGGGTGTGGTCTTCAAGGGTTCGGGGTTCTACCGCACCGACAGTCGCACGTCGGGCAAGGAGCCCGCCGGAGTGGGCTCGGGCAACGGGTCGTCCGAAGCGAAGTCCGAAGGCGATGCCAAGAGCTCTGACAAGGCAGCTGGCGACGGCGCGAAGTCGTCGACGGAGGCAGCACCGAAGAAGCAGCCGGCGAGCACACCCTCGGGCTAGGCCGACTGAGCCGACCGCCGGCGTTGGTCGACGTCGCGCCCGAGAGGTTCGCCAACGGGCTTCAGTTGCCGCTTTGGCGGCACTCTGGGCAGCGAGGTTCTTCATGAACCCGGTTCTCCACATCGCATCACGCGGCGCAACGGCTTCCACAGGTGCCCAAGGCGCGCACACCGACAGCGCGCCGCTCGCGATTTGCTGGTCAGCATGCACTGGCTCAGGCTCGTGTTCACTCGTGTCGCCCGGACCGTCGGGTGGCACCGACGGCTGCTTGCCGCTGGGCTGGCGGCGGGCGCAGTGGCACTCGCCCTGGAAGCTGCCGAGCCCGACCCAGGTCGCACGGTCGCGGTCGTCACAGCTGCCGGCGAGCTTCGCGGTGGCATCAGCCTGACCGCCGAAGATCTACAGCTGGTCGACCTGCCTGCCGATCTCGTTCCAGCCGGCGTGGTGGGAGGCATCGAGGCGGCCGTCGGCCACGTCCTGTCCGGTCCGGTGCGGAAAGGTGAGCCGCTGACCGACGTCCGGCTGGTCGGTCCCGGCCTCCTCACCGGTTGGGGCGAGGACCTGGTCGCGACACCGGTACGCGTCGCCGATCCGGGCGTCGTCACGCTCATCCGACCCGGCGACCGCATCGACATCTACGCGACAGCAGGTTCAGGGCTCGGGCCGGCGGCCGTCATAGCGGCCCAGGTGCCGGTGCTGGCGATACCGCAGACATCTGAACAGACGGTGTTGGCGGAGGGCGCGCTACTCCTGGTCGCTACGACAGCTCGCCAGGCAGCGTCTCTCGCGGAGGCCGCCGTAGCGTCCCGCCTGTCGGTCGTCCTGCGGGCGCCGTGACGGCTACGCCGGCGCCGCGTCGCCGCCCGGGGTCATGACCAGCCACAGCCCCCCGAATTCACGGACGTTGTGGCATTTGACCTCGTTCTTGCTCTCATGCGCGTAGTAGTACAGCGGGCGACCACCGTAGGTAACGACCCTGACCGACCTGGGCGGCTACGGTGATCGGCGACCGCATACACGATCGCGTCTGGGGGACGCCGTGCTCAAGGGCTTCCGGGAGTTCATCACCAAGGGCAATGTCATCGACCTGGCGGTTGCCGTCGTCATTGGCGCGGCGTTCACCCAGGTCATCAACGCCGTCGTGCAATGGCTGATCACCCCGTTGATCGCCGCGATCTTCGGCAAGCCCAACCTGGACGACGTGCTGGTGTTCGAAATCAACGAGGCGGTTTTCTCGATCGGCGCCATCCTCACCCAGGTGATCAACTTCCTACTCGTCGCGGCAGCGGTGTACCTCGTGCTGATCGCGCCGATGAACGCGTACCGCGAGCAGCGAGCGAGAGGCGAGGAGGAAGAGCCAGAAGCGCCGCCGGAGGACCTGTTGGTGCTGCAGGAGATCCGCGACCTGATCCGGGACCGCCGCGGCGCCGTGTAGAGACGGCTCAGTCAGCGCTCCCTGGCGAAACGTCGGCCGCCTGGTTCTCTGTCGTCGACGGTGATACAGCGTGGTCCGGCCACAATGGCGGTGCGCCCGCCCGGGCGACCCGCACGGCGTGCCGGATCGAGTCCTCGGCGCGCGGCGCCCGGTCCGGCAGGCCGAGTTCGTGCGCGATCTCGGTGATGGCCTCAGCCTCGGTTCGCACCCGGCCGTCGGATTCGACCCAGCGGGCCAGCGCGGCGAGTTCCCGGCGGGTGTAGGCGCCGATCGGCCGGCCGGCAGTGAGCCGCGGGCGCGGCCCACGCTCGACCGATGGTGCCTGAGCTGGCTGCTCATCCTGGTCCGCCGATTGCTCGTCTTGCTCGCTGCCCGCTGCTCGGTCCTCGACGGGTGCGTTCACCGGGTCGGCCCCGTCGTCGGGCATTCCGACGACGTCGTCTGCTTGCGCTGCCGCTTCCGCCCAGTCGAACGCGTCGGCGATGCTGACGGCACGCTCGTACGCCGAAACCAACCGTTCGGCCTCGCCATTCGGGTCGTCGAGCCATGCAGTCGACCAGACGCGATGTACGGCCCAGCCCAACCGGGCCAGCTGCTCGGGGCGCAACCGGTCGCGGTCGCGAACTGTGGGCTGCGCCGCATACGCGGGTCCGTCGGTCTCGACGGCGAGCACCAGCCGGTCCTTGCGCGACGGATGCCGCGCGGCGACCGGTATCCGCACACCCGGGCTGCCAAGCCCGACGACAACGTCGGCGCCTGCAGCCCGCAAGCGGTCGGCGATCACGGCTTCGAGCGAGTCCTCTGATCCGTGTCCGCCGACAACCCCATCTGACGTGGCTTCGACATAGGCGAGGAGGTCTCGCAGAGCCTGAGCACCGCGCGTGGTCAGCCGCCGCGGGCTGAGGTCGTCGGCACCGAATGCGGAAACGACGGTGAGGCGCTCGCGTGCCGCAGCAATCGCCATAGCGAGGAGACGATTTCCACCTGGGCGGTCCAGAGCGCCGAACCGGTAGATCACGCGGCCGTCGACTGAGCGCCCGTACCCAATGCTGAGGATGACGGCGTCGCGCACGTCACCGACCGCCCGCTCGGCCGCCTTGATGAAGAACGGCTCCTCGCGATCCTCCCGAATGAACCTGGCAGCGACCGGCGAGCGGACGAGCGCACGCCGCAGGGCGTCGTCGATTCGGCCGGCGTGGCGGCTTCCGATCGTGACCACGCCGAGGCTCTGGTGCGGCCGAGTGTGGGCGTGTTCCAGGACGAGCTCCACCACGCGCGTGACTTCGGCCGCTGTGCTGTCGACGGGCTCCCCACCCAAGGGAACCTCGACCAACTCATGATGCAGTGGCGACGGCCCGCGCACTCCGGGCACGGCAGCCAGGCCACCCCGATATGCCACCCGAGACGGGAAACTGACCAACCGGTCGTCTCGGGCCCTGTACTGCGTCGCCAACGTCGCCGCCGCCACGCTGGTGCCGACGCCCTCGAACACCGAAAGGGCCGGCTGCTCCGCGGGATACCCGGTCGGCTCGTCGGGCTCGACGTCGGGTTCGAATGCGGTCGTGAACGGTGCCAACGTCAGCTCTTGTTCGTCCCCGACGACGACGACTTGGCTGGCTCGAGCAAGCGACGGCACGGCCTGCGGGACCGGCAGCCGGCCCGCATCCTCGACGATCACCACGTCGAACAGCTGCCGGGCCGGCAGGACGCTTGCCACCACGAGCGGAGACATCACCCAACACGGGACTGCTGCAAGCGCCACATCGGGTGCGGCGACCAGCAGTTCGCGAGGCGTCCGTGGCCCGCGCTCCCCCGATTCCACTACAACCGCCTGGCCCGCATACTCCTCCGCGACCTCGGCGAACTGACGTGCTCTCGCAGCGCGGACCCGCGCGACGGCCGCTCGCAGGACGTCGTGATCCGCCGCCTGGAACGCGTCGACCAGCCGCTCGTGCTCGATTGGATCGAACGAGCGAAGCACCGGCTCCTCGGCCCGCCACGTCTCGAGTAGCGACCGGTTGCGCGAGTAATCGAAGGCGGCGACGACGTGCTCCGGGCTCATCTGCCATTCCCGGAGGACGTCGACCAGGTCGTCGAGCCCGGCTGTGGACAGCTCCGTCTGGAGCTCGGACAGCCGCGGGATCGCGAACAGGTGCTGCTCATCAGCGGCCAGCGCGGTCAGCAGCTCGGCCGCCTCGGGGTAAGTCAGGTCGGCCAGCTGCGCAGTCCGAGGGTTGGCTTCGATGAGGGTGGCGAGGCGCTCGCCGACCGCCTCAACCGCAATGTTCGCGCTGTTCAGGTGCGCTCCGATCCGCGGCTGACCACCGTCGCGAGAGCGCTCCCGCCAGGCCTTCAGCTGATCCCGCGCATCGCGTAATGCCTCGTGCAACCCCGCTCGATCCCGGGGGTTGCGGAGGAGTTCGCGGGCTTGTCGACGAAGCTGTCGGCGCGCGACGACGCCGACGGTGGATCCGTGCGTTGCGCGTTCACGCCGGTCGGCTGTTGCCGCAACCATGTCGTCCAGCGGTGCAGCCCAGATCTCGGGCCCGAACCGATCGAGGGTCGAGCCGACGGTGTTGAGCAGGGTGACGGTTTCGAAGCACTCACCCGTGGTCTGCGGACCGACCAGCCCGACTTCAACCGCGGCCCGCGTCGCGGTGTCGCGAAGCACTGGCAGACCGGCTTCCTTCAAATCGGTCACAGTCCTGGCCAGCAACTCGGCGTCATCTTTGGTGGGGACGGTGGAGTTGTACCAGGCGGAATCGGCCTCTCCGAGGCTCAGCCCTTCCAGGTCGGCGAACTCACGAAGACGCTCCCGAGTCGCCTTTGTCGAGTCGTCATTCAGCAGCTGCAACGCATCGGGAGGAACGATCGCCGCCGTGCGCGCCTGCGCTGGCGCGTCGACGACGGCAACCATCGCATCGTACGCCGACGTGCCCCAGGGCTCCCGCGGTCGATGCAATGCCTCGCAGTAGTCCCACAAGACGTCAGCACTCGAGGGCTGCTCGGGCTGCGGCGCAGCACGGGGCTCGTCGGCAAGACGTCGGGCGACCTCGGCAACGCGGCGGACGCTGTTGGGCGAGGAGGTCCGGCCGTCGGAAAAGTCGAGGACGACGTCGTCGAGGCCCGCACTCGCCAGCCTGCTGACGAGTTCTCGCATCCGGGCCTGCTTCGCCCCGACGACGAGCACAGACTTGCCCTGTCCGACGAGTTCGGCGACCAGGTTGGCGATGGTCTGGGTTCGGCCGGTCCCGGCGGGAGCATTGATACGTAGATGGCTACCGGCCGCGGCCGTCGCCACTGCTGAGTGCTGCCGCCAGTCGGCGTCGAGCACCAGGTTCTCCGCCCGAGTGGGCGTGGGGGCCGCCGGCGACAGCGGCGCATCGGTGTCGCCCGCAAGGGCCGCAATGACCTCGTTCCGTTCGAGCTCAGGCCGGAGCGCGGCGAGATCGAGCGCCAACGCCAGCGGCACTTTGGTGAACGTCCCGAGCACTGCCCGGTGCGCGATGGAAAAACCGTCGACGACGTGGGCGGGTGCAAACTCTCGCATCCGCTCGACTACAACCGGGTACCGCAGCGTGCCGGTCGCATCGCGGAGGTCGTCTGGCTCGAACCGCAGCCCAAGTTGCTTGTTGAGTGCGTGCAGAAGGACCGGGTTGACCTCCGGTTCCTCCGTCATGTCGATCACGAAGTCGGTCTCAGCCGGGTCCCGCGCGGTGACGGTGGCCGGTCGGAGCAGGACCGGTGCCGTCGGACGGTGAGCCGAGAACGGGTCTGCCCAGGTGGCGATCCCGACCGCCAGAACGCATGCCGCGATCCCTCGTTCTTCGCTCAACTCACGCGCCTTGTCGCGGATCGCGCGGACTGACCGCAGCGCCGAGCTGCGCAATGGCTCGTGCGGGAACAGCCGCGTCACTGTGATCGACTCGCCATCGAGGAGTCGCTTCCGCGCCTCGGGTTCGGCTGCGGCGAGGTCGAGCGTCCCCACTTTGAGGTCGCGGAAGTTGAGCAGTGGGTCGCGGCCCCCGAGCGCGGCGAGCTCGTCGGCCCACTCGACGGCGGCGTCGGCTACGTGCTCCGCTCTGGCCAGCGAGCGCTCCATGCTCGTCGGCGCAACGGGATCGTCCAGCGCCGTCACCGACGCTCCCCGGACTGCTCTCTCACCCCGCTGAGGGTAATCATTTCGACTGCCTGCGCTCGGGAGGCGTGCCGTGCCCGCGATTGGCACGCTCAAACGTCGCCCTCCTTGAGCAAGCACTCGTGGCGACAGCCGGATCCTGATCGACCAGGATTACCCAGAGTTCGAACACCCCGATCGCATCGACGTGTGACGGAGTCGAAAGGCAGTCTCGTGGCAAACAACTTCGCGACCATCGACGACTACATCAGCTCGTTCCCCGACGACGTTCAGGTCGTTCTCCAGGACGTGCAGCGGACGATCCACAAGGCGGTGCCCGGAGCCGAGGAGGCCATCAGTTACCAGATTCCGACGATCACGCTCAATGGCCGGTACTTGGTGTACTTCGCGGGATGGAAGCGCCACGTCAGCCTCTATCCACTACCCGACATGGATGAAGGCTTCGAGCAGGAAATCGCACCCTACAAGGCGGGCAAGGGCACGCTGAGGTTCCCGCTCGGAGAGCCCATACCGCACGACCTGATCACGAAGCTGGTGGCGCGCCTCGTCCAGCAGCGCACAGGGCACTGATCGTTCCCCGCGCCTCCGTCACCGACACAGCGCCCGCTCGGCTGCGGTGATCAGCACGTCCGCGACCTCAGTGGCGGGCAGACCGCGCCCGGTGTAGAGCAAGTCGAACGTGTCGAAGCTAGTGAGCACCCACAGCAGATCCGCAGCTTCGTCGGCGGTGACGTCGGTACGCAGGACGTCCTGTTCGGCGAGCTTCTTCGCCAGATAGGCCATCCCGCCGGCCCGATCCCCCTCCAAGCGTTGAATCGCGCCAGCGACCGCGTCCGGATCCAGTGCCGACATTGAGTACAAGGCCCGTGCGATGTCACGCAACGCCGCATAGGTCGCGAAGCCGGCCCGCATCCCCCCGCGCAGGTGTTCCCGCGCGTCTGGATGCGCGGCGGCTTCGACGATCCGATCGAAACCGCCGCGCTGTAAGAGATCGGCGCCGACGGCATCGAACAGCCCCGTACGTGAACCGAAGATCAGGTAGACGGTAGACCGGGCGACACCTGCCAGCCGGGCGATCTGGTCGACCGAGATCCGCTCGGACGGCGCCGTTCGGAGCCGCTCGTAGACCGCGTCCAGGATGCGCCGGCGGGTCTGTTCTGCAGACTCCGCCCGCAGCATCTGCTGGTACTTCCGGGTGGCCACGGACGCCATTCTAGGACATTCACTTGACACAGCGTCGTGTAAAAGACACACTGTCCATTCAAAGACACACTGTCCGATGAAAGGTGAGACGATGGAAGCGCGCACCGAGGTTCCCGTCGTGGTCGTCGGAGCCGGACCGGCCGGGCTCACGGCGGCGATCACGTTGGCGCGGCACGGAGTCGAGGTGCTCGTGGTGGAGCGCCGGCAGAAACTGTCTGGCCTGCCCCGGGCGACCGCGATCAGCACCCGCTCCATGGAGTTGTTCCGCTTCTGGGGGCTGGAGCCCGAGATTCGGCACGTCGATCTCGACGTGAGTTTCCTGGGACTCCTCACCGAGACGATGGCGACGGCATCTGCAGGAGCGGCGATTCCGCTCGGCTTCCCGAGTCGGGAGCAAAGCGCGGTGGTAAGCCCGACGGCCCCGGCCTGTGTGCCACAGGACGACCTGGAGCCGATCCTGCTGAACCATCTCCGGACCCTGCCGACCGCTCAGGTCAGGATGGGTATGCAGGTGACCGGTGTCGTCGAGGCGTCAGAAGGCATCCGGATCGAGATGCGCGACGTCGACACCGACAGGTCACATGTGCTCCATGCCAGCTACTTGATTGCGGCGGACGGCGCGCACAGCGCCGTTCGCGACGCGCTCGGTATCCCGATGCGTGGCCCCGACAACCTCCGCAACTCCGTCGCGGCAGTATTCCGCGCACCGCTCTGGGACGTGGTCAGCGATTCTCGCCACGGCATCTACATGATCAGCAATCCGCAGGTGCCGAGCGTCTTCGTCCCGGCCGGTCGCGATGATCGCTGGAGTTTCGGCATCGATTGGGATCCCGGGCATGAACGACTGACCGACTACGACGAGCAGCGGCTCACCGAATTGATCCGCCTCGGCGCCGGTGTTTCCGACCTCCAGCTACGTTTCGAGCAGATTGGATCCTTCACGTTCGCGGCGCAGCTCGCCGATCGATTCCGAAGCGGCAACGTCTTCCTCGCCGGCGACGCCGCCCACCGGGTGACTCCACGTGGCGGCACCGGCATGAACACCGCGATCCACGACGGCTACGACCTGGGCTGGAAGCTCGCCTGGGTCCTCACCGGTTGGGCGGAGCCTGCTCTGCTCGACTCGTATGAATCCGAACGCCGGCCGGTCGCCGAGCACAACGTGCACCGTTCGGCTCAGCCGGACGGTTCGTACCGCGACGCTGCCCAGGAGCTACCTGCTGACCTGGGCGCTCGCATCCCCCATCTGTGGGTTCCGGCCGAGAACGGCCCAGTTTCCACACTCGACCTGGTGGGCTCCGGCCTGACGTTGTTCACGGGTTCTGATCCCGGCACGTGGCGGATGGCTGCGACCCCGCCGGCCGGGCCGCCGGTGGAGATTCGCCGCCTCGACGTCATCACCGCTCGGGCTTTGGGCGTTAACGGTGCGGGTGCGCTACTGGTGCGGCCGGACGGCTGGCCGGCCGGTTCCTGGGTCAGCTGTGGCGATGCTGGTTGGGCGGTTCGGGCCGACGTCCGGGCTGCGATCGGTGACGTCATGCCAGTCGAACGTCAGGTCGCCTAGTACTCCAGCCGCAAGGCAGCCAGGCCTCAACTGCGCCGATACCGGCGGCGCCTGGCGCTGTGGGATGCTGGTCGCGTGAGGTTGGAGGACCTCGTCCGGCTGCGCCGAGCTCGTGACCTGATGGACCGCGACTACGCGAAGCCGCTCGACGTTCCGGCGCTGGCGGGCGCCGCCCTCATGTCGCCGGGCCATTTCTCCCGCAGCTTCCGTGCCGCCTTCGGGGAGACGCCGTACAGCTACCTGATGACGCGCCGGATCGAGCGGGCAAAGGCGCTGCTGCGGCGGGGTGACCTGACAGTGACGGAGGTCTGCTTCGCGGTCGGCTGCACATCGCTGGGGTCGTTCAGCTCGCGGTTCACCGAGCTGGTCGGCGAGAGCCCCAGCTCATACCGGGCCCGCGGCCATGACGAGGGCGCCGCCATTCCAGCATGCATCGCCAAAATCCACACGCGACCGGTCAGGAATGGAGAAGCGAAACCTGCTCCCCGGCCCGTAGCGTGAAACGCATGGACATCAAGCTTTCACAGTGCTTCATCGCCGTCGACGACCACGACCAGGCGCTCGCCTTCTACCGGGACGTCCTCGGCCTGGAGGTGCGCAACGACGTCCGGTTCGAGGGGATGCGCTGGGTGACCGTCGGGGCGCCGTCTCAGCCCGATGTGGACGTCGTCCTCGAACCACCCGTCCCGCACCCGAACGCCCCGGCCGCCGACAAGGAGGCGGCCGCGTCGCTGCTGGCGAAGGGCCTGCTTCCCGGTGTCATCTTCAGGACCGACGACTGCGACGCCACCTTCGAGCGCATCCGCGCCGCGGGTGGCGAGGTGCTGCAGGAGCCGATGGACCAGTTCTACGGCGTCCGCGACTGCGCCTTCCGTGATCCCTCCGGCAACATGCTGCGCTTCAGCCAGCCCAAGTGAGCTCTGGTCCAACGAACCGGGCGCTACCCCGCCGCGAACTGAAGCACGATCTACGGCTGGCGTACCAGGAGAGAGCCGTGTTCACCGTGCCTTGGAACGGCACGTGCTGGGTTGACGGCGGTCTCCGCCGCGTACCCGACGGGCTGCTGGTGCCGGCGGCGCCGTACCAACTTGTCCGCCTCGACCACAGCGGGAAGTACCAGTGCCAGGCCGATACAGGCGAGCCACTGCCATCCGGTCAGCGGCTGGGTGAGGAGAGCGCGTTGCAGGAAGGGCAGCTCGGTGGACAGCACGACCAGGACAATGGGGATGGCGAGCCACTTCACCGCGGACAGGATGGGCGGAACCAACCCGCTGGACGGGTCGCGGCGCATGACCAGCCCACTGAAGATCGTGCCGAGCCCGAGCACGACGAAGCACATGGTCATCGATGCGCTGGGCTGGTCGGTGCTCAATGTGTCGGGGCCGAACACCAGCGGCACGAGCGCGGCCAGGAAGAGGACGGCACCGTAGAGCACCCAACGGCTGATCGCGGCCGGGTTGGTGATGGGCACCTTCGGGTCTCGCGGTGGCCGCTTCATCACATCGGGATCACCCGGATCCACCATGATGACGATCACCGGGAAGATCGAGATGAAGAAGTTGAGGAACAGCACCATGAGCGGGGTCATCGCGACCCCATCGTTGATGTCGAACACCGTTGCCGTGACGAACAGCAGCACCAGTGAGAGCAGCTGGGTCATCTGGTACCTGATGTAGGAAACGATCTTGCTGTAGATGGTCCGCCCTAGTTCGACGGCGTGCACGAGCGTGCCGAAGTTGTCGTCGGTGAGGATCATCCGCGCGGCCTGCTTGGAGACCTCGCTGCCGCTGCCCATCGCTACGCCGATGTCTGCCTGTTTGAGCGCCGCGGCGTCGTTGACGGCGTCTCCGGTCATCGCGACGATCATGCCCTCGCTCTGCATGACCTGGGCGAGCCGGAGCTTGTCCTCTGGCGCCACCCGACCGAAGACGTGCAGCTCTGGCAGGCGCGTGCGCAACTCGTCGTCCGATATGGCCTGCAGCTCGCTGCCACTGATTGCTCCGGCGCCCAGGCCGAGCGTCTCGCCGATCGCGTGGGCGGTGACCGCGTGGTCGCCGGTGATCATACGGACGTCGATCCCCGCGTCCAGTGCAGTCCGTACGGCGCCCTTCGCCTCGGCGCGCAGCGGGTCGATGATGCCGACCATGCCCACGAAGCTGAGGCCACGGGTGAACGACATCGGGTCCTGTGCGATCGCGCCGTCGTCAGTGTCGTCGAGCACTCTTGCAGCGAAGGCGAGGACACGCAGGCCCTTCTCGCCCATCTGCCGGTTCGCTGCTTCGATGCCGGCCCGCTCCTGCTCGATGGGTACTTGGCTGCCGCTCAGTGGCCCACCGGCCTGGCTGCAGCGAGCCAGGACGACGTCCGGTCCGCCCTTGACCAGCTCGATGAGGTGTTCGGCACCGTCGACCTCGACGTGGTGGAAGGTCGCCATGAACTTGTACTCGGAGTCGAACGGCACCGCGGCGAGGCGCGGGTAGGCACGCCTGGTCTCGTCTGCGTCGACACCGAGCTTGGCGGCGAGCACGACCAGGGCGGCCTCGGTCGGGTCGCCGACCACGGCACCGTCGTCGCTGACCGTGGCGTCGCTGTCCAGGACGAGGCCATAGGCCAGCCGGGTGAAGTCCGGGACTGGTCGACCTGCAGCTGATCTGATGTCCCCTGACTTGCGGTAGCCCTCACCGTCCACGGTGAACCAGGAGCCGCCGGCGTAGATGGTGGACACCATCATCTGGTTCATGGTGAGCGTGCCGGTCTTGTCGGTGTTGATCGCGCTGGTGGCGCCCAGCGTCTCGACGTCGGTGAGGTTCTTTACCACCGCCTTCGCCTCGGCAAGCTGCTTCGCGCCGTAGGAGAGCATCGCCTGGACGAACGTCGGAAGGCCGGTGGGGATTGCCGAGATCGCCATCGCCGTGCCGAGCAGCAGCACGTCGTCGATCGGCAGGTCACGGATCAACCCGACGATGACGATGAACGCGACGGCAGTCCAGGCGATGATCCCGAGCACGCGGGTCAGCGAGTCGAGCTCCTTCTGCAGCGGCGACCGGGTTCGCTTGACCGAGGTGAGCATCGTCGCGATCTGACCCATCTGGGTCTGCATCGCCGGTCGCGGTGACCACCATGGTTCCGGTTCCCCGGGTGACCGACGTGTTCTGGAAGAGCATGTTGGACCGGTCGCCGACGGCCACCTCCGGGCCGGCAAGCACCGCGGCTGTCCTTGCTGACCGGCGCGCTCTCACCAGTGAGCGCCGCCTCCTGCGTCTCCAGCGTGGCCGACGCGACGATCCGGCCGTCGGCCGGGACGATGTCGCCGGCCTCGACCTGCACCACGTCGCCGGGCACCACGTCGACGGCAGGGACCAGCGTCCACAGCGCCGTCGCGCAGTACCCGGCTCTGGGGCACCTGCAGCTTCGACAGGGCATCGACGCTGGCGCGGGCCTTGAGCTCCTGCCGGGTGCCGAGCACGACGTTCAGCAGCACCAGGACCGCCACGAGCAATGCGGTGGACACCTGACCGATGACCAGGCTGACCACGGTGACCGCGACCAGCATGATGTTCATCGGGTCGCGCAGCTGCGTGAGCGCGATCGCGACTGCGGACGGCGGCTTCTCGGCCGTGATCTGGTTCGGCCCGTGAGTCGCCAGGCGTGCGGCGGCCTCCTGCCGAGAAAGTCCCGAGGTCACGTCCGTGTTCAGGTCGTGGATGACGTCCTCTGGTGACCGCAGGTACGCAGGCGCGGCTTCGGCGGCTGCCGCTGGTCGTTCGCTGATGCTCATCGCATCTCTCCTGTCGCTGCGGGCCCAGTATGAGCCGGAGTATTCACCGGAACGTCAGTCCAGTTTCGTCGACGGCCACGCGGGTGCCCGCCGTACCAGCAAGAATCGCCGGGAGGTGGTCCAGAGCACCGATGACGCATGCATGCCCGGTCGCGGATGCGAACGCCGCAGCTGCCTCCGCCTTGGGACCCATCGAGCCGGCCGGGAGGTCGAGAGTACGCAAGGCGTCCGGGTGGGCTGCGGCGACGGCGCGCTGGTCCGGCGTGCCCCAGTCCAGGTAGACGGCGTCGACGTCGGTCGCGATGACCAGCAGGTCCGCGCCCAGGCCTTCGGCCAGCACGGCGCTGGCCCGGTCCTTGTCGATGACCGCCTCCACGCCGACCAGGGTCCGGGTGCCTTTGCGGTACATCGTAGGGATGCCGCCGCCGCCAGCGCAGATCACAACACAGCCTTGCTCAAGCAGCCATTCGACCGGACGGGACTCGAAGATCCGCCGCGGCATCGGGCGACGGGACCACGCGCCGCCATGATGTGCCGTCCTGGCGGACAGTCCAGCCCCGCTCGGCGGCAAGTCGTTGGGCGTCGGCCTCGGTGTAGACCGGGCCGACGAACTTGGTCGGCGCGGCGAATGCCGGATCGTCCGGGTCGACCTCGGTCATGGTGAGGACCGTGGCGAGCGGCTTCTCGAACGGGCAGCAGGTTTCCCAGTTCCTGCTCGATCAGGTAGCCGATCATCCCTTCGGTCTGGGCACCCAGGACGTCGAACGGATACGCAGAGACCTCGTCGTACGCGGCCGCCTGCAGCGCGAGCAGCCCGACCTGCGGCCCGTTGCCGTGCGAGATGACCAGCTCGTGCTCCTCCGCCACGGGGGCGAGCGCCTTGCAGGCCGCCGCCACGTTGGCACGCTGCCGCTCCACGGTCATCGGCTCGCCCCGGCGCTGCAGCGCGTTGCCCCCCAGCGCGACGACGATCCTCATCGGCCCTCCAGCGAGTCGTCGGTTGGCTAGGCGCCGATGGTCGCGACCATGAGCCCCTTGATGGTGTGCAGGCGGTTCTCGGCCTGGTCGAAGGCGATGTTCGCCGCCGAGGAGAACACCTCGTCGGTGACCTCCAACCCACCGGTGAGGCCGGTGTGCTCGGCCACGTCCTGGCCCACCGTCGTGCGGGTGTCATGAAACGCGGGAAGGCAGTGCATGAACCTCGCCCTGGTGTTACCGGTGCTGGCCATCGCCTCCGCATTCACCTGGTACGGCCTGAGGTCGCTCACCCGGGCAGTCCAGACGTCCTTCGGCTCTCCCATCGAAACCCACACGTCGGTGTGCACGAAGTCGGCCCCGGGCAGGCCCTCTGCCGGGTCGGCAGTCAGCGTGATGCGCGCCCCCGACTCTTCGGCGCGCTCACGAGCGATGTCCTGTACCTCCTTGTCCGGCCACAGGTCCTCGGGAGCGCAGATCCGCACGTCCGAGCCCATGATCGCGCCCATGACCAGCAGCGAGCGGCCCATGTTGAACCTGCCGTCGCCCATGAAGCAGTAGGTGAGTTCGTGCAGCGGCCGTCCGTCGGAGTGCTCGGACATGGTCATGAAGTCCGCCAGCATCTGGGTCGGATGCCATTCGTCGGTGAGGCCGTTGTAGACCGGGACGTCGGAGTACTCCGCGAGCTCCTCGACGGTGGCCTGCGCCTTGCCGCGGAACTCGATGGCATCGAACATCCGGGACAGCACCCGCCCGGTGTCGGCCGCCGACTCCTTGTGCCCGATCTGGGATGAGGACGGGTCCAGATAGGTCACGTGTCCGCCCTGGTCGTACGCGGCAACCTCGAAGGCGCATCTGGTCCGAGTCGATGTCTTCTCGAAGATCAGCGCCACGTTCTTGCCGCGCATCCGAGGAACCTCAGTGCCCGCGTACTTGGCCCGCTTGAGGTCTCGCGACAGGTCCAGCAGGAACTGCAGCTCGGACCGGGTGAAGTCGAGCTCCTTGAGGAAGTCGCGGTGATGCAGGTTCACGCCCATCAGGACTCACCGGCTCTCGTGGTCGACGCAGCCGGACAGCTCGTGGTCATTCGACGGCATCGCGCTCGATCGGGCACGACATGCACCGGGGACCGCCGCGGCCACGGCCCAGCTCATTGCCGACGATGGTGACGATCTCGATGCCGTTCTTGCGCAGGAACGTGTTGGTGGTGGTGTTGCGCTCGTATCCGAAGATCACCCCAGGAGCGACGGCAAGAAAGTTGTTGCCGTCGTCCCACTGCTCCCGCTGCGCACCGAGCACGTCGATCGGAGTTCGCATGACCCGCAGGCTCTCCACTCCGACGGCCTCTGCCACAACCGGGAACAGTTCCTTGTTCTCCACCACGTGATAGTCGCCGCCGGTGCCCACCGGCGTGAGGGTGAAAGAGCGCAGCGTCTCGGGCAGGTACGGGTAGACGCTGAACGCATCCCGGTCGATCATCGTCATCGCAGTGTCCAGGTGCATGAACGCCCGGGTCTTGGGCAGCTCCACCGCGATCACCTTCGTGACCGCCCCGTGCGCGAAGTACTGCCGGGCGAGAAACTCCACCCCCTGAGGGGTGGTGCGCTCACCCATCCCGACCATCACCGCACCATTGCCGATCACCAAGATGTCCCCGCCCTCGCAGTTGGCCGGGTCGTGGAACTCGCTGTCATTGCCGTAGTAGAAGTGCAGCGGCGGGTCGGCGTCCCTGAACATCGGGTGGAAGTTGAAGACCAGCCGGGAGTTGATCGTCTCCCGTTTGCGGGCGGGCTTGGACATCGGGTTGATCGTGAGCCCGTCGTACACCCAGGCCGAGTTGTCACGCTGGAACAGGTGGTTCGGCAGCGGAGTCAGCAGGAAGTCGTCCGGGTCGAGGTATTCCAGCAGCAGGCTGGACGGATCGGCGAGGGTCAGGTCACGCTTGAGCACGCCGCCGATCAGCGCCTCGGACAGCCGGTCCGCCGGGGCCTGCATCACCAGCCCATCCAGCGGTTTGTCCAGGGCCGGCCCGAAGCGACTTGCCGTTGTCAGCTCCTCCTGGACGAACTCCCGCGCCCCCGGCTGATCGAGCGCCTGCGCGAGCAGGTCCCCGAAAATGTGCACCTTGACGCCCTTGTCGCGCAGCTTCTGGGCGAAGGCATCGTGCTCCTCCCGCGCCCGCTGCGCCCACATGACGTCGTCGAAGAGCAGCTCGTCGACATTGCTTGGGGTCAGCCTGGTCAGCTCAAGCCCCGGCCGGTGAATGATCACTTGCCGCAGCTGGCCGACCTCAGAGTCGACATGGAGGGACATGGCCGGCCTTTCTCGCGAAGTTACGGTCGGTACTCGGGGACGGACAGCGGTTCGGACATGCGGGTTCGCTGGGCCAAGTAGACCGGGATACCCAGCAGGAACGCGATACCGGCGTATATGAACGGGAGGTACTCGTCCCACAAGCTCTCTTGCCCGGTGTTGCGCGAGTACCAGATGAACAGCACGGAGAACACCAATGCCGCCACGGCGATCGTGACGTCCCGGGCGAACCTCGGCGTGTGGATCTTGCGGTTGTCGCGCACTCGCCACTTGATCTGCGCGAGCGCGGAAAAACCGTACGGGATGGCGGCGGTGATGCCAGACATGAACACCAGCGTGTTGAACACGGTGTATCCAGCCGTCCCTGCGTATGACAACACCATGGCGAGCGACGCCAGTGCTGTTGACGCGACAATGCCGAACACCGGAACGCCACGATTGGACAGCCGGCCGAACCGGTCGGGGAACAATCCGTCCTTCGCCGCCGCGAGCGGCATCTCGGCGCAGATCATCGTCCAGCCGTTCAGCGCCCCGAATCCGGAGATCACCACCAGGGCGGCCATCACGTAACCAGCCCAGGTGCCGCCGAAGATGTCGTTGACGGCCGTTGAGAACGGTGCCGTTGATTCACCGAGCTGTTCGCTCGGCACGATGCCGAACACCGCAGTCAGCGACAGCAGGTAGACGACTGCGGTCGCCAGCGTCCCGAGAATGGTGGCTCGCGGCACGTTGCGGTCCGGGTCCTTGACCTTGGCTGCGGCCACCGCGGCGGTCTCCACGCCGAGGTACGAAAACAGGCACAACGCCATTGCTCCGCCGATCGCGGCCACGGTGCTCTGCCCACTGATATTCCACGGTTGGAAATTTCCGGTGCTGATGAACAGCAGCCCCACGGTCGACATGAACACCAGCGGAACGAACTTCAGGATCGACGTCCACACCTGGACTGCACCCATGTTCTTCACGCCGGACAGGTTGATCGCTGCTGGGATCCAGAGGCCGACCAGCGCGAGCAGGATCGAGACCAGCTTGACTTCCTCGTCGTTGACGAACTCCTCGACGTAGAGAACCCATCCGACGACGATCGCGGCATTTCCCGCCCATGCGGTGATCCAGTACAGCCACGCATTGGAGAAACCCGCGAGGTTGCCGAATGCTGACCGTGCATAGGCGTAAGGGCCGCCGTCCGCAGGAAGCCGTCGGCTCAGCGATGCGAACATCATCGCCAGCGCCAATGCACCGACCGTGGTCAGCGCCATCGCAAACAGGCTGATCGGTCCGTACGCCGCCAGCGAGCCGGGCAGGTTGAATATCCCGACCCCGATGATGCTCCCGACGATCAGTGCGGTCGCCTGGCTCAGCCCAAGCGTCCCCCGTGAGGACGCCTGTTCCGCCTCACCCAGACGACCGGCGGGTTCTTCGGGCGCGGCAGGTTGCCGCGACGGTTCGGTCATGACAGCACGATCCACCCCGTCCGTCGGCGCGTCTTCACCCACAGCGCCGTTCACCCGGGTGAATCCATGCCATTCATCCGGCCAGACATGCGTCCGCATTTAGGATTTCCGGCGTCTAGCCCGAAAGTGGGCGATCGATCAGCTTCGTCCGGGTGGACGGTGCGGGATCCCGGGCGATCCCGGGCGGAGGGCCACTGGCACATGACTGTCGACGAGCACAAAGCGGCGACTCTGTCTGTGCGGCAGGCCGCCTTCATCGGGGTGGGCGCCATGGTTGGCGCCGGGATTTTCGCTCTGCTCGGTGCGGCCGGCGAGGTGGCCGGCGCGGCCGTCTGGCTCTCCTTTCTGCTCGCGGGCGCCATCGCCGGTCTGCAGGGATACTCCTTCGCGAAGTTCGGCGCCCGCTATCCCTCGGCGGCGGGGTTGCTCGAATACGTTCTCAGAGGCTTTGGCAATGGTCACGTCACCGGCGTCATCGCCTGGCTCCTCCTCGCAGCGAACGCGATCATCACGGGCATGGTTGCTGTCTCGTTCGGCAGCTATGCGAGCGCGGCATTTGCGGACGGAGGCACGGTGTGGACCAAAGCCTTTGCCGTGCTCATTGTGCTCGTGATGACGATCCTCAACGTCCTCGGTTCCCGGGCTGTTGCCAGAGCGCAGACGATCGTCGTCGTGGTCGTGATCAGCATCCTGACGCTGTTCGCGGTCGCGACGCTCGCCACTCTCGATCCCGAGCTCTTGGCGTTCTCCGGTTACCCGCCGCTGCGCGACATCGTGTCGAGCATCGCGCTGACGTTCTTTGCATTCCTCGGCTTCGGTGTCATCACATTCACCGCGAAGGATCTTGCCAACCCATCACGTCAGCTCCCGCGAGCCGTGTATTTGGCTCTCGGCATCGCGACCGTGGTCTATGTCGCTGTTGCGTTGGGCGTCTTCGGCACTCTGTCGGTCGACGAGGTGGTCTCGTCCGGCGGAACCGCGTTGGCGGTCGCCGCCGAGCCGGTGCTCGGGCAGGTCGGCTACTGGCTCATGAGCGTCACGGCGCTGTTCGCGACTGCTGGCGCCACCAACTCTGGGCTGTACCCCGCAGCAGGACTGTGTGAGCAGATGGCATCGATCGGCCAGTTTCCTCCGCTGCTCGGACGCCGGTTCGCAGGTCGAGCACCAGCAGGGATCCTGATCACGGCTGCCGTGGCGATCGTACTGGCCATCGGATTCGACCTGACCTCCATCGCCTCGATCGGTAGCGCGGTTGCGCTGGTCGTCTTCACGCTCGTCACCGCGGGCCATCTCCGTGTCCGCTCCGAGACCGGGGCGCGTGGCTGGGTGCTGATCCTCGCCATCGTGGCGACGGTGGTCGTGCTAGTGACCTTCGCATTCACCACACTGGTCGAGGAGCCGGCGACTGCACTGGCGCTGATCGTGATCCTGCTCTTGAGCATCGCTCTGGAACTCGGATGGAAACGCGCCCGCGACACGCGCGCGGGTTCACAATGACCACGCGGACATGAAGGCGCGGCGAGAGCCCGAGCATGGGGCGCTGAGGGAGCCCGATCTGCGGGCCGACCTAGATTGGCAGGAGTCCGACGTGATCGCGCCTCGAGGCGGGTGCTCCATCGGAGCAAGCCACCACCGTGACCCTCGACCAGGGCTGCCAAGACCACACGGCAGCGCGGTGCCGCAAGTGCTGCGAGCAGCAGGTCTGGTTGTGGCTGCTCTGCTGCTCATCTCGTGCGAAGCTTCCGACCTACCGTCGGCGACGCCATCGCGGTCACCGGGCTCCCTACCGACGGGGACCGCGACAATCCCGGGCCCTACGCGGTCACCGGTACGTCCGGAGAGCCCGACCTCGACCGCGACAATCCCAGGCCCCACCCGGTCGCCCACACTCCCGGAGACACCGACCCCGACGTTGACCGACGTGCCGAGTCCGACTGTGACCGTGACGGCGAACCCGCCGCCGAATGCGACCGTGACGGCGAGCCCGCCGCCGAGTGCGACCGTGATAGCGACGGCGAGCCCGTCGCTGACTCCGACCCCGTCACCGTCGCCGACGACCTTGTCGTCCGCGACGGGCTCGACTGCCACCACGACCGCTGCCCCCTCCTGGTTGTGGTGGCTACTCGCGGCGCTGGCACTCGCGGTCGTGGTGACGGTTCCACTGATCGTGCGGGCACGCCGGCGCCGGGCGTGGCGTGCTGGCCTCGCGGCTGCCGAGGAAGAAGTGGCGTGGT
This sequence comes from uncultured Actinomycetota bacterium, assembly GCA_963794465.1. Taxonomy (GTDB): domain Bacteria; phylum Actinomycetota; class Actinomycetes; order Jiangellales; family Jiangellaceae; genus JACVRX01. The sequence goes on along the minus strand of CAWCED010000043.1, from coordinate 9,348 downwards.
TCGCCCGGGTGCTGGTTCCCGACTTGCGGCGAGCGAGCTCCGTTGACCAGGTCGCGGGCGGTTGGGCTGTCGCGTCGAGCCGGGTCGCTGCGGTCGAGGATCGGCTGACCGCGCTGCAACCTTCGGCTCCAGATGACTCTGGCCGGATTCGCGTGCGCACCCTGCGAGACGCCGTGCGAACGTCTCGGGGCCACATGCAGGACGTAGTCGATTCGGGGGCCCCCGGAACTGTGCACCAGGACTTGGACGCCGTCGTCGCCGAACTCGAGGCGGCTCTGCGTGGTGCAGCCAACCCGAGCCGGTGACGAAGTCCGTCAAGCCGGCTCATCGATTGCGCGAGACAATGAGGGCCTCGAGCAGTTCGAGGTCGTCGGGTCCCAGCCACGTCTCCTCGAGCGCGTTGCCACCCGCCCGCCGTATTGCTGCAGTCAGCGGTCCCGCCCAGACGTGCTCGATGAGGGCGACAGCCGCGGCCGAGCCGGGGGGTACCGCATCGGCCAGGGACCACGCCAAGACGTCGTCGCTGTCAGCGTCAGCGACGGATACCGCATCCGCCTCACCCTCGGGCCGACTGAGAACGGCGGCGGCCAGCCCGCCGAGACCGGCTCCCGTGCCGTCTGGCGGGGTGAGCGTCTCGAGGGCGCCGTCCTCAGCTCGTGAGACGAGGAGCACGTCAACGAGCCGGACGATGCCGGCCTCGCGTAGCCGCGTCAGCTCTGCGAGCACTTCGCCGGAAAACGTTGGCTGGTCGAAACCGACGACCAGCACCTGCACCGGTCCCATCATTCGCCCACCCGTGCCCGCAAGTCGTCATACTCCCCGGTGGTGATCACGCCTGTCTCGAGCAGGTACCGCAACGCCGAGAGCCTCTGCGCCTGGCTACCCGCGCGGGACGCCGGCCTGCCGGACGGATGGGCCGCGGCGTAGGCCTGTGCCGGGGTGAACCGGCCACCGTAGTAGGGCACATTTCCCGTCATTCCCGCGCGCTGCAATTGCTTCGGCACCAACAACATCGGCCCTCCTCAGCCAGCAGATCGTAACCAGGTGCCCGACGCGGCCGCGACGGGATTCGAGCCACCCTGACGCGACCGCTTCAGTCGTGGGGGATGGTGGTGCCGCCAAACGCCCGGCGTAGCCTTCGGCGGCGAGGGACCCGGCTACAGGCTCTGTTCGTGATCAACGCATAGGGTACCGATCACAGCGTGGGAAACGATGTGGACGCAGGAGGGATGCACGTGAGCGACGATCTTGAAACGATGGGTCCGATCGACTACCTGGTTGTCGAGTTCCCCGGCAGCCGGATGACCGGGGAGGGTCTGCCCCTTCTGGTGGATCTGGTCGACCGAGGCATCATCCGGATTCTGGATTTCGTGTTCGTAAAGAAGGAGTTGGACGGGTCGGTGAATGGGGTTGCAGTCGCCGACCTGGATCAAGATGGCCAGCTCGACCTGGCCGTGTTCGAGGGGGCATCCTCCGGGCTGCTCGACCAGGGCGACATCGAGGATGCGGGCACCGTGCTTGAGCCGGGTAGCTCGGCGGGCATCCTGGTCTACGAAAACGTATGGGCGGGGCCGTTTGCCGCCGCGCTTCGGCGTGGTGGTGGTCAACTGATCGCCAGCGGCCGGATCCCGGTGCAAGCTCTGCTGGCTGCACTTGACGCAGCCGAAGCCAGGGACGACGCCCAGCCTGCCTCGACGTCCGGAGCCTGAGCCCGTCAGCAACCAGCGAGACTTGAGTCGTCAGCACAGCGAGAAGGGACCACGAAATGCCAGGACTTCTTCGGGGAATTGCACGCACGGCAGTGGTTGCCGGCACGGCAACCGCGGTGTCAAACCGGGTGTCTCGACGGCAGGGAAACCGATGGGCCGAGCAGGAACAGGCACAGGCGTACGAGCAGCAGCAGTACCAGCAACAGCAGCCGGTCTACGCAGCGCCTGCCCCGGCCGAGCCAGCAAGTGACATGGACAACAAGTTGGCCCAACTGAAGGAGCTTGGCCAGCTCAAGGAACAGGGCGTGCTGACCGAAGCCGAGTTCGAGGCACAGAAGAGCGCCATCCTCAACTCCTGAGCGGAGAGCTCAACTGACGAGCATCCTCACTCCCCGCGACGGAGCAACCCACAGTGTCTGAAGATCAACCGCCCCCGTCCCCGTACCAGCCTGCGCCAGTCACCCAACAGGCCCCACAGAACGGCCCGGCGGTCGCCGCTCTCATCGTCGGAATTATCGGCGCGCTCACCGGTCTCATCAGCGTTCTCTTCACGGGTGCGAACCCTGTCCTCCTCTGGGTCGCCGGGATCCTCGCAGTCATCGCACTGGTCCTGGGTTTCGTCGGGTTTGGCCGCGCCCAGCGCGGCGAAGCCGCGAACGCGACGATGGCGCTGTGGGGAATCATCACGGGCGTGATCGCAATGGTCCTCTTGGTCGTCGGCCTGCTGATCCAGACCGGCGTGTTCGCGGATACCAGCGAGGAGCCCTCGATTCAAACCGAGACCACCGCGGCGCCGACAGCGGAGACGTCCACACCAACGGCGTCCGAAGAGACTGCGCCCACAGAAGGCGAGAACGTCTACACGGGTGACCTCGAGGTCGGTGACTGTCTCGCTGAATCACCGGCCGCGGAGACCTTCACCGTCACGACCGTGCCGTGCTCGGAACCGCACAGCTACGAGGTATTTGCCTCCGTGAACCTTCCCGAGGGGGACGGAGAGTTCCCGGGCTACCAGGCGATCGACGCGCAGGCCGAAGAGTTGTGCATCGCCCAGTTCGAGGGCTTCGTCGGGCTGCCTGATGAGCAATCGGAGCTCAAGACCAGGTTCATGACACCAAACGAGGAGACTTGGCTTGCTGGGGACCGCGTGGTCCACTGCGCGATCTACGACCCGGCCGGAGAGGTCAGCGGAAGCCTCCGCGGCGCGGAGCGCTAAAGGCAAGCCCACACATTCGGGTCCCCCCGATTCCGTGTAGATCCGCGGGTCGTCCTGCGTGGGCGCTCGCCGCGGGCGTGCGCGTGCTCCATGCACTGCCTTGGTGACTACCCCGGCTCGGCCTCCCAAGCGATCTGCCCGGTCTCACTCTCGACGGTCCATTGCGTGGCAAGGGCAGCAGCTCGGGTCATCGCTATCAGGCCGATGACCGCCAGAATCGTGAGGTACATGGGGGCGGCGGCGGCCAGTCCGCGCCGGGCGAGGACCGCCGCCACCAACGGTGAAGTGCCGCCTACCAGGGCGGTCGAGAGCCCAACTGTGAGTCCGAGACCGGTCGCCCGGACCGCTGTTGGGAACAGCTCGGCGAGGAAGGCCGGCAGGACCAGCGTGCCCAGCGCTGCACCGATGACGGCATCGGCGACGAAGAGACCGACCGCCGAGCCTGTGGTCGCGAGCGCATAGGCGGGCAGCGGAAAGAGCGACAGCGCGACCAATCCGACCAGCAGCACCGGCCGCCGGCCGACGCCGTCGGACAACCGTCCCATCCATGGGGCCACAACAGCCGCGACGATGAGCCCGCCCAGGCCGCACGCCAGCGCTACGGGCAACTCGACGACTTCGCTTGCCGCGAGCTGGGTCGGCAGGAAGACGAACCAGAGGTTGAACGCACCCGACAAGACCGCCACCAGGAAGAACCCGACAACTGTGGCCCCTCGGTGGTGATGCCACACATCACCCAACTGTCCGGATGCAACGCTGGATGCTGAGACGGAACGGAATGCCGGGGTCTCGGTCAGCCGCAGCCGGATGTAGAGGCCGACCAGACCGAGCGGAAAGGCCGCCAGGAACGCGATCCGCCATCCCCACGCCTGCAGCTGAGCGGGATCCAACACGGCCGTCATGAGGGTCGCGACGGCCACCCCGACCGCCAAACCCACGGCAATCGTCGCTGTGTGCCAGCCGCCGTACCACCCGCGACGTGATTCCGGGGCGAACTCGGTGAGAAAGGCGATCGACGTCGTGATCTGGCCGCCGGACGAGAAGCCCTGGAGTAGCCGCAGCACGATCACGCCTATCGTCGCTGCGATGCCGATGGCCGACCAGGGGGAAGCAGCCCGATGGCTCCGGTCGCGCCCGCCATCAGTACCACCATCGCGACCAGCACCCGGGTGAATGGTGGCAAAGGGTGAAGACGCCTCCGCCCGAGTGCTGCACTCTTACTCGGAGATACCCGGTCGGGTTACGAAGAACGTTCTGCACGGAGGTATGAGGAAACCCAGGCTGTTGCCTCGGGTGTCGCAGCGTATGCGGCAGGAGGGCACTCATGGCAAGGAGGGATGAGTCCGCGACCGGCCGTGAGCACTACCGGATCGTCGTTGCAGGTGAGTTCGGCGACCTGCTCTCAGCAGCTTTCGACGACGTGACTGTTACCGCAAGTGGTGGAAAGACCGTGCTCATCGCTCCTGTGCGAGTCAGCCAGGAGCTCTATGGGCTGATGGACCGGCTTCGTGACCACGGCGTCCAGCTCGAGCGAGTCACCCAGATAGACGAGCCGGACTGAAGCTCGGCCCTCTTACCAGCCGCGCCAGGGAGGAGCTGTGGCTTGGCACGCTTGCCGAATGAGGAATCGGGGCCTCGCTGAACATGATCACGTCGAGGGCGCGACGCGGTACCGTTGGCGCGAGGTGACGCCATGCAGGGCGACTCCCACGTCATTCTCGAGACCGCCGACGGGCTCTCGTACTCGTCGCTGCGTCGACGGCCCGTTCCGCGTACCGACCGTTACGCCATCGGCCGCGCGCTGCGGGAGAAAGTCCCGCGCTCGGCGCTCGGCGAGTGGAACGCGGCTCCGGACCGGCAGGATCCTGTCGAGCAGGTGATGGAGGCTCACGCCGACCGGTTGAAGTGGCTGATCCCGGTCCGCGTTGGCCGTATGGTCTCGTCGCCGTATGCGTTCTTGCGAGGGACGGCCGGGATCATGGCCGCGGACTTCGCCCAGCTGCCAGCAACCGGCATTATGCCGGTGATCTGCGGCGACGCGCATCTCGGCAACTTCGGGTTCTACGCGTCTCCCGAACGGGACCTCGTCTTCGACCTGAACGACTTCGACGAGGCCCACCCAGGCTGCTGGGAATGGGACATGCGAAGGCTCGTAGCGAGCGTGTGGGTTGCCGGCCGCCTGAACGGTGCTTCCGAGGCGGACTGCGAGGCCGCGGCTAGGCACTGTGTCTTCGACTACCGGCAGCAGATCCGCAAGCTTGCCGAGGAGTCCCTGTTGGGGCGATGGTACGAGCGGCTCGACGTGAACCGGCTCAGCACGAGCGTCTCGGACAAGGCGCTGCAGGCGGAGATCGAGCGGTCCGCCCGTCGGGCGAGAAGCCGCACCAACGACCGAGCGCTCCCCCGTTTCACCGAACGGCGCAACGGTGAACGGCGAATCATCGAGGAACCGCCGCTGATTACTCGGCTCAGCGAGGCCGACGCCGATCAGCTGGCGGAAGCCTTGGACGAATACCTCATCACCCTGCCCAAACAGTGGCGACGCCTTCTTGCCGGTTACACGCTGCTAGACACCGCGCACAAGGTCGTCGGCGTCGGCAGCGTGGGCCTGCGTGCCTACGTCGCTCTGTGTGAGGGAAGCAGCCCCGACGACGTCATCTTCCTGCAGGTCAAGCAGGCCAGGCGGTCGGTCGTCGCGCGCTACGTACACGGCGAGTCGGCAATGCACGCGCACCAGGGCCAGCGAGTGGTCGAGTACCAGCAGGCGTTACAGACCGTCAGTGACCCGCTTCTCGGCTGGGCGACGATCAATGACCGCCAGTACTACGTGCGCCAGTTCCGCGACATGAAGGGCGCGATCCCCATCGACCGCATCGACGCCGGGGCGTTGGCTGACTACGCCGGCGTGTGCGGGCACCTGCTGGCCAAGGGACACGCACGGACCAGCGGCGCGTCGATGATCGCCGGCTACCTGGGCGCGTCGGACAAGGTCGACGTGGCGTTCTCCCGGTTCGCCCAGGCCTACGCCGACCAGACCGAACGCGACCATCAAACGCTCGTCGATGCTGTGGGCGCCGGCAGGCTGCCGGTCGAGCATGGGATTTGACCGGGCTCGAGCCCTGGCCGGACAACTGCCTAAGCCCGGAGCTGCTTGAGGACGAGCGGGTCGATCATGCCCGGTACCAGCCGCTCCTCGTAGTTCTCGATTCCCGCCCAGCCCGCCAGCGCGGCTTCGAGGTCGTCGTCGTCGGCAAAACCACGGTCGGCAAGGAGAGCACGGACCTCGGCTGCCAGGTCGCCCGCGAGATCCAGGAGTGAGTCCGGGTCGGGCTTGCCGAAGTAAAGGTCGTGCAGGTCGAGCAGCCGGCCGAGCTCCGCGACCGGCGCCACGTGGTCGTCGACCCTGAGATCGACGAGGACGTCGCTCCCGCCCCCGTAGCCGCCCTCGGCTGTGACGATGAGCAGCGCCGCGCTTTGCCGGCCGCGACGATCGCCGCCCGCGTCGTCGCCGGCGATGAGCGTGGCCAGCAACCGTCGGGCCAGCGGCTCATCGGGGTTGGACGTGAGCCACGCCTGTTCCATCGCATCCACCACCTCGGGCCCGACCAGGATGTTGCCCTGGATGGCGTAGCCGTCACCTGTCGTGCCGCCGGCCCACGGATTGCACTCGCTGCCGGTGAACGTCGCGGTAGCTCCCGCAGCGTCGACTACTCCGGCTTGCCGAGACTCCCGCTTGTCGTCGGTGGCGACGAGCGTGTCGAGGGTGAGTTGCGCACTGCGGCCGTCGCGCAGCTGTGCGAGGCCGTCGGGTCGGTACGCGAGGTTGGCGTAGGCCTGAGTGGCGATGGCTCCGATACCCGCTTCTGCGGCTGGCACGGCCGCGCCCACGGCCAGAAACTTCGAAGCAACGGCAACGCCGAACGACGTGCCGTCGGCACTGCGCGCGACGATCGAAAAGGTCATGCGGGGACGGTATGCCCTGTCGCTCCACCATCGAACGAAGAACGGCCCGACCCACCTGCCATTGAGCTGGACGGTCCTGTCTATAGCAGCCGCTGCACCAGCCCGTAGCTCAGCGCATCGTCTGCCGACAGGACCCTGCCACCGCGAAGGTCCTCGGCTACGTCGCCGATGTTTCGTCCGCTTACCGCCGCGACCGCGTCGTGCAGCCGGGTGATCTGTCGTTCAAACTGCTCTGCCTGTACGCCCACCTCGCTGGCCGTCCCACCGATTCTCGCGGTCGGCTGGGACAGCACGATGACGCTGTGCCGGTGTGCAGACCGTTCCGCGGCGGCGCACAACGTAGCCACGGCTGGCCCGCCGAGCGTGCCGCGGACGATCGCATGAATTGGTACCCGCAGCATTTCGATCGCGTCCGACAGCGCCAACGACGCGTCCAACTCGCTCTGCGAGCAGGCCAGGTGTAGCTGGATCGGCTTGCGCGTCCGGCTGCCGATGAGTACCAGCTGCGCGGTCACCCGGTTCGCAAGCGCGTCGTCGAGGAAGCCACCGGCCATAACGATGCGCTGTTCGAGCAGCCGATCTTCGAGCTCGCGGCCGCGCCACGCCGGATCGGGCTCGTACCACGTCGGCACAATGGGCACCGGATCAGGCGTTGGCGACGGTGACGGCGTGATCGGCTGCCGCGGTGGCCACCCAGGAGGGTGGAACGGCGGTACCTCGGGAGGCACGCTCGCCGACGTGTTGGCGTGGCTGCTGGCATCCGCCATCTATGCCTCCTGACGCTCGTGCTCACTAGCATGTGCCGTCTTCATATGGCGCGAAAGAGCGTTGCTGCGCCGGTTGGGTCCTACGGGTTGGTGGATCTATTCGCCGGTTACGCCGTCGATCAGTTCGCGGGCGATGTCGAGATGGCCGGCATGGCGGGCGTACTCCTGCAGGACGTGGATCAGAGTCCAGGCCAGCGTCGGGCGCGGATCCGGGTCGTCTTCGGCGAAACGTCCGCCGATCGCGGCGACGTCGCCCAGCTCGGATTCAGCAACGATCGCCCTGGTCCGGGCGCCAGCTGCGTGCATCGCTGCCACCAGATCGGTGACCGTTTCCTCGGGATCGACCCGCCAGCGTCCGTCGGCACCATCGTCGCCCCACGGTTCTCGGAGCTGCTCGGCGGCAAACCCCCAGCGCACCCACCGCTGCTCCATGTAAACGAGATGCTTGAGCAGCTCCAGCGGCGTCCACCCGGACGGCAGGCGGCTGGTCCGCAAGTCTCCTTCGCCGAGTCCGTCGATCTTTCGGGCGACTGCCGATCGGTAGTAGTCGAGGAAACCGAGCAACAGCTGTTTGGGATCGCCGAGATCGCGGTTGGGTTCGTCCACGAAACCAGTCATGGCGATCGATTGTGCCTGCCCCTACGATTCGCCCACGATTGAGTCGTCTGACACCAAGGGGGTTCGCGATGGCGATCGGCAGCGGCACAAAGGATGATCCGTGGGTCTTGAAGACCCCGCCAGGAACGTCTGAGTACACGATGTACCGCGACGAGTCCGCGGACCCGCCCTCACTGGTCTGCCAGGTCGGTTCCACGACGCTGAGGTACCACTTGACTGCGATCGACGACTTGCACGCCATGCTCCGCGAACATGGCGACTGGATGCCGCTGGGAGCGGCCGACGAGCAGAAAGCGGCGGCCGAGGGAACAGTCGAGGCGTGGGGGCGGTCGGAGGACAACCCAGTCGGCGGGTGGTACGGCCTGCGCAAGGGCTACCGGGGTCGGTTCGGGATGTACATGCCACCGCTACTGGAAGCGTTGGGGCTGGCCGAGCTCACCCATGACGCCCGCAACAACCGGATGCGAGTGATCTAGCACGTTGTCACGACCGCGTGGAACGGCCGCTCGTCACGAACGGCGCGCGGTCATCGCATCGTCGACCTAGCCCGACACGGTGGGGCCGGCCGCTGTCGGTGTGATCCGAAGCAGGCAGCGACGCTGTTTGGTCATGGCAGCTCGGTAGTCGTCCCAGTCCGGATGCTCGCCGGAGATCGAGCGGTAGTACTCGACCAGCGGTTCCATCGCCTCGGGGAGGCTGACGACCTCGACGTCGCCGCTGACCTGCGCCCAGCCGCCGAAGAAGCGATCGTTGAGCACGCAGAGCCACGCTCTGGGATCCCGGCGGACGTTGGCGGTCTTCATCGCGGTTTCGCGGGTGCTCACCACGAGGTGGTCCTGGGCGTCGACGCCCACGAGGACCGGTGACAGCTGCGGGGTGCCGTCACGCTTCATGGTCGCGAGCACGGCGCGCGGATTCTTCCTGGCGAACTCGACTGCCTCGGTGATGTCCATGCCTTCACAAGCTGCTCGGTTTCTCAGCTGTTCCCGACCAAGGAGGAACCCGCTAGGTGCTCGAAGGCATGATTGAGTCGGGTGACGTCGGCACGTTGGCATCGACCGGCGGAAACGTTCGG
>CAWCED010000042.1:0-28263 GCA_963794465.1 uncultured Actinomycetota bacterium | reverse complement strand
ACGGCCAACCCGGTCCATAGATCCAGCGGCGGCGCGGCTGCTCACAATTGGGGCCGTGGTGGGTCTTGCTAGCCGGTCGGGTGCCGGCTAGGAACTCGTCTCCTTGGCGAGTTTGTCGGCGTAGACGCGGGCGTCGATGGCGTCCAGCATGGCCAGCTGCGCGTTGTCGACCGTCCATTCGGCGAAGTCCAGGGCGTCGGCCGCGTCGGCTTCGGCCCAATCCGCGTCACGGGCAGCGGCCTTCGCGTCCAGCTGTTGGGTTCGCTTGTCGATCTTGGCCCTGACGTCGTCCATCTTGGCGGCGGCGTCGGCCTTCATCTGCGCGAACTTGCTGCGTGCGCGGTCGGCGGTCTGCTCGGTCCGCTGCTGGGACCGCTGCTGGGCGTCCTTGGCGTCCTGCTGGGCCTGGTCGATTCGCTGCCGGAGCTGGTCACGGGACTCGGTGGCGGCGGCTTGCACCGCCGCCTTGGTCGCTGCGACGCGCTGCTGGAGCTCGTCGACTCGTGCGGAGAAGTCCATGTTTCCTCCTTGGGTTGCGCCGATTACCGGCCTGAGCTACTGCTTTAGGACGCTACGAAGCTCGGCTGCCACGCGGCTGCCACGCGGGCGCCGACCTCGCTGCCGCATGTCCCCAGGAGCGACGGTGTGGGCAGAACTGCGGCAGGTGGAGCGTCGTCAGTCTCGGTCAACGCCGTCACTGATGCCGCCAGCTGCCGGGTCCTGTACTGGCGTATGTTCCTCCCGGAGTCCTGGGATGCCGCCACCGGCGGCGGGCGGCCTGCCAGGTGTCGCGCGGGGACGGCAGTGGCGCGGCCGCGACCGACGGTCACCGGCGTGCCAACGCACCCTCACCTCGGCGGCATGGAGCCGCCATTACACAGACATGTCCGCCTCGGCCTCGGGAGACCTTCGGCCTGGCTCACTACCGTTGCCGCATGGAAGACGCTGTTTACCCAGACGTACGCCGGTCGCGCCGGCTGGCAATGATCCTCGCCGCCAACCCGCGGGCGGCGATCTACGGCACGATCGTTGCCAGCGCGGTGATCGCGACCACCGCCGGCGGGCACGAGTCCGCAGCGCTCATCCTGGAGGCCACCCTTGCCACCCTGCTGGTCTTCTGGCTCGCCCACGTATACGCCGACTTCCTAGGCCATGCGCTCCGCCGCGCCTCGTCGAACGTGAGGCTCATGGCCTCCGTCATGTTCCAGGAGCTGTCCATGCTGGTTGCTCCCGCATTGTCCATCTTCTTCCTGCTACTTGGTGCATTGGGCGTCCTAGGGAAGGGTCTCGCGGTAGGCCTGGCGCTCTGGAACGGCGTCGCCCAGCTGATCGGGTGGGGGATCGACCTAGGACGCCAACGCGGACAAGCGTGGCCGGCGGCCCTGCTCACAGGGCTGGTCAACGGCGCCTTCGGCGTGGTGATCGTCCTACTTGAGGTGCAGCTGCACTGACCACCCGACCTTGACGCCCGCAAGCAGGTCGTCGTGCTGAGTCCCATGGCGCTGCCGGAAGTCCTCGCTTAAGCGCACCCGAGCGTAGTGGCGCTCCACGGCTCGTTCGACGCGATCCACGGGCCGACGAAGCCAGTCGCTCAGCGTGAGCCGTCTGCCCCGCCAGAGGAGTCGCGGTCGTGACGGTTGCGGCCATCATGGCTGGCGGCGGCATCCTCATTATTTTGACCGTGATTATCGGACGCTGGCTTGATGCCCGATCCTGGTCACGCTCGCTCAGCGCAATTCGTCTAACCCTTCCCGTAGGCCTGAGCGGTGACGACGTTGCCGGCTGGCTCAACACGATTGCGGCTACGACCCAGGCTCCGCGTTTGGCGCTGCTCCCCGAACCACCAATTGCCTTAGGGGTCGTTGCTACGCGCGACGGCATTTATCACATGCTGTTGGTGCCGACGCGCCTGCGCCCGACTGTGCTTTTCAGGATTGGCGCCGCCTTGTCCGGCGTCCGGTTGAGCGACGATCCCGACTACGGCCTCAGCCGCCCGTCGCTGGCGATCGCGGGCGAGCTGACCATGACACACCTGCCGCGGCCGTTAGCGACCGCCAGGGCTGAAGCCGCCAGCGCAGGCGTGCTCGCGGCGTCGAACGAATGGTGCGTCCAGTGATGTGAACCCGGATGTGAAATCACAACCCGCACAGGCGAGCCACAACCAAGATCAACATTTAACCGACGTGCCCCGGTCAGTGCGCCAACACGATGATCACCCGAGAACCCAACCACGGTGTGTGACAGCCCGGGGGCTAGCGCTCCGTGGCGCCCGCATTCGGGCGGTCATCGCCGAGCAGCAGGTGCACCGTCTCCTCGGCGACGCCGTCGTTTGAGTGCTCCCAGGTGCGCCCATGCCAGTGGAAGATCGCGCTGCCCTCGCCGGGACGGTACTCGGCGGTGTAGAGCGTGCCGAAGCCTTCGTGGAATTTCGTCGCGTACATGGGCTCGCGCAGCAGCGCGGCGACGACCGTGGCGGTGTCGGCCCCCCGCCGAGTAGCGCGTCGAGGCGATCGGACCGCTCGACGCTGCGGATCGCGGCGGCGTACGGCTTCCACGCGACCTTGCCCTGGTGGTTGGTGGTGACGGCCCGGTCGGTAACCCGGGCGGGCCGGTCCGGGGCGACGTACACCGTCGCGTGGCGCCCCTTGGCGTCCAACACGGTGACGTTGTAGCTCATATGCACGGGGATGCGCGTCAAGGCGTCCACCGCGGCGTCGATCGCGTCGCTGGCCGAACGTGAGCGACACGGCGACGCCTGCGTGGCCGACGACTCGTCTCAACCATCGCTCGGTGGCCTAGTGGCCGAGCTGGCCCAGGTCCGCGAAGCCGAACTCGACCTCTCGAGGTCGAGGCGCTGGTGCCGAAGCTTCCGCTTCTCAGTCGGCTCGGCGTGGTGCGCCATCGCATGCGCACTGAGACAGCGCTGGGCGTTGCCGAGAGCATCACCCAGGTCCCATCTGGGAAGTGGGCTCGTCGGCATAGCTCGGCGCAGGTCAAGCTGCTCGCGTTGACGCCGACCAGAAGCGTGCACCGCGAGCAAGTCATCGATGCCCTCTGGCCGGACCTCACCGTGGAGGAGGCGGCACCGCGCTTGCACAAGGCGGCGCATTACGTGCGCACGGCGCTCGGTTTCCGTGACGCCCTCGTCCTTGCCGCCGACTCGGTGCGCCTTGGTGTCTAAGCGTTGTGCCAGTAGGAGAAGGACCGGATTTCCGGTGTTTCCCCTGGTCAGCGCGCCCGGAGGGAGTCGAACCCCCGACCAAGTGCTTAGAAGGCACCTGCTCTATCCGCTGAGCTACGGGCGCAGTGCTGCGTTCCCATTGTGAAGCACGCACGTACTCATACCGGCCTGGCCAGGCCGTCGACGATCTCCGCGCCTGGCCAGCCGGCCAGCGTTGCGCCGGGGAGAGCGAGCTTCGACCTGCGAACCCCGCTGCCGATCACCGCGTAAGGCAGCTCGGCGACGGTGGGATCTACCAGGACCGGCCAGTCGGCGGGCAGGCCGATGGGAGTAATGCCTCCATACTCCATTTCGGTTGCCAGCACCGCCTCGTCCATTGGCAGGAACGATGCCTTGCGAACATCGAGGCGGCGCTTGACGACATTGTTGACGTCCGCACGAGTGGTGGCGAGAACCATGCAGGCGGCTACCCGCTGCTCGCCGCCGCGTCGGCCCGCGACGACCACACAGTTGGCCGAGATCTCCGGCGGCACGTCGTACGCCGCGCAGAACTGGGCCGTGTCGGCCAGCTCCGGGTCGATCTCGACCACGTACACGTCGGCATCCGGATGCGCATCGAGAGCCTTCCGAACGGGTTCGGCGAGCAACTCCGGACGCTCCCTCGCCGGAACGCCTACGAGCGTCCCCACCGACGGGTATGCCACGCTGCTAGCGGCGCCAGGTCGGCACCAGGATGGCGCGGGCCAGGGTGTGGAAGGCCAGGTTGAAGGCGACCACAGCAGAGCTGGCGTCGCGCGGCACGCCCAGGGTCGGCACGTCGACGGCGTGCACGACGAAGTAATACCGGTGAGGAACATCACCCTCCGACGGTGCCGGCCCGCCGTAGCCGGTCTGCCCGAAGTCGTTGCGCACCGAGAACGCGCCCGGAAGCTCCGACTCGTCGGCAGTGCCGATTCCGCTCGGGAGCTCGGTCGTCGTCTCGGAAAGGTCGACGAGGGTCCAGTGCCAGAAACCACTCGGTGTCGGGGCATCGGGGTCGAAACAGGACACCGTGTAGCTGCGAGTGTCGGGCGGCGCTCCCGACCAACGAAGATGTGGGGAGACGTTGCCGCCGCCCACACCCCAGTCGTCGAACGCGTGCCGATCGCTCATCTGCTCGCCGTCACGGACGTCGTCGCTCTCGACGGAGAACGATCCGACCTTCGGCAGCAGCTCATACGGGTCGGGTGCAGTGGGCCGTTCCAGGGACATGCGACCTCCTCGTCCGCTGTGTCGTGACCGACCGTATTACCCGGACGGTGACAAGCCCATACCGAATCTGTCGAGTGACTTGGCCGAGAGCACGCGGACCGGCAGGATGCATGGCCGTGACGATCTCGGAAGCGCCCGACAGCGTCTTGGACGCGCTCGGGATCCTCCGGGATCGGGTCGAGGGGCTGCGCCTGCCCCTCGAACTGCCCACCGCCCCCGCGGCTCGGCGCGGTCAGCACGAGATCGTGAACCAACTCGACGACTACGTGCTGCCACGGCTGCGCGAGATCGATGCGCCGCTCCTTGTCGTCGTCGGTGGCTCGACGGGCGCGGGCAAGTCCACCCTGGTCAACGCCATCGTGGGTCGCCCGGTCAGCGAGACCGGTGTGCTCCGCCCGACGACCCGGGCGCCATTGCTCGCGCATCATCCCGACGACGCCGATTGGTTCACCGGCGACCGAATCCTGCCCGAGCTGGCCCGAGTGACCGATGCCGATCTGGCCGAGCCCGGCACCCTGCAGTTGGTCGCCGACGAATCCGTGCCCCAGGGCCTGGCCCTGCTCGATGCTCCAGACGTCGACTCCGTGGTCACCGAGAACCGAAAGCTCGCAGGCCAGCTGCTCGCCGCCGCCGACCTCTGGCTGTTCGTGACGACCGCCGCCCGGTATGCCGACGCCGTGCCGTGGGACCTGCTCCGCGCCGCCGCCGAGCGCAGCGCTGCGGTCGCCGTGGTCCTTGACCGAGTGCCGCCCGGGTCCGAGGACGAGGTGCGTGGACACTTCGCCGGCATGCTGGCCGAGCAAGGGCTCGGGGCGGCGCCGTTGTTCGTGATCGGCGAGACCACGGTCGGCGACGACGGCATGCTGCCGTCGGGCCACGTCGATCCCATCTCTGCGTGGCTCAGCGAGCTCGCGTCGGACACGTCGGCCCGTGCCGAGGTCGTGCGGCGCACACTCGACGGTGCCGTCGAAGGGATCGCCCGGCGCACACCGCCGCTGGCGGAAGCGGCGGACGACCAGCGGGCATCGGCGCGCCGCCTGCGGAGCGCGGCGGAGCTGCCGTACACGGAGGCGATCGAGACGGTCGATCGGGCGACCCGCGACGGCAGCATGCTGCGCGGCGAGGTGTTGGCCCGCTGGCAAGACTTTGTGGGAACGGGCGACTTCTTCCGTTCTCTGGAGGAGACCGTCGGCCGGGTCCGGGACCGGATCAGCGCGTTTCTCAGCGGACGACCACAACCGGCCGAGGACGTCACCGAGGCGATCGAGCACGGGCTGCAAGCACTCCTGGTCGACGAGGCCGACCGAGCGGCCGAGCGCGCCGACGCCGCGTGGCGGGCCGACCCCGCCGGCCGCTCGCTGCTCGCCGGCGATGACCTTTCGCGCAGCAGCGCCGATTTCGTCTCGAAGGCGGCGGCGGAGGTCCGAGGCTGGCAAGGAGGCGTGCTCGACTTAGTCCGCACGGAGGGTCAGGACAAACGGTTCACGGCCCGCATGCTCTCGTTCGGAATCAACGGTCTCGCGCTGGCGCTGATGATCGTCGTATTCGCCTCCACGGCCGGTCTGACCGGGGCGGAGGTCGGCATCGCCGGCGGCACCGCCCTGGTCGGGCAGAAGTTGCTCGAGGCGATCTTCGGCGACCAGGCGATCCGCCGGCTCGCCGACGAAGCCCGCGCCGACCTCGGCCGGCGGGCCGAGGGGCTACTGTCGCCCGAGCGGGAACGGTTCACCAGCCGAGTGGACCATTTGGAGCTGGACGCCGGGGCTGGACAGGCCGTACGCGAGGCTCTGGTCTGGGTCGGACAGGCTCGCAAACGGGAGGCCGGCGAATGAAGCTGCTGCGCCGGCCCGCCCGAGCAGGGCTGCCGGAGCGCCTGGACGCCTTGGCGGCCGCCGTCGAGGATGGCACGGGACGAATGCCGCAAGAGCTCGTGGACCACGTTCAGGGAGTCGTCGAGCGAGCTGGGCAGCGCCGCCGGCTGTCCACCGATCACACGGTCGTTGCTCTCGCCGGCGCCACCGGCAGTGGCAAGTCGTCGATCTTCAACTCGGTGGCGGGGATCGAGCTGGCTCGCGTCGGCGTGCGCCGCCCAACGACTGGGGAGCCGTTGGCGTGCGTCTGGGGGACCCAAGGGGTTTCACCGTTGCTGGAGTGGCTGGGCATTCCGCTTCGGCACCGGATTCCCAAGGAGAGCATTCTCGACTCCGGCGAGGACGACGCTCTGGACGGCCTGGTCTTGCTCGACCTGCCGGACAACGACTCCACCGAGCAGTCGCACCGCGCTCAGGTGGATCGGTTGGTGGAGATGGTCGACCTGTTCGTCTGGGTCCTCGACCCGCAGAAGTACGCCGACGCCGTCCTGCACGAGCGCTACCTGCGGCCGCTGTCGGGACATGCCGACGTCACAGTGATCGTCCTCAACCAGGTCGACTTGCTGTCTGCGGACGATCTCGACGAGTGCATGAGCGATCTGCGGCGCCTGCTCACCGAGGACGGGCTGCCCAAGGTCCCCGTCATTCCGATGTCCGCGCGGACCGGAGCAGGCATGGAGGAGTTCCTGAGGGTGCTGCGTGAGACCGTCACTCGCCGCAAGTCCGCCGACGACCGAGTCGCCGCCGACGTCCGCGACGCGGCCACGCGGCTGTTGAGCGCCGTGGGCGAAGGCGAGCCGGCGGGTGTCGGCGACGATGACCGGCGGCGGCTGGTCGACGCTCTTGCCCATGCCGCTGGTGTCGACGTGGTGGCCGACGCTGTCGGCCGGTCGTACCGGCGACGGGCGGGCGCGGCGACCGGCTGGCCGGTGACGCGTTGGCTGGCCCGGTTCCAGCCCGATCCGTTGCGCCGCCTTCGGCTCGACCGAACCGATGTCGATGCTGCGCTGGTCCGTACGTCGCTGCCGGCAGCGACGCCGGTGCAGCAAGCCCGATCGGACTCCGCCATCCGTCGGCTCGGGGACTCCGCGACCGGTGGAATCGCCGGACCGTGGGTTGCAGCGATCCGGTCGGCAGCCAATACCGCTGCCGACCGGTTGCCCGACGCCCTGGACCAGGCCGTTGCCTCGACCGACCTCGGCGTCGAGCGTCGGCCGCGGTGGTGGACTGTGGTGAACGTCCTGCAGTGGCTGGCGCTGACCCTTGCCGTCGTCGGAGCGGTGTGGCTGATCGCCCTCGCGGTCGTCGGTTGGCTCCAGCTGCCGGAGATCGGTACGCCGGACTGGGGCCCGCTGCCGGTGCCTACGGCATTGCTCCTGGGCGGCGTGCTGCTCGGCATCCTGTTGGCGTTGGGTAGCCGGGTTGCGGCGCGGATCGGCGCGGACCGGCGAGCCGATGCGGTGCGTCGCAAGCTGCGAGCCGCAGTCGCCACCGCCGCCGACGAGGTCGTCATCGCACCGGTCGACGCCGAGATCGACCGCTATCGCTCGTTCCGCCAGGCGGCGTTGGTCGCCCGCGGCTGAGCGGGATTTCCACACGCCAGGGTTTCGGCGCCGATCGTCCACAGCGCCTCAGTTCGTGCTCGACCGTAACCGGCTGACACATCAGCATCGGGGTCGTCCAGTCCGCCACATGCAGAGCGCAGGAGGCGCCCGATGTCCGATGGCTTCATCACCTTGGTCGGCAATGTCGCGAGCGATGTCCGCACCGTCAAGTCCGAACGCGGCACGGCGATCACCAGTTTCCGGTTCGCTCACACGCCCCGGCGGTTCATCCCGCAGGCGGGTCGTTGGGGTGACGGTCCGACCTCCTTCTACGGAGTCACCTGCTGGCGATCACTCGCCGAGCACTGCCGGGATTCCCTGCACAAGGGTGACCCGGTCGTCGTCTTCGGCCGGCTGCGGATCCGCGACTGGCGCACCGAGGACGGTCGTCCCGGCAAGGACGCCGAGATCGACGCGATCAGCGTCGGGCACGATCTGGTGCGCGGCACCTCGACATTCGTCCGGGCCCGGAAAGAGCAGGTCGATGTCGTCGACGAGCAGGAAATTGCGGCCGGAATGCGAATGGAGCTGCTCGTTCAGGAGCAGGGGCAGGCCACTGGGGAGTCGCCGGAACCGCCCGAAGAGGGAGCCGAACCAGCCAACCGGCCAGCTGCCGCCTGAACCGAGCGGCGCTCGGCCGGTCTGCCGGCGCCGACCACGTAGGCTGGTCGGCGCTATGGCGGAGTTCATCTACTCGATGCGCAAGGTGCGCAAGGCGCACGGCGACAAGGTCATCCTCGACGACGTCACCCTGCACTTCCTGCCGGGCGCGAAGATCGGCGTCGTCGGCCCCAACGGTGCCGGCAAGTCGACCGTGCTGCGGATCATGGCCGGGCTCGACCAGCCGTCCAACGGCGACGCGACCCTGAGCCCCGGCTACACCGTCGGCATCCTCGAGCAGGAGCCCAAGCTCAACGAGGACAAGACCGTGCTCGGCAACGTCGAGGAGGGCGTCGCCGAGACCAAGGCGATGCTGGAGCGGTTCAACGAGATCGCCGAGAAGATGGCGGTCGACTACTCCGACGAGCTGCTCGACGAGATGGGCCGGCTGCAGGAGCAGCTCGACCACCGCGAGGCCTGGGACCTCGACTCCCAGCTCGAGCAGGCGATGGACGCCCTGCGCTGCCCGCCGCCGGACGCCGACGTCAGCGTGCTCTCCGGCGGCGAGCGCCGCCGGGTAGCCCTGTGCAGGCTGCTGCTGCAGCAGCCCGACCTGCTCCTGCTCGACGAGCCGACCAACCACCTCGACGCCGAGAGCGTGCAGTGGCTCGAGCAGCACCTGGAGAAGTACCCGGGCTGCGTGGTGGCCGTCACGCACGACCGGTACTTCCTCGACAACGTCGCCCAGTGGATCCTCGAGCTCGACCGCGGCCGGGCCTACCCGTACGAAGGCAACTACTCGACCTACCTGGAGACCAAGCAGGCGCGGCTGCGGGTCGAGGGCGCCAAGGACGCCAAGCGGGCCAAGCGGCTGAAGGAGGAGCTGGAGTGGGTCCGCTCCAACGCCAGGGCAAGGCAGACCAAGCAGCGGGCCCGGCTGGAGCGGTACGAGGAGATGGCTGCCGAGGCCGAGAAGTCCCGCAAGCTGGACTTCGAGGACATCCAGATCCCGCCGGGGCCGCGCCTGGGCACCGTTGTCGTCGAGGCGGCCGGTCTGACGAAGGGCTACGGCGAACGCATCCTCATGCATGACCTCTCGTTCACGATGCCGCGCAACGGCATCGTCGGCGTGATTGGCCCGAACGGCGTGGGCAAGACGACGCTGTTCAAGATGATCGTCGGCGACGAGCAGCCCGACAGCGGAAGTCTTCGCATGGGGGAGACGGTTCGACTGTCCTACGTCGACCAGGCCCGAGCGGGCCTGGACCCTCGCAAGACCGTCTGGCAGGTCGTCTCCGACGGGTTGGATCACATCAAGGTCGGATACGTCGAGATGCCCAGCCGCGCCTACGTTGCCGCCTTTGGGTTCAAGGGGCCGGACCAGCAGAAACCCGCGGGTGTGCTCTCCGGCGGCGAGCGCAACCGGCTCAACCTTGCCCTGACCCTCAAGCAGGGCGGCAACCTGATCCTGCTGGACGAGCCGACCAACGACCTCGACGTCGAGACGCTGCAGTCGCTGGAGCACGCCCTGCTCGAGTTCCCCGGCTGCGCGGTGATCACCTCGCACGACCGGTGGTTTCTCGACCGGGTCGCCACGCACCTCCTGGCCTGGGAAGGCGACGACGAGGACCCGGCCCGGTGGTTCTGGTTCGAGGGGAACTTCGAGTCCTACGAGAAGAACAAGATCGAGCGCCTGGGCCCCGATGCTGCCCGTCCACACCGCGTGACCTACCGCAAGCTCACCCGCGACTAGATTCCTCCGACCCGCCCGTCCAGCAGCGCGTCGACCATGGCTTGCGCGCGCACCGCAGCTGCTGCCTCCTCGGCCCGGGTGTGGGCGATGAGCACCTTGACGTCGAGGCCGGCTGCTTCGACAACTCTGGTGCCACCGTTGGCCAGCCAACCCTCCAGCATCGGGGTGTCGAGTTCGGGGTGGAACTGCACGGCAAGCGATCGGCCGTGCACGAACGCCTGACTGGCCGCAGCGTTGCGGGCGATCTCGACAGCACCGGGGGGAACGGTCCAGCGGTCGAAGTGCCATTGGAACCATGGGCCGCTGCTGAGGAGCTCGGGTCGGTCTGAGTGCACGCCGTACCACCCGAGCTCGGGTGCGGGGGAGCGCTGGACCGAACCACCGTGCGCCGTGGCCAGCAGCTGGCCGCCGAAACAGATTCCGAGCACGGGCAGGTTGGCCGTGTTTGCCGCACGGAGCAGCTCCAGCTCGGGTAGGACCCACGTCCCGACGGTGGCGGTGTCGTAGGTCGACCACGCTGCCCCCATGGGCACGATCGCGTCGTAGTCGGTCGGTGCAGGAAACCGGAACTCGATGCTTGGCGAGGTGAACCGGTCTGCGGGGACGACCACAAGCTCCTCGACGTCAAACCCACGGCGTCGGAACGCCTCTCCGACAGACCCAGGTGGCGAGACGTGGTCGTGCTCGATGAACAGCACGCGCACGGCACGAGCTTAGGCTGGCGTTTGTGCCGGAGGTACGTGGTTTCTTCGCTCCCAGAACGGCGACGGGCAAGGCGTCCCTGCTGCCGGCACCGCCGTGGCTCTACTCTGGCGACCTTCTCACCATCGAGTACCGCGTCGACCCCAACCGGGTGCTCGAGCTGCTACCCGAGCCCCTCGAGCTGGTCGATGCCGATCCGGGTGCGGTCGCCTTCATCTGGGCGGACTGGCAGTCTTGCGGCACCGACGCGGCCCAGCTGCTGGACCCGGTCCTCGGCCAGTACAAGGAAGCCTTCGTCGTCGTGCGCTGCGCCTTTGAGGGCCGGACCTTCAGCCGTTGCGTCTACATCTGGGTGGACAGGGACTTCGCCGTCGCGCGCGGGATCCATCAGGGCTACCCCAAGAAGCTCGGCACGATCCATATGACCCGGCCGCACCCGTACGGTCCGGCGCCGCGGCTTGCACCGGGTGGACGGTTCGGTGCGTCTCTGGCTGCAGCAGACCGTCGGCTGGCCGAGGCCCGGATCACTCTTGTCGAGGAGACCGACAACAACGGCTTCGTCAACGCCCACCCGATGGCCCACAGTCGGATCGTCACCTCGATCGACGACACCACGAGGTCCAGCCTCGACGAGCTGATATCGACTGCCGCGGCCAAGGTCGAGGGCGGTACGCCGTGGCGTGCGGAGGTCGACTCGTTCGTTCTCTATGACTCTCCCACCGAGGAACTCGACCGGCTGCGGCCGAAGGAGCTGATCGGGGCCTACTACCGGCAGGTGGGCGTGGAGTGGAACGGCGGGGAACTACTGCGCGACAACCGCGCGTCCCGAACGGAGGCGTCGCGGCGTGCCTGACACGGTGACGGTCGAAGGTGTCGAGATCGACACGCGGCACTGGATCGGCGGTCGTCGCGTGCCCTCCGATGACACGTTCACCGACCTTTCCCCGATCGACGAGCGCGCCATCGCGCAGGTCGCCCGCGGCGGCCGGACCGAAGTCGAGGCGGCGGTGGCAGCCGCCCAGGCGGCCTTCGCCGAATGGGGAAGGACTCCGCCGAAGGAGCGCTCGGCGGTCTTGCACCGGGTCGCCGACGGCATCGACGCTCGGGCCGAGGAACTTGCCCGGGTCGAGACACGGGACAACGGTTCGCTGCTGCGCTCTCACCGGCGCGGTGTCATGCCCCGGGTCAGCCTGAACTTCCGCTTCTTCGCCGACTGGCTGTTGACGCTGGGTCACGACGAGATGCAGATCCGTGGCCACCGCGAGCGCGTCACGTGGGACCCGGCCGGTGTGACGGCGATCATCACTCCCTGGAACGCTCCGCTCATGCTGGCCACGTGGCGCATCGGGCCCGCCCTGGCCGCCGGCAACACCGTCGTGCTCAAGCCACCCGAGTGGGCACCGCTCACTGCGTCGATACTCGCGGACATCACGGCGGAGGCCGGCCTGCCACCGGGCGTATTCAACGTGGTCCAAGGCCCAGGCGTAGATGCCGGCGCCCCGCTCGCAGCACACCCCGGGATCCGTCGGCTCGCGTTCACCGGCTCGGTGCCGACTGCCGGCATTGTCGCCCGGGCCGCGGCGCCGAACATCGTGCCGCTGTCGTTCGAGCTGGGTGGCAAGTCGCCCTTGATCGTCTTCGCCGACGCCGATTTCGACCTGGCGGTTGCGCTGGCCGTGGAGCAGTTCGACAACTCCGGTCAGGTGTGCCTGGGTGCGTTCCGGGTGCTGGTCGAAGAGGCGATCGCGCCGCAGTTCCTCGACGCGGTCGTCGAACGTGGTCGCACGATCCGCCAGGGCGACCCACGCGACGAGGCGACCGACATCAGTGCGTTGATCTCCCGTCCACACTTCGACAGGGTCCAGGGCTTCGTGGACCGGGCGATTGCCGCAGGAGCGCGACCGGTGCTCGGCGGCGGCCCGAACGAGGAGCTCAGCGGGCTGTACTTCCTGCCCACCATCCTCACCGACATTGCGCCCGGCAGCGAGATCCTCACCGAGGAGGTCTTCGGGCCCGTCCTGACGGTCCAGACATTTCGCAGTGAGGACGAGGCCATCGAGATGGCCAACGCGACCCGCTTCGGCCTCGCGGCGACGCTGGTCACCGGCAGCTCGGAACGCGCCGAGCGCGTGTCCGCGGCGTTGTCCGCTGGCACGGTGTGGGTGAACTGCTTCTTCGTCCGGGATCTGGGCGCACCTTTCGGCGGTAGCGGCAAGTCCGGCATCGGGCGCGAGGGCGGCAGGTACAGCTTCGACTTCTACTGCGACATCAAGAACACCGTTTTCTCACCTGCCGGGTGGGTTGCGGACCAGTCCGAGGAGGAGTCCTGATGGGCGAGGTGGTGGGCGCGGGCCTGCTCGCGCACGTTCCGACGATCGTGCTACCCGAGGCGACCCGCCGGGAACTCAACAACGGTGCGGACAGCACCCTGGTTTCCGGCCTGCAGCAGCTGCGCCGCGAGGTCTTCGAGACCCTCGAATACGACACGGTGGTGGTGTTCGACTCGCACTGGGCGACGACTGTCGAGTTCGTCGTCACAGCGCATCCACGGCGGGCCGGGCTCTTCACCTCGGAGGAGCTGCCGCGTGGCATGAGCCGGCGGCCCTACGACTTTCTCGGCGACCCCGAGCTCGCCCACCTCATCGCCGCACAGGCCGACCGACACGGCACGTGGATCACCGCCATCGACGACGACCATCTGCCGATCTTCTATGCGACGACGAACCTCTGGGAGTTCCTCGGAAAGGGGTTGCCGGACAAGCGGTGGATCTCCATCGGTGTGTGTCAGACCGCGGACACCGAAGACAACCTCCGCCTCGGCCGGGCCGTGGGTGATGCTGTCGCCGACAGCGACCGCAAGGTCGTGCTCATCGCCTCGGGCGCGCTGAGCCACACGTTCTGGCCGCTACGGCAGCTTCGCGACCACGAGGCGGCCGGCGTGGAACACATCTTCACTCCCGAAGCGGCGGCCGCGGACGCCGAACGGATCGACTGGTTCAACAAGGGAGACCATGCCCGGGTGTTGGAGACGATGCCGGAGTTCTACCGGTTCAAGCCTGAGGCCCGTTTCGGTCACTACCTGATCATGGCCGGTGCGCTGGGCGAGGGTGACAACACGGCGTCGTCCCGTCAGTACGGCGAGTACGAGAACTCCGTCGGCACGGGCCAGGTACACCTGTGGTTCGATCGGCCCGAGCACGGCTTTCCCCGGCCGCGCCGCACCATCCTCGAGCCGGCATGACCGAGCAGCGGCGGATACTGCTCGACGGTGCCGCTGTCGAAGTCGTCCGGGATGGCGAAGTCCTGCGTGCCGCGGACGGCCGCGCGGTCGGCGTCGACGACGCGACTCACCTGCCGCCTGTCGTCCCGACGAAGATCGTCGCCGTCCATCTCAACTACCGCAGCCGGGTCGAGGAGTTCCAGACGACCCTGCCGCCTGCGCCCACCTATTTTCACAAGCCCACGTCCTCGCTGAACGCGCACCAGGGCGCCGTCGTTCGACCTGAGCGATGCCACTGGCTCAACTACGAGGGCGAGATCGCCATCGTCATCGGCCGGACCTGCCGCAACGTCTCGCCGAAAGAGGCCGCGGACTACATCGCTGGTTACACCATCGGCAACGACTTCGGCCTGCACGACTTCCGCGACACCGACGCGGGGTCGATGCTGCGGGTCAAGGGATCCGACACCCTTTGTCCGCTCGGGCCGGGGCTCGTCGACGACTGGGACTTCCACGGCAAGGTCCTGCGGACCATCGTCAATGGCGAGGTCCGACAGGAGGCGAGCACCGACGAGATGGAGTGGGACATGCACTACCTCGTCGCGGACATCGCACGAACGATCACGCTCTATCCCGACGATGTGCTCCTTTCTGGCACCCCTGCCATTTCCAGGACCGTCTACCCTGGCGATGTCGTCGAGGTCGAGGTGGAAGGCCTGGGTCGGCTGACCAACCACATCGTCTCCGGCCCGGTGCCGATCCGCGAGCACTTGGGCGCCCAACCGACGGAGAGCGAAGAGGTGCTTTCTACGGCCAAAGGCGGTGACTGGGAGTTCCGGGGCGTGCGCGCGCCTCGCTGACTGCTCGGGCCACTGCCAGCCGGTCTCACTGACGCACCTTCACCCGGACCGGGAACTCTTTGATGCCGTTGACGAAATTGCTCCGAATCCGCCGCACTTCGCCAGCTACCTCGACGGACGCGAGCCGCGGGAGGAGCTCTTCGAACATGACCCGGATCTCTATCCGGGCGAGCTGGCCGCCGAGGCAACCGTGCGGACCCTTGCCGAAGGTCAGGTGGTTCCTGGGGTAACGCGTGACGTCAAACGCGTACGGGTCGGGAAAGACCTCCTCGTCGCGGTTCCCGGAGGCGAACCACATGACCACCTTGTCGCCCGCCCTGATCCACTTGTCGTGCAGCTCGACGTCACGGGTCGCGGTGCGGCGGAAGTGATAGACCGGGGACGCCCAGCGGAGCATTTCCTCGGCAGCAATTCGCATCGTGTCCGGGTGGGCCTGCAGGTAGGTCATTTGGTCGGGATTTTCGATGAGCGCCAGCATCGCGTGGCTGATGGCGTGGCGGGTGGTCTCGTTCCCGGCGACGACGAGCAGCAGGAAGTAGTTGTCGAAGTCGGTTGCAGTGAGGGCCCGGCCGTCCTCCGGAACGCGGTTGACCAGCTTGCTGACGAGGTCGTCACCATCGCCACCGCGGCGCTTCGCGGCCAGCTGGCGGCCGTATTCGAAGACGTCGATGGATGCCGGCGACCGAAACGGCAGGTGCTTGTACCGGTCGCTGTCCGGGGTGTCGAGAAGGACCGTTGCGTAGTCGGGATCGGTGTTGGCGATGATCTGGTCACCCCAGTCGATCAGCTGCCCGGTGTGGTCCTCCGGGACACCGAGCAGGCGAGCCAGCACCCGGATTGGGAGTTTGGCGGCAATCTCGGAGACAAAGTCGAACTCCTGCTGCCCCAGAGCCGCATCCACCGTGACGCGCGTCAGGTCGCGAAGGAAATCCTCGTATTGCTGCAGCATCTTGGCGCCGAAATCGCGCAGTAATAGCTTCCGCAACGCCTGGTGGCGCACTCCGTCGGTCTCGAGCATGGAGCGGCGGAGGTCCATGTACTCCTCGTCGAGCTCCTCCAGATTGACGTACTTCGTCGAGGTGTAGATCTCCGGGTCGTCGTCGACTGCGGCGATGTCGGCGTGCCGCGTGATCGCCCAGAATCCCGAGTTCGGGGGAGGCTCGGGGTTCCAGAACACCGGCGCCTCGCGGCGCAGCGTGTCGAACTGGCTCCACGCCTCGTTTCGCACGAACGTGTCGAGGTTGGTCAGGTCAACCTCGGACAGCGGTACCGGGGTTGGTCGCATCGTGGACTCTCATAGATGGTAGGCGTACTCGCGGAACTCCCAGTCGGTCACCCAGTGCGAGAAGCGATCGAGCTCGTCGCGTTTGTATGTGAGGAACATCTCGACGAACACCGGACCGAGGATCTCGACGAGATCGGTATCGGATTCCAGGGCAGCGAGGGCGGTACCGAGATCGGCGGGCAGCTTCGCTGCCTTGTCGGGGTTGTAGCCGTAGCCCTCCAGTGGGTCGGGAGGCTCGAGCTTGTCCTTGATTCCGAGATACGCGGCGCCCAGCAGTCCTCCGATGGCGAGATAGGGGTTGGCGGAGGCATCACCAAGGCGGAACTCCAACCGCGACGCCCGCCCGCGCTCGGGTGGGATGCGGATCATTGCGCTGCGGTTGTCCAGGCCCCAGTCGATGAGCCAGGGCGCGAACGACTCAGGCCCGAGCCGCTTGAAGGAGTTGATCGTCGGATTGCACAGCGCCGTGAGGGCCGGTGCATGGGCGAGCACTCCTGCGATCGCCGATCGCGCCGTGGCGGACAACCCCACCTCGTCGTCGGGGTCGTCGAATGCCGGTGCGCCGTCAGGGCTCCAGGTCGAGAAGTGAATGTGGAACCCGGAGCCGCCCTCGTCGTTGAATGGCCTGCCCATGAACGTCGCGAGCTTGCCTTCCAGGCGGGCCAGCTCCTTGACCGCCGACTTGAAGCGGAACGCGCGATCCGCGGCGTCGAGGGCTTCGGAATGCCACAGGTTGATCTCGAACTGCCCGCTGCTGAATTCGTGGTTGGCCGTCACCACGTCCAGGCCGTACCCCCCCAGGTGGCGCAGCGACCGAAGCAGCAGGTTGTCCGGGTCTCCCCGGCGGCCGGCGACGTAGACGTTTCCGGCCGCCTCGCCATACCGCCGCCACCCCGTGGGCGACTGCTCGTCGCGTTCGAGGACGTAGAACTCCAACTCGGGCCCGGCCATTGGGCGCATATCCAGCGTCGCAAAGTGTTCGACAACGCGCTTGAGGACATTGCGGGGGCTCACCGGTGACGGCGTCCCATCGGGGTCGTAGACGTCGGCGATGCAGTGCGCCACGCCGGGCTCCCAGGGAAGAGGCTTGATCGTGGTCAGGTCTGGGAAGGCGATGACGTCCGGCAGGCCTTCGTCCAACCCGCCCTTGATCGGGACGGTGTCGCCCGTCGGCGTCGTCGCGTAGACAGATCGGCAGAAGGCGACCCCGTCCTCGACAGTGCGGGCGAAGCCGTTGACGAGGACATCGCGGCCCCGCTCGCTGCCGATGACATCGCTGTAGCCCAGACGCACGACGTCGTAGCCGTCCTGTGCCAGGGCGGCCTCGGCTTCCTCGAGCCCTTCCACACCGTGCGCAGCCACGTGTGCCCTCCTCGATTGGTTGGTCCGCCAATCATGTCGCGGACTAGGTGCGGCCCGCGCGACCCGGCAGGATGTGCCGCGTGCCGCGACACATCTGCCACGTCCCGCTGCGGTGGGCCGACATGGACGCGTTCGGGCACGTCAACAATGTCGTATACCTGCGATATCTGCAGGAGGCGCGGGTCGACATGCTCTTCGTGCACGCGCCGGAGCAGGGCGCCGAGCACCTCGCCCGCGGTGTGGTCGTTCGGCGTCACGAGATCGGCTATCGCGCGCCGTTGCATTTCCGACCAGCTCCCATCCGGGTCGAAACCTGGGTCACCGAAGTGCGGGCGGCGTCCTTCGGACTCGGGTACGAGATCCTCGACGTGGAACCGGACGGGACCCGGACCGTCTATGCAGTCGCGGCATCGGTGTTAGTGCCGTTCGATCTGGCCGAAGATCGAATTCGCCGGATCGCGCCCCGGGAGCGAGAGGTCCTCGAGAGCTTCCTCGAGCCGGACGGGCCGGTTCCGGTGCGGGCCGCCTATGCAGCAACCAGGAGCCCGAGCGAGGGACGAGCGAGGGTCCGAGTGCGACCGTCGACACAGCGCCACAGCTACGACTGTGCGGTCCGTTTCGACGATCTGGACAGGTACGGCCACGTCAACAACGTCACGTTCGCCGAGTACCTGCAGGAAGCGAGGGTCGACTTCGCTCACCGCTACCTTGCCGACTCGATGGAGGCGCACGAGGGGTCGGTGGTCGCGCACCAGTCGCTAGAGTACCTGCGGCCGGTGTCCTTCCGTACCGCTCCGCTTCATGTCGCCACGTGGGTGACCCGGATCGGTGCCTCGTCGTTCGACGTCGCATATGAGGTCTCGGACGACGACGTTGTGTATGTCCGTGCGACCGGTGCGCTGGTCGCATACGACGTCAGCAAACACCGGCCGCGGCCTCTCACCGAGGCCGAGCGGGCAGCATTGGCGAAGTTCCTCGAGCCATGACGCTGCTGATGCCCGAGCACCCCGGGGCTGCAGCGGACTTGGCCACGTTTGCCCGCCGGGTCGCGCGGTTCGAGCCCGATGCCGTCATCCGGATCATTGCCGACGGCCTGGTGGCCGGCTGCTTTGCGGAAACACCCTTCGATGCTCTGGCGTTGCGCGCGGTCGCACTCGCGGCCCCGCTGTCCGCCGACGTGGTGGTGGAGGCTGCAACGCTGGCCGCGCGGGCGGTCGGCGCCGATGGCGAGTTGGAGTTGCCGCCCGCCGTACCCGCTCTGCGGTGGACGAGCAGCCTGCCCCCGCGATCTGGATGGACCGACCTGTCCCGGGAGCCAGGGTCTGCGGTGGCAGCGCGAGTCGCTGCCGGCGTCGATGAGTTCCGCCAGAGGGCTCCCGACGTGACGGCCGGTCTGGCATTGCGCGAAGGGCGGGCGGCGTTGGAGGAGCTCGCCGCAGAGATCTGGGCCCAGGAGCTGGCCGCCGGCATACCGCTCCGGCTGGCGCACGCAGCCGACTCCTATGGCTTCCTGGGCGAAGGCGATGTCGTGCTCAGGTCGGTGGGGCAGTGGTGGCGCCTCGACGCTGCACACGGCTCGATCGTCGCTCGCAGCGGGCTGGCATTGTTCACCCTCTGACTGCATGGCAGAAAGAACAACTAGGTCGCCAGCCAGGCAGCGGCGTCGGTAGGCAGTTGTCCGTCGACAAGAGGGACGCTGGTGATCAGCACTCGGGAGTGGGCGGGCAGCTCGACGGGAACCGATCCGAGGTTGACCACACAGGCGAACTCGGGCTCCCGGCTGAACGCGAGCACGTCGGGTCCGGCTGCCGGGATCCGGTGCATCGAGCCTTCGCCAAGTGCCGGAAGCTCGCGGCGGAGGCGAAGCAGCCGGCGGTAGAGCTCGAGCATCGAATCCGGGTTGTCGCGCTGCACCTGCACCGAGTATTCGCCCCAACCGGGGGGCTGGGGCAGCCAGGATCCGTTGACCCCGAAACCGAACGACGGCCCGCGCACGGTCCACGGAATTGGGACCCGGCAGCC
Organism: uncultured Actinomycetota bacterium; assembly: GCA_963794465.1. Classification (GTDB taxonomy): domain Bacteria; phylum Actinomycetota; class Actinomycetes; order Jiangellales; family Jiangellaceae; genus JACVRX01. The sequence goes on along the minus strand of CAWCED010000042.1, from coordinate 8,552 downwards.
GTCTCGTCCCCGTCGGGTGTGACCCGAGCGTTTCCAAATCGGGTCCTGCAGTGCCGATTCGGGCAGGTCCAGTACCTGCGGCAGCCCGAGCTCCTCGCCCTGGTAAACGTAGGCTCCTCCCGGCAATGCGAGTGTGAGCATGATGGCCGCGCGGGCGCGCCGGGTGCCCAGCACCAGGTCGACATCGGCTGGGTCCGCCGACGGCTCAGTGATGAGGCTCGCGCTGGTTTCCTTGCGCCCGTACCGGGTGAGGTGACGCTCGACATCGTGGTTGGACAGCACCCAGGAGTTGGCGCGCCGACAGATGCCCGCGCCCGTCGCGACGCGTCGATGGTCGCACTCAATTCGGGCCCGGACCACGGCGCCTGCAGATAGTCGAAATCGAACGCCAGGTGCAGTCGCTCGGCGTGCACGTACCGCACCAGCCGTTCCGGCGAGTCGACCCACGCCTCGGCGACGAAGACCCGCGGAGGATCGTAGGTGTCCGCAACGGCGCGCCATTCCTCGGTAGATCTCCTGCAGGTCATCCCGGTCGTTGAAGGGATGCGCACCGGCGGCATGCGACGCCACCGGTCGCGCGTTCTCGTCGTAGTCGAGATCGGGCAGGGCGGGGTCCTTGACCAACCCGTGCGCGACGTCGATCCGGAAGCCGTCAACCCCGCGGTCGAACCAGAACCGCAAGACGTCGACGAACTCGTCGCGGACCTCGCGGTTCGACCAGTTGAGGTCCGGCTGGGTCGACGTCGAACAAGTGCAGATACCACTCGCCGGGCGAGCCGTCGCGCTCGGCCACTCGGGTCCAACCAGGCCCGCCGAATCCGCTGCGCCAGTTGTTGGGCGGCAGCTCGCCGTTCGGCCCGCGGCCCTGCCGGAAGACATACCTGGCCCGTTCCCGCGAGCCGGGTCCCGCGGCCAGCGCCGCGGCGGAACCACCCGTGCCGATGCGACGTGTGGTTGGGGACGATGTCGATGATGACGCGCAGCCCGTGGGCGTGGGAGTCGCGAATCAGCGCGTCCGCGCTCGCCAACGTGCCGAACTCCGGCGCGATGTCGCGGTAGTCGGCTACGTCGTATCCGCCGTCGTTCATCGGTGACGGATACCACGGGGTAATCCAAATCGCGTCGACACCGAGGTCGCGCAGATACGGCAATCGCGTGCGAATACCGGCGATGTCGCCGATCCCATCGCCGGTCCCGTCGGCGAACGATCGGATGTACACCTGGTAGATGACGGCGTCGTGCCACCACGTCGGATTGTCTGCGAATCCCTGGGTCACTCGGCGAGCCTACGGAGTGTCCTCGAGGCACCCATCACGCAGGTGCAGAATCCGGTCGGCGAACGAGGTGAGGGCCGGGTCGTGTGTCGTCACCAACGCCGCGCTTGTCGAGCCCCGAACGAGCTCACGGAGCAGCCCCACCACTTGCTGACCGGTCTTCGAATCCAGTTGTCCCGTCGGCTCGTGGCCAGGAGCAGCCGGGACGCGCGGCCAGGGCGCGCGCAATCGCAACCCGCTGTTGCTGACCACCGGAGAGTTCGGCGGGCCGTTGTTCGACGTGGTCGCTGAGCCCGACTGTCTCCAACAGTTCCGAGACCCGGTGCTCCCGCTCGACCGCGGGGCGTCGCAGTAACCGCAGCGGAACCCCGACGTTCTCGCGCGCGGACAAGAACGGCAACAGACCGAAGGACTGGAAGACGAAGCCAATTTTCTCGCGCCGCAGCCGCATCAGCCCGTTGTGGTCCAGGTCGTCGAGTTTCTAGCCATCGACCACGACCTGTCCGTCGTCGGGCTGGTCCAGACCTCCGATCACGTTGAGCAGGGCTGTCTTGCCCGATCCGGATCGTCCGACCAGCGCGACCACCTCGCCCACATCGAGGCTGAGCGAGACGCCCCGAAGCGCCTGAACCCGGCTGGAGCCACGGTGGAAGGTTCGGGTGACGTTCTCGACGACCAGCAAGGACGTCACGATTCGCCATCCTGCTGCGGTGGCGGATGCGCGCCGCGCCGGTGCCGGCCGTGGCTCTCACGCGACGGTTCCCGGCCGGCCGGCCGCACCCGATCTCCCCAGACGCCGACGTGATCGGGCTCGAGCTCGAGTCGAACCCGGTCGCGCAGCCCGAGCGCCGACACGAATTCGGTGGGCAGTTGCACCCGGCCGGTGCGGTCGAGGACTGCGTACTCCTCGGCGACGACTCGCTCGTGGCCCTCGGCGGTCAGCTCGGTTCGGCGTAACACTTCGCTGGACGTGCGTCCGTCGCGGATCGCGACTGTCCGGTCGACCTGACTGGCGACTGCCGGATCGTGGGTGACCACGACGATGGTGGTACCGAGTTCCTCGTTGGTCTCGCGCAGCGCGGCGAACACCTCGTCGGCGGTTGCGGAGTCGAGCTCCCCGGTCGGCTCGTCGGCGAAGAGCACCTGCGGCCTGTTGGCGACGGCAACGGCGATTGCGCATCGCTGCTGTTCTCCTCCAGACAACTCAGCCGGCCGACGGTCACGGCACTGTCCTATCCCCAAGAGCGCGAGCAGGTTCTCCGCCCGGGCAGCCCGTTCCCTCCGACCGGTCCGGGACAACAACAGCGGCAGAGCGACGTTTTCCGCGGCCGTCAGGAACGGCAGCAGGCCGCGGGATGTCTGCTGCCACACGAAGCCGACGACAACACGTCGGTAGGTCACTCGGTCCGGGCCGGACATGTCCAGCAGGTCGTTGCCGGCGACTTGCGCTCGGCCGGCTGTCGGGACGTCGTTTCCGGACAGGATGTTGAGCAGTGTGGACTTCCCGGACCCGGACGCGCCGACGATCGCTACCAGCTCGCCCGTGCCACCAACAGGTCGAGTCCCTGCAGGGCGACAACCTCGATGCCCTCGGTCTGGTAGATCCGCACCAGGTTGTCGCAGACGACGTGCCATTCGGTCATTGCCTGTCTCCTGCCCGCAGGACATCACCGAGGCGAGCCCGGCGATTCACGGTCACGGCCACTGCGACAGCCACGAGGACCACACCCAGTACGCAGGCGGCCGCCAGAGCGGTTCCAGCGACGTCCAGCACGACGTCCTCGCCGGTCACGACCAACCCGGTGAGCCCGGACAAGTCAATTGACCGACGAGAAATGAGGCCAATGCCCAGCCCGACGGCGACGCCCACGGCAGTGGCGGCAGTAATCGTCGGCACCACGTCCAGCGCCACCATGGCGCCGGCTTGTCTGTGGGTCAGGCCAAGCGTGCGCAGGACGGACAGCGCGTATGACCGGGAGCGTTGGGTGATGAGCAAGCCCAGGACCGCCGCGGCCGCCGCGAGGAGTCCCGCGGCGAGCAGCGCGACCCGGAATACGTCGACCGTTGCGTCCAGCACCGGATCGGTGTTCGCCAACTCGAGGACGTCCGAGCGCAGCATGATTCGCTCCAGGGGCACGTTCAGCGCCTGGCTCACCTGGGCCGCGTCGACATTTCCCGCGATGTACACCACGGTCGGCCACTCCAGGCTGAACCCGCCCGACACCGCGGCGGCGGGAAGCACGACTGTCGCGTCGCCCCGAGTGCCGGGGAAGTCATGCACCCGGGCCATGACCTCGACGGTGAGGTCGGTACCGCGGGCGGTCAACGAGAATCTCTCCCCGACCTCGAGACCCGAGACCTTCCCGGTAAGAACCCCGGGAACCACACCGCCGGCAACGTCGGCCCGGGCGAGTGTCTGGACCGGCTCTACCTCGCCTGGCGCCGCAGCAACCACCCGCTCCCAGGCGGGAAGGTCGACCGCCAGCAGGTCCAGCCCGATGTTGCGTTGTTCCTCGGTTTGGGCACGTTGGGCGTTGATGGCATAGCCGGCGGCAACGGCGGTTTCTCCGGCGAGGGCGTCGGGCAAATCGTCAGCAGCGACCCGTAGGGCCGCTACGTCCGCTGCGGCGTCCGCCTTGACCGCATCCCACGATGCCATCTCCTGCGCCCGGTCGACCGTCGACCGGACTGTCGTACCGAATGCGGCGATACCGACCGCCACCAGCACGGCGATGACCGGAAGCACTGCATGCCCGGGACTGCGCGCGGAACTCGTCGCAGCGAGGAACCCGGTCACCCCCCGGCCGCGCGCCGACCATTGCACGGCCGCCGCCACGACGTACGGGACCAGCCGAAACGTCAGCACGCCTGCGGCAGCTGCCGCGAACAGCGGCGCGAACGAGACCACCGGGTCGATCCCGTCCGCTCCCGCCGGGTCCCGGTTGGCCAGCAGCCAAAGGCTGGTTATCGCCAGCATCACGATGCCTGCCTCCAGGACCAGCCGCCGCGCCTAGGGGCGCCGCCTGTTCAGGTCTGGCCGGTCGGTCGCTGGCTGCCGAGCCAGCATGATCCCGATGATCGGCAGCCCGACGACTGCGATCAGTCCGAAGGTTGCGGGAAGCAGGTATGGGAGTCCTCCAGCCGCGGCGGGCACCAGCCACCGTGCGGCTGAGACGCCGAGCAGCACGGCTGGCAGGCCGACGATCAACACCTCGGCCAGCAGTACCTGGCCCAGCACCAGGTTTGGGCCGCCCCGGGTTCGGGTCAGCCGCAAAGCATCCACCCGTCGCTCCGCGACCAGCCGAACCGCGAGCAACAGGACCGCGACGAGAATGCCGGCCAGCGATGCAATGCCGAGTGCGGAGACGCGCTCGCCGCTGGCCCGGCTCGCGGTATACCCGGCCAGCAGATCGTCGAACGACGTCCGCCACAACGTGTCCTGCTCGACGCGGCGCAGGGCCGTGGTGGCCGGCTCGACCGCGCCCGCCTCCAGCCCTCCGGCGAGCGCATCCATTCGCCACTCACCGGTGACCAACGTCTGGGTGCTGACGACGAACGGCCTCAAGACCTCCGGCGCGGTCAGCACGGCGCCGCGGACAGTGGTCACCTCCTGGCCGCGTTCGACGATCGACGCGAGGGTGGTCGGGGCGTCGGACCAGAATGGATCGGCGGGATCGATCGGTTCCACCAGGCCTACCAGACGGATGCTCAGGTGCCGACGTGGCCATCTGGTCTGCCCGAGCTCGTCCTGGGTGGTGATGAAGTTGTGTCGGCGGACGAGCAGCACGTCGCTGACCTCAATACGCAGGCTTTCGGCCACCGCAGGGACGGTTACCGCCTCGACGAGCGGGCCATCCTCAGGAGTGTCGGGCGCGCCGAACGGCAGCGGTGACGGGAAATCGGGCTCGCCTGGGAACCTGCCGTCAACCATGCGGACCTTGTTCTGCAGCCGATCCGGTGCCCGGACATCGACGACGAGGGGCTGCAAGGTCGGAATTGGCATGCCGTTGCTGCTCAGCACTTCACCTTCGCCCACAGCGGCCGACCAGCGGCCCGCGTCGTAGACCGCCGCTAGGTCCGGTTCGCCTGATCGAAGCGCCGGAACAGCGCTCTGAGCGTCGGCAAGCGAACCGTCGAATGCCGTGCGCAGCAGCAGCTCGCTCTGCCGACCCGACGTTTCCACCAGTTGGCGCAGGGTCGCGTCCAGCCGGGCATCGACCCAGCGCGGCAGCGCGGCGCCGAGGAGCGCGCCGACCATCAGCACGATGGCCAGTACAACGGCTGGAGCTGGGTCGGCCATGAGCTGGCGACGGACCAGCCTGGTCTTGGTCATGTGTCTTCACCGGCCCGGAGCACTGCCGCCACGTCGATCCGTCGTGTGGTGATCACCGACACGAAAACCACGCATGCCAGCAGCAGCCCGATCGATCCGACGAACGTGCCGAGAACCGCCCACGGCACGCTCAGCTGCAGCGGCGGAACGTCGGGCAGGCCGACCAGCCCGCCCACCGTTCGCGGCACCACCAGCCCGGCGACGAGCAGGCCAAGGCCCAGGCCAGCGACTGTCGAGTAGCTCAACAGCAACGCCTGCTCGACCGCGAGACTGCCGAGACTCCCCCCTTCGCCGAGGCCGACAGCCCGCAGCACCGCCTGCTCGCTGGTGCGTGATCGCAGCGACGTGACGGCATGGACCATGATCCCGATGAGCAAGAAGACCGCGGCAAAGGCGAGTCCGGCAGCCAGACCTGTCAGGACGCCGGATGCGCTCGGATCGCTATTCGCGACCGCCGCCGCCTCGGCGTGCGTCGACACGCCGGACACCACGGAGAGTTCCTCGGCTGCGCGTGCCGCGGCCCGCCCATCGTCCGACGTCGCCAACCAGACGACCGTAGGTGCGATGTCACCGGCAATCTCGGCGAGTGCCGCTCGGTCCACCATGACGGCGTATGCGCTGCTCGAGGACGGCACGGTGTCGACGAGACCCACGACGCTTGCGCGCACGCGGGTTCCGGCCACCTCGAAGGTCAGCTGCGCTGTCCCAGTGCCGGTGGCCGCTAGGCCGAGCAGTTCGGCATATCGATGCGTGACCACGGCCGGAATGACGGGCTGGTCGGTCGCCGCGGTGAGCCGGTCGGCGTCGAGCCGCTCGCTCCACCGCATGATCCCGCCTGCGGACCGGGCGTCGACGCTGACGATGTCGAGCCGGAGATCCTTCACCACGTCCACGGTTTGGCCGACCGGCATTACCGCCTCGACGCCCGGGAGCGCCGCCAACTCCTGGCTGACCTGTTCGGTGCGCAGCGGAATGGCGTCGGGCTCGATGGAACCGAAGTCGGTAGTCACGGCGACGTCGGCTGGATGCGCGAGGTCGACGACCGCGGACCGGAACGAACCCCACGTCGACTGACTCGTCGCTGCGAATACCGAGACGGCCAGTGCGAGGACAACCAGCGCCGCGGCGGCCACGTGCCGTAGCGGCCGGCGTGCGAGCTCGAACGTCCCGAGCATCGCCGGCGCACCTCGGCGGCTGCCGGCCAGCGCCGCCCCGGCCCGACCGATCCATGGCAACACTCGCATCAGCACGACCGTGCCGCCGAGCACCACCAGGGCCGGCGCGACGACCAAGACGACTTCCGGCACCCCGGCCGGGCGGCGCAGTTGCTGCAGTCCAAGCAGGCCAATCGCGACTGCGAGCACGTCCACGCCGGCCCGCTGCAGTGCCGCGCGTCGCGGCGGGCGCGCCAGCTCGGCGCTGACGGCGGCGACCGAGCGGCCGGCGCGGAGGTCCGCGACGACCAGCAGTGCAAGCCAGCCAACTGCGGCACCTGCCGAGACCAGCCAGCCTGTGGTCGACGTGGCCGATGCGGCGGCGGCGATGCTGACCGGATCGTGGCCGTACAGTGCCGAGAGGACCAGCCGGGACAGCACAGGCGCAGCGACCGTCACGACGACAGCCGGGCTCAAGCCACCCATGACCGACCACGACATCAGCCGCCACGTGTCGGCCCCTCGGGCCCGGAGCAGAGCTGTAGCCGAAGCCCGCCGTTCGGCGAGCAGGCGGGCCGTGAAGGCCAGCGCCCACACTCCCAGCACCGCGAGCATCATCACCACGACGAGCAGCACGGCACGTACCGAAGCTGCCGCGGCGGAGGCGCGTTCGATCACCGCGCTCAAATCCCCGCGCACCGACATCTGGCTGCGGTCCGCGCCAGGACGAACCTCGCTCAGCTCGGCAGCAAGCGCGTGAGAGGCGGCCGCCAGATCGTCGGCGTTGGCGAGATTCAACGCATTCGGATCCGTCTCGACCGACCAAAGGGCCGTCGTCGAGCCGGGCCGCACCCTGCTTACCAGGTCGTCGAGGTCGATCAGCACCGGGCCGACCACCGTCAGCAGGTTTCCCGATGCCGGGCGCACACCGACGGCGTAGTCCCGCCACGCGGCGTCAGCTGCATTGAGCGGCAAGAAGGACCCGACCACGATCACTGTGGTCGACGTGTCCTGAGCCGACCAGTGGGTCGAGGACGATCCGGTCGCCGACCCCGGTGCCGAGCGCGGCGAGTGCGCCGTCGTGAACAGCGACCTCGAGCGGCTCGGCACCAGGTCTGGGCCAGCGTCCGGCAAGGAGATCGGCGCGGCGTGCTGGAGTCTCGACCGCACCAACGGCGATCCGAGTTTCGGCAGCGGCGTCAGGGATCGTGTAGGCGGTTGTCCACGCTGCCGCCGTCACCCCGGCGGCCAGCCGGGGCTCGCGGCCCGCGGCTCGGCGGACGGCGGAGTCCGTTTCCGACCACGTCGGTGCATCGAACGCGGTGCTCGCGGAGATGGTGAAGTCTCCGGTATCGGATTCAGCGATGGTCTTGCGGAAGGTGCTCTCCGCTACCCCGGGGGCAAGCACGGTGGCCGATACCAGCAGCGTCGCCACGACCAGAGCCGTCAGTACGGCGGTGAGCAGCACTCCCGCATGGCTGGCGGCTCTCCGCGCGACGAGCCGCGCGCTGCCGACCAACCTGATCCCCTCGTCGCCGGATCCGATCACTCCTCGAACGTGTTGACCATCGAGTGCGCAGCGCGGTGCAGGTAGTCCCACAGGACGGCGTGCTGCTCGGCGGGCAACCCGAGTGACTCGACAGCAATACGCATGTGGTGCAGCCAGCGTTCCCTCGCCTCGGGGTTGATCTTGAAGGGCGCGTGCCGCATTCGCAGCCGAGGATGGCCGCGCTGTTCGGAGTAGGTCGTTGGACCGCCCCAGTACTGCTCGAGAAACATCCGCAACTTCTC
>CAWCED010000041.1:0-36816 GCA_963794465.1 uncultured Actinomycetota bacterium | reverse complement strand
GGTGTCGTCTTCGGGTTGCGGACCATGCCGAACAGCATGACCGCATCTCCAGCAGAGTGCGAAGATCGGCAGCATGATCGGCCGGATGCACCACGTCGTCATCGACTGTCCCGACCCCGCGGCACTCGCCGCCTTCTACTCCGAATTCCTGGGTTTGCCGATCACGTATCGGTCTGACGACTGGGTCGTGATCGCCAAGAACGACACAACGTCCGGCGTGGCGTTCCAGCGTGCCGCCAACCACCAGCCGCCGGAGTGGCCAAACCCCGACCGGCCGCAACAGTTCCACTTGGATGTCATGGTGGACGACGTCGCTGCGGCAGAGCCTCGGGTCATCTCGCTGGGTGCGCAGCCCCTTGCCGGCGGTGACAACGTCTACGCCGATCCTGCCGGACATCCGTTTTGCCTCATCCCACGCCCGGCGTGGGCACCGCCGATCGATCAGACGACGTGACGCCTCCGCAACGCCACCCCCAATCTCCGTGATCATGACGACTTTGCGCCCGCCGACGCACGCACGGTGAACATGATCATGGAGAGCTGGTCAGGTGCAGGGCGGTGATCTTGCCATCCCGGAACTCCGCTCGCGCAACTCCTCGAGCCGCCCCGCCGCGTCCGCTTCGCGGCCTCCGCACCGTCCACTCGACGCGATCGTGATCGACCTGCTTTCTGGTCAGGTCGATGACCACGTCGCTGGTCAATAGTTTCTCGACGAACGCACGGGTCGGCTCGGAGCCACGGGATGTCCCCCGGGTGCTCGGAAACGGCGTCGACGACAACAGTTCCGCGTCGGCAGCGAAGAAGCTCATCACGGCGTCGACATCCTTTTGCTGCCAAGCACGTTCAAAGGCGAGCGCGGTGAGAAATCTCTCCGCTCGGTCGGCACCGTGCGCCATCAGATCACGGATGAACGACGGGTCACGGTTGAGCTTCGACACTGAGCCGAGCGACCAGGACAACTCGATCACGCGAATCACGATGGGCTTGTATCGGCCGTCGGATCGCAGTAGACCCTCGTCGAGAAGCTGGTCGATCTTCTCGATGAAGTGCAGCTCCTGGTGCAAGGACAGGTTTCCCGACAATTCGTTTCGGCGGTCTTCGATATCGATGATGCTCTTCGGCTCAGCAGACCGGCTTTTCGGGTTGATCTGGATGACCCAGATTTCGTCGGGGCCCAGTCCACCAACTCTTTCACTGGCGGATTCTGCGAGAAGAGCCCATCCCAGTACCTGGCATCATGCACGCGCACGGACCGGAACAACGTAGGAATCGCGGCCGAGGCCAGGATCATGTCGGCCGAGATCCTGTCGTGCCGACTGTTGAACGCCTTGAACTCGCCGCTGAGGACGTCGACGGCGCCGATGACGAGCGCCGGCTGCGAGCCGTCGGCTTGCACCTCGAGGCGGTCGAAGTCGACTCGTCGCTGCAGCATGGTGCGGAAATCGTTCAGCGCGGACACGGAAACGAGCGTGCTGTACGGACTCACCGCGGGCGTTACGACGAAGTGCTGCAGCGTGCCTGCCCACGTGACCCATGAGTTCGCCAACTGCTCGAGCGGAGAGTTCGCCGAATTGTCGGTCCAGAACTCGTCGAGCAGCCGTCCGACCCGACCCGGATCCCGGTTGAGCAGTGCGTACCACGTCAGCAGCGCGCACACGGCGCCGCCTGAGGTGCCGCTCAAACCGACAATCTCGTATTTGGCGATTTCATCGGACTGAAACAACCGCTTGAGCACGCCGGCCGTGAAGGCGGTGTGGCTGCCGCCGCCTTGGCAGGCGATCGCGATCCGCTTCGATTTCTCGGTTGCTGCCATGTGCAGATTGTCCTCTTCGATGGACGCGGGTGAGTGTCAACCCGGCGCTGGGTGATAGGGCGGAACGTGGGCGCGGATCAAGCGACTCCGGGCCCGTAACCGCGTGGTTCTCCACACGCCGGCACTCGAAGAATTCGTTGTCCACATTCTCGACTGCTCGGTGTTGACTGTCGCACCCTTCGGCCAGAGTCGAACACATGTTCCAGGACACGGTGGTGCGAGCCGGCGACTTGATCGCCGATGTCGTGGGCGCGCTGGATCCCGACGCGGTGTCTGGGTCGTCCGCTCGCGAACTCTGGGCCGCCTTCGACCGAGCAGAGCGGTTGTACGCGGCCGGGAAGACCCTGCTGGCTCGTCGGATCGCTGCCACGCACCAGCGCAGCGGCGGCACCCGCTCCGCGGCCGAGGAGCTGTCTCGCCGGTCCGGTTCATCGTCTGGGCAGCGAAAGACAGCCTGGGCACCTCCCAGCGGCTGCCGGACCAGCCGCCGGTCGAAGCGGCGCTACGGCGCGGTGAACTGTCGCCCGCGCAGGTGGCGTTGATTTCCGCGGCGGTGGCTGCCGACCCACGCCAGGCCCGTCGGCTCACCGAGCTGGCGGGGCAGGTGTCGCTGGCCGAACTGAGGGAGGAATGCGCCCGAGTGCGCGCCGCCGCGGATCGCGACCCGGAGGCCACCAATCGGCGGATCCATGCGGGGCGTCAGCTGCGCCGGTGGACCGACTCGGAGGGATTCTGGAACGTGCACGCCAAAGGCACGCCGCAAGCTGGCGCGGCGTTCAACGCCGTCATCGACCCGATCATCGAACAGTTCTTCGGCGCCGCCCGTCGCGAGGGGCGGCGGGAGTCACCGGATGCCGATGGCTTTGACGCCCTGATCGCAAGACACAAACGGCGCAGGCGACCGCGCAGGAGACGGCGCCCCGAGCACACGTCCCGGCAGCGCCGAGCCTGCCGGCTCGGCCCAGGACAACGACGCTGCCGGCCAGCCGGGGATCTTCGCCGCCGGACGGTTGCCGTCCGGTTCGACCTGCCCGCCGGCACGCCGGTCGGTGAACCCGCGGTACTTGGCGCTGCTCAGGGTCGACGTTGAGGCACTGCGCCGGGGCCAGGTGGAGGGCGAGGAGATGTGCGGAATCGCCGGCGTCGGCCCGGTGCCGGTATCGGTGGCCCGCCGCCTACTCGGCGAAGCAATCGTCAAGCTGGTCATCACCGACGGAGTGGACGTGCTCAACGTGACCCACCTGGGCCGCGGGCCCACCGCCGCCCAGCGGGCGGCACTGCTGTGGATGAACCCAACCTGCTCGGTGCTGGGCTGCAACCGGCGCCGGATCGAATGGGACCACCGCGAGGATTGGGCGAAGACTCAGCACACCCGGTTGGCCGAGCTGGACCCGTTGTGTGAATTCCACCACGACCTGAAAACCCGCCTGGGCTGGGCACTCGTCGCCGGCACTGGCAAACGATCCTTTGTCCCGCCCGATGATCCACAACATCCTCGTCATCGGCCTACGAAGGTAGGCCCAGACCGAATCGTCGGCCGAGCGTCCGCACCGCCAGGACGCGCAGGCCCGCCCCGAACCCGCCGGCAAACCGCCGCCGCGCAATTGTCGCTTCCCGACCCACCCGCGGAACGATCGCCCTGGTGATGGCGAGTGATGATGAGGTTCGGCGGGGACCACCGCCGGGCCGTGAGCCGGAGGGCTCGTCCGTCAGTCACTCGCCGAAAAGACGATAACGGCGGGTCTGGATCCAGGACCTTGGATTCGGCGTCCACCGGTCTTGGTGATTGCTTCGGTCGCAGCGCCCTTGACGCGCCCGTGCCGCGGGGGCTAGGCCCCCGGAACAGAGACCTCGGGTATCTCAACCGGCCTGACGACGACGACCCCATGCGTGAGCCACGTTCACCGCGGCGATACCGGCCCACGAAACGATCAGGGCCGCGAGCTCTTCTGTGCCCGTCGTGATCGCCGTGACCGGGATGCCGGCGATGACCGAAACGATGCCGAGGGTCAGTCCCGGATCACGCCGGGCTGGCGCGGCGCCCGCCGCGCGACGCTCGCCCGAGGAGATTCGTTCTGCGACCGTCGCATCGACCCGCTCCTGCATCTGCCGGTCAAGCCGGGCGAGGAAGCTGTCGAGCACCGCGTCCTCGTAGTCCGGGCCGAGCTCCCGGCGCGCGCCGACGGCCGCGGTCAGATCGTCGCGCGTGGACCCAGCATCCTCGGGCACCTCGCCAGGATAGAGCCTTCCTGATCGTGGCTCCATGGCCGCTCGGCGCTGTGCGTACGACTGGACAATCGCGCGTGGACCACCAATCACATCGCCGCTGGTCGGCAAGCTGTGGTGGGTGCGCGAGGGGGGAGTTGAACCCCCACGTCCTTACGGACACACGGACCTGAACCGTGCGCGTCTGCCTGTTCCGCCACTCGCGCGCGCACCGCCACGACGGCAACCGTCCGGCGAGCCGATCAAGGCTAACACGCAGTCCAGCCCGTCAATTGCGAGCTGCCGGAGCGCCGATCCGACCGCTCGGTCGCTGCGCGGGCGGGGGAAGTCAACTGGCTGCCAGCACGCCGATGCGCCAGTCAGAGGGCGGCTGGCTACGATCGGGGTCGGCCCGGGCGCGGTACGTGACAAGGAGAGGAGGTGGGGGCCCGTGGGCGTGTTGCAACGCTTCGAGCGCCGCCTCGAAGGCATGGTCACGGGAGCCTTCACCAAGGCGTTCAAGGCCGAGGTGCAACCTGTAGAAATCGCCGCGGCCTTGCAGCGTGAACTGGACAACAACGCCCAGATCGTCACCCGGGAGAGATCCCTCGTTCCCAACGACTTCGTCATCGAGCTCGGCCCCCATGACCATGGTCGCCTTGCTCCCTATGAGGCCACGCTGACCGCCGAGCTGGTCGAACTGGTTCGTGAGCACGCCGACCTGCAGCATTACGCGTTCACCGGGCCAGTCAATGTCGCACTCGAGCAACACGACGACCTCGGCACTGGCCAGTTCCGGGTGCGCAGCACGGTGAAGGCTGGTGTCGACCGGGGTTCCACCTTCCGGCCGACGGACAGTGCCGAGCGCACCGCGTCCGCATACATCGTGATCAACGGCACGCAGCATCCCGTGGTCGCGCCAGGACTCGTTCTCGGTCGGGGCAGCGAATGCGATGTGCGCATCGACGACCCCGGCGTGTCCCGCCGACACGCTGAGATCCGGGTCCACGGGACTGGGCCGGATGCCCAGATCCTGGTGGTCGACCTCGGCTCCACCAACGGCACACTCGTCGACGGCGTCCGGGCGGCGCAGGCGCCGCTTTCGGACGGGTCACGCATCGTGCTCGGTTCCACGATCGTCGACGTGCACCGGCGCGCGTCGCGGAGGTGAGCGGGTGTCGGAGCTGACACTCACGGTGATCAAGTTGGGCTTCCTGGCCGTGCTCTGGTTGCTCGTCCTCTCCGTGACCTCGGCTATGCGGGCCGACCTGTTTGGGGTCCGTCCCACCAAGTCGCCCAAGCAGGCTCGGCAAGCGGCCAAACCGGCCAAGCCCGCGCGCGGGGCCCCGAGCAAGGTGGTGATCGTCGACGGTCCGGACAAGAACCAGAGCGTCACGTTGGGGAATGCCCCGGTGACGTTCGGTCGTGGGCCGGAATGCTCACTGCCGCTTGCCGACGAATACGTCTCCACGCAGCATGCGCGTCTCGTCCCGCACGAAGGGCAGTGGTACGTGGAAGACCTCGGCTCGACGAACGGCACCTACATCGGCAACGACCGGCTCACCCGGCCTACGCCGGTGGGCGCGAAGAGCAAGGTGCGGCTGGGCAAGACCGTGCTGGAGCTCCGGAAGTAGGCCGCGCGGATGCCGTTGATGCTCCGGTACGTCGCGCGGTCCGACGTCGGACTGGTCCGGGAGGGCAACGAGGATTCCGGCTATGCCGGGCCGCGGCTGCTCGCCGTCGCCGACGGCATGGGCGGGCATGCTGCTGGCGAGGTGGCGAGCTCCGCAGCAATCGAGGAACTCGTCAACGTCGAAGGCGCCGACCCCAGCGAGGATCCGCTCACCGAGCTCGCCGCGGCCGTCAACGCAGCCAATGCGCGCATCCGGCAGATGGTCGAGGAGGATCCGGCTCGCCAGGGGATGGGCACAACCCTCACTGCGCTGTTCTGGAACGGTCAGGCGCTGGCGCTGGCGCACATCGGCGACTCCCGGGCCTACCTGCTGCGAGACGGTGAGCTACGTCAGATCACCCACGATCACACCTTCGTCCAAACCCTGGTCGACGAAGGTCGGATCACCGCCGACGAGGCCAGCGTCCACCCGGCTCGGTCGATGATCTTGCGGACGTTGCAGGGTGACAGCGATCCCGAGCTGGACCTCGAGCTGATCAAGGTTCGAGGCGGCGATCGGGTCCTGGTCTGCAGCGACGGCCTGTCCGGCATCGTGCGCGACGAGACCATGCGTGACACCCTGGCCGAGAACGGCGATCTGGCGGCGGCTGCAGACGCCCTGGTCGAATTGGCGCTCAAGGGTGGCGCGCCGGACAACGTCACCTGCGTGGTTGCTGACGTCATCGAGACCGACGATCCACCGTCGGTCGACGACACCGCCGAGGCGTTCTTGGTTGGTGCCGCATCTGGTGAGAGCCCACCGCCGCCCACGGTTCGGACCCGACGCAGTCCGGGCGCAGCGATGCGAAGCTTGCTCAGACCAGCGGACAGCCGACGTGCTGACACCGCAGACGACGCCGAGGTGATCCGCTACGCGCCCCAACCGCCGCGGCGATTTCGCTGGTTACGCCGGATCGGGATCGCGGCAGCCGTCTTTCTGATCGCCTGGGCTGGTCTGCACTTCGCCGACGACTATGTCCGGGCGCAGTACTACGTGGGAAACCAAGCGGGAACGGTGGCCATCTTTCGCGGCGTGAGCCAGGAGGTCGGCCCGCTACGACTCTCCGACGTGCACGAGGTCGCGGATGGCTTGCCGGTAGCGTCGCTGCCCGAGATCGTTCGGGATCGGGTCGTTGCCACGATCCCAGCGTCGGACCTCCCCGATGCCGAGCAGATCGTCAACAACCTGCGCGAAGCGGCCTGCCAAGCGCATGAACCGACCCCGACGCCGACACCTACTCCAACACCTACTCCAGCGACTACGCCGACCAGCCCGCCGGCGGCGACCCTCCGGCCGACGCCGGGGTCCAGGCCAAGCTCGACGGCACTGCCGCCCGCGCCACCCGGGGCGCCAGGCGCCGCCGCCCCCGGCCCGGGACGGCCGCCGCCCGCGACGATCGGTCCACCCCCCTCGTTCACCGCGAGTCCACAGCCGACGCCGGTGTCGGCGTATCCCGGGCTCGACTGCGCGGAGTCGCTGTGAGCGCCGAGCCCGCGCTCGTTCCCAGACGCGGCCGGGGAACCGAGCTGGTGCTGCTGTTGTTCGCAGCTGGCATCGCGACGGCGGCGTACGTCGCGGTCGACCTCGGCGCCCTCGGCCGAGTTCCGCCCAATGCGCTGGCGTATCTCGGCGGCCTGATCGTGATCACCGGCACGGCACACTTGATCGTGCGCCGCTGGGCCCCATACGCCGACCCGGTGATCCTCCCCATCGTCGTCACGCTCAATGGGATCGGGCTGGCCATGATCCACCGGCTGGACCTCGCCAAGTCAGAAGCTGCACGACAGGCCGGCGAAGCCGTCCCGCGGGCGGCCGCACCCGTCCAGCTGACCTGGATGGTCGTCGGCGTGACGCTGTTCGTATTGGTTCTGCTCCTGATTCCGGACTACCGAATCCTGGCGCGGTACGCATACACGGCAGGCGTGCTCGGTATCGCTCTGCTGCTGCTGCCCATGGTCCCCGGCCTGGGCTACGAGGTGAACAGGGCCCAGATCTGGATCCGGATCGGGCCGATGAACTTCCAGCCCGGTGAAGCCGCGAAGATCGTCCTGATCGTCGCGTTCGCCGCGTATCTGGTGCGGACCAAGGACGCGCTCGCCCTCGCCGGCCGGCGGGTGCTCGGAATCGACCTGCCCCGGGCCCGAGACCTCGGCCCGATCTTGGTGGTCTGGCTCACTGCCCTCGCCATCCTGGCTTTCCAGCGTGACCTCGGGCCGTCGTTGCTGCTGTTCGGGATCTTCGTGCTGATGATCTATGTCGCGACGGAGCGGATCTCCTGGATCGTTGTCGGCATCGCCTTGTTCGTCCTGGGCGGGTTGGCCGTCAATGCGGTGTTCAGTCACGTACAGACCCGCATCGAGGGGTGGCTCGACCCGTTTTCCGACGTCGACCGGTTCTTCCAGATCGTGCAGTCGCTGTACGGGCTGGCCTACGGAGGTGAGCTCGGCACCGGCCTCGGCCGAGGCCGTCCCGACCTGGTTCCGTACGCGGTCAGCGACTTCATCGCCACGGCGCTGGGCGAGGAGCTGGGGCTCACTGGCCTGATGGCGATCATCGTGCTCTATGCCTTGCTCGCCTCCCGAGGCTTCCGGGCGGCCCTGGTGCTACGGGACCCGTTCGGCAAGCTGCTTGCGACTGGTCTTGCCGCAGGTCTGCTGCTGCAGGTCTTCATCGTCGTCGGGGGAGTTACCAAGCTGATTCCACTGACCGGTCTGACGACACCGTTTCTCTCCCTCGGCGGATCGTCGCTGGTCATGAACTGGGTGCTGGTCGCACTGCTGATGCGGCTGTCCGACGCTGCCCGCCGGCCGACGCCGCCACCGCCTCCGGTGATCGTCGATGACGCCGTCACCCAGGTGGTGAAGCTGCAGTGAACCGTCCGATTCGCCGGGTGGCAGCGGGCTGCATGTTGCTGGTGTTCCTGTTACTTGCCAACATCACCTACGTCCAGGCCATCCGAGCCGACGAGCTGAACGCCCGCTCGGACAACAAGCGGGTCCTGCTGGACGAATACGCCAGGGAACGCGGACCCATTCTGGTGGGCGATGAACCAGTCGCCCGGTCGATCAAGACCGACGACGAATTCGCCTATCTGCGCGAGTACAGCTCCGGACCGCTGTACGCGCCGGCAACCGGGTTCTACTCACTTCTGTTCGGGCGCAGCGCGGTCGAGCGCTCCGAGAACGACGTTCTGTCCGGCAACGACGACCGGCTCTTCGTCCGGCGCCTGGTCGACCTCGTCACGAACCGGCAGCGGCAGGGTGGCGCGGTCAAGCTGACTCTGGATCCGGCCGCCCAGGAGGCCGCCTACGACGCCCTCGGCGACAACAAGGGCGCTGTGGTCGCTCTCGACCCGCAGACCGGCGCCATCCTGGCCATGGCGAGCAAGCCGTCGTTTGACCCCAACCCGCTCGCCAGCCATTCGGTACAAGAGCAAGAGGCCGCGTGGCAAGCGATCGAGGAGGATCCGGACAAGCCAGCGCTCAACCGCGCGATCGCCCAGACGCTTCCACCCGGCTCTGTTTTCAAGATCGTGACAGCCGCGGCGGCCTTGGAGTCCGACCGATATGAACCAGATTCCGAGGTTCCTGGGCCAGCCACCTATGACCTTCCGCAGTCCACTCGCGAGCTGCCGAACCAAAACGGCGAGCCGTGCGGTTCGGGCCCGGAGCAGATGGTCACGCTCACCGAGGCGCTGCGGGTTTCCTGCAACACCGCATTCGCCTACCTCGGGAACGACCTGGGCGACGACGCCCTGCGCGAACAGGCCGAGCGGTTCGGTTACAACAGCGAGCCGCTCGATGACGAGGACCTCAACGCGGCTACCAGCGTCTTTCCCGTCGAGCTCGACGCGCCGCAGACGGCGCTCGCCGCGATCGGGCAGTTCGACGTGCGGGCGACGCCGCTGCAGATCGCGATGGTGTCCGCAGGCGTCGCCAACGACGGCGCCCTGATGAACCCGTACCTCGTCGAGGAGGTGCGAGGTCCGGACCGGCTCAAGGTTCTCGAACGCACGGAGCCGGAGGAGCTGTCCCGAGCGGTGTCCAGCGAGACCGCCCAAGAACTCACCGCAATGATGGTCGAAGTGGTCGAGAACGGTACTGGCGAGAACGCGCAGATGGACGAAATCACCGTCGCAGGGAAGACCGGAACCGCGCAGACAACGGCGGAGCGCCCGCCCTACGCGTGGTTCACCAGCTTCGCCCCTGCTGACGATCCGGAGGTCGCGGTTGCCGTTGTCATCGAAGAGGCTCCGGACACGGCCCGCGACGACATCGCCGGCGGCCGCCTAGCAGCTCCGGTCGCAAAGGCGGTCATGCAGGCGGTGCTCGGGTCGTGACCGCGCTGAGAACTGCCGGTCAGGTCGTCGCTGCGCAGCAGCGGCATCCGGTTTCGAGGATCGGTCCTAGTGCGGGTACCGTGCGCGTCGGCAGTGTTGCAGGAGAGGGCGACCGATGACCGATCAGCGACTCCTTGGAGATCGCTACGAGCTGGGCGAGGTCCTCGGCCGCGGCGGCATGGCGGAGGTCCGTCGGGGCCGCGATCGCAGGCTCGGCCGGGTCGTCGCCGTCAAGATGCTGCGGGTCGACCATTCGGCCGACGCCACGTTCCAGGCCCGCTTCCGCCGCGAGGCCCAGTCCGCCGCATCGTTGAATCACCGCAACATCGTCGCGGTGTACGACACTGGTGAGGACATCTTCGACGGCCACCGGATCCCGTACATCGTCATGGAGTACGTCGAGGGCAAGACCCTGCGAGAACTGCTTCGCGAGCAGGCCCGGTTCACGCCCGAACGGTCTGTCGAGATCATCACCAGTGTCCTCGACGCCTTGGAGTACAGCCACCGGGCCGGCATCGTCCATCGCGATATCAAGCCGGGCAACGTCATGATCACCGGCACCGGCGACGTCAAGGTCATGGACTTCGGCATCGCCCGGTCGCTGGCCGACTCCGGGGTGACGTTGACCCAGACCGCCGCCGTGGTCGGGACCGCTCAGTACATCTCGCCCGAGCAAGCGCGCGGCGAACAAGCCGACGCGCGCAGCGATCTCTACGCAACCGGGTGCGTACTCTACGAAATGCTCGCCGGCCGGCCGCCATTCGTCGGCGAGTCACTTGTTTCCGTCGCCGTGTCCCACGTGCGGGAAATGCCGACGCCACCGTCGGCCCTGGACCCGTCGATTCCACGCGACATCGATGCCATCGTGATGAAGGCGCTCGCCAAGGACCGGCTGGAGCGATACCAGAGCGCGTCTGAGATGCGCGCCGACCTCGCGCGCGCTGCGGCCGGCCTGCCGGTCGCAGCGGCGCATGACACTTCGGCGGCGACCCAGCTCATCGCTCCCGCCACGGTTGCGTACGACCAGTACGGCGGCACGGTGGCCGACCTCGACCAGGTCGACGAGGGCGTGGCCGAGCCCGAGCGGCGCGGCATGAGCTGGGGCCGGCTGCTGCTCATCGCACTGGCGATCCTCGCCGTGGCCGGAATCATCGGTTTCCTGCTCTTCCGCGGCGGTGGCACCCAACAGGTGCGCGTGCCGAGCGTTGTCACCGAGACCCGGGAACAGGCAGAACAGTTGATCACCGACCGTGGATTGACAGTCGGTGACGTGACCGAGGAAGTGACCGACGACGAGAATGCCGTTGGCACCGTCCTCGAGCAGAACCCGGCGCCAGACGCGCTGGTCGACGAGGGTTCCGCGGTCGATCTGGTCGTGGCCGTGGCTCCCGAGCAGGTCGCTGTGCCGGACGGCCTGGTGGGCATGTCGGAGGACGATGCTCGGCAAGCGATCGAGGCCGTCGGCCTGACCGTCGGCACGGTCAGCGGTGAGGAGTCCGACGACGCGGAGCCTGGCGAAGTGCTGGAGACCGATCCGGAGTCGGGCCAGGAAGTCGCCGTTGGCAGCGCGGTCAACCTGGTGGTGGCGCAGGAGCCCGATACGGCACGGGTGCCGTCGGTCATCGGCCGCCCCCTCGACGACGCCCGCGCGGCGATCGAGGCAGCAGGACTGGAGTTGGGCAACGTCACCCGGCAAGCGAGTGACGAGCCGGTCGACACCGTCTTGTCGACAGACCCGGAAGGTGGCACCGAGGTCGAGTCCGGGTCCGCGGTTCACGTCGCAATCTCCAGCGGCCCATCGCCGACTCCGGTCCCCACCCTCGTCGGCTTGAACCAAACTCAGGCCGAGCAAGCCCTGCAGGCTGTCGGACTGGGAGTCGAGGTCGAGACCGAGGAAACCTGCGACGTACCGGAGACGCAGGTCATGGACCAGAACCCGGATCCGGGCACCGAGGTGGATCCCGGCAGTAACGTGGAAATCACTGTCGCCCAGCCCCCACCCGACGGATGCAACGGAAACGGCGGCAACGGAGGCGGCGGCTAACGGCGCCGACGTGGGAAACGCGGTTACGCGGACTGCAACCACGGTGGGCGGGCGTGAGGGATGCGGTTCGCGCCGACCACCGCAACCACAACAGGAGGGCGTGGGGGATGCGGTTCGCAGAGGCTAAGAACGAAGTCCGGGAACGAGCGCAGCTGCCGAGTGCGTACCAGAGCATGGATTGGCCTCGGCGAACCGCATCCCTGGCGCCCGACCCACGAGGGTGACCACAGCGAGCTAGCCAACCGCCGACCCGGACACCACGGGAGCCAGGCCGGCCGAGCGCTGCACTGCCTCATCGTCGCCGCACACGGTCAGCCAGTTGGCCAGCAACCGGTGCCCGCCCTCGGTCAGCACCGATTCGGGATGGAACTGCACGCCCTCGACGGGGACGTCGCGATGCCGCAACCCCATCAGTACACCGCTCGCTGTTGCGCCGGTCACTTCGAGAACACCGGGCACGGTCGAGGGCTCGACTGCGAGCGAGTGGTATCTGGTCGCGGTGAACGGGTTGGGAAGACCGGCGAGCACGCCGACACCGTGGTGGTGAATCTCGCTGGTCTTGCCGTGCAGCAACTCGGGGGCGCGTTCGACGGTTGCTCCGTAGGCGATTGCAATCGCCTGCAGCCCTAGGCACACCCCAAAGACCGGTACTTGTCCGGCAGCTCGGCGGACCAGATCCACGCACACCCCCGCACGCTCCGGTGTTCCGGGGCCGGGGGAGAGGAGTACTCCGTCATAGCCGAGCGCGTCCTCCGGCGCGATCTCGTCGTTGCGCCGCACGTCGCAGTCGCAACCGAGCTGGGCGAGGTACTGGACCAGGTTGAAGACGAAGCTGTCGTAGTTGTCGACGACAAGGATCCGGCACATGGTCATGATGCGGTCGCCTCGCTGACGTCGATCGGCCCGTCGTATGCCGGCAGAGTGACGCGGTCCTCGCGAACGACTTGATAGCCCAACCCGATGAAGTCGGCATACAGCCGATACTCATCGACCGCATCCGAGTCATCGAGGGCCTCCTGCAGCGCGTCCGGGTCGCCGATCGCGGTGATGGTGTACGGCGGTGCGTACCGACGCCCCTGCAGCAGCAGGACCGGGCCGACACACCGGATCGTGCTTGTAGCGACCACCCGCTGGTCCATCACCATCATCGCCTCTGCACCGCCAGCCCACAGTGCGTTGATGACACCGTCGAGGTCCTGCTGGTGGACCACGTAGTCGTCGAGATGGGTGCCCGGCTGGAGCTCGCCGGCGGGAACTGGCGCGTCGTCGAGCGACACGGTAAGGCCGGGCCCCACGACGGCGGCAAGACCGGTCGACGCCCGGAGAGCATTGACCTGCTCCTGCAACCGGTCGACTCCGGCGCTGCCCTTCTCGGCCGTGAGTGCCTCGACCTCGGCAGACAATCGCTCGAGCTCTGCCGAGAGTTCCTCGGTCTGCCGTTCTTCCGCTCGGACCAGGTCTGCGACATCGGTGTGGTTGATCGGGCGTAGGTCGTCGCCGTCGGCGGCTCGCGCGCTGATCACCAGCAGGACACCGCAGCCGGCGAGCGCGACGGGCGCGGCGAACCGCCACCCCCGTCCCGGCCCAGCCACGGTGGTCACCTCCTCGTCCGACTGGCGGCAATGCGTTGACTACGCTATCCCCCAGGTAGGGCGGTCGATCGTGACCTCATGACCGCCGATCGAGAGGACGCTCACCGTGCCCAAGTCCCGCATCCGGCGCAAGGCCGACTTCACGCCGCCGGCGACTCGTCCAGCCGGCAGTACCGGAATTCCCAGCCGCTGGATCGCGCCGCTGATGGTCACGCTGCTGGTGCTCGGGCTGCTGTGGATCGTCGTGTACTACCTCACCGAGGCGAGCCTGCCGCTGATGAGCGCCCTCGGCGGGTGGAACCTGGTCATCGGCATGGGCTTGATCACCCTCGGGTTCATTGCTGCCACCAAGTGGCGGTAGCCCCACTTGCAGGCGCGAGAGGTCCCGTGGGGCGGGTTCGCGAACCAGGCACTGGCTCCTCGATCCGGATCAGCAAACCAGCCGATTACATCTGTGTCATTTATCCCCACCTGGGGACAACGGCTGTGGATAACCTCCGTGACCCGGGTGGCGGTCAGACCACCTGCCACGCAACAACTGCCACGATCAGCACCAACATCGCGGCGCACGCCACGCCGCTGACCAGCGCACGACGTCCTCGAGGGGCGTGCGCAAACGCGTACGCCAACACCGCCCCGGTGACCAGTCCGCCCAGGTGTGCGCGCCAGTCGATGCCTGGGACGACGAAGCCGAGGACGACGTTCAGAGCCAGGATCACCAGCACGGCGGACACGTCGCGACCGAACCGACGCAGCACCACGAACAGCGCGCCCATCAATCCGAACACCGCGCCAGATGCCCCGAACGAGATGACGTCGGAAGTCACCAGCGAGGCGGCGCTGCCACCGAGAGCCGACAGCAGATACAGCGCGGTGAACCGCCACCGCCCCAGGACCGGCTCCAGCGCGCCGCCGAGGATCCACAGCGCGAACATGTTCAGCGCGAGGTGCCAGATCTGCTGATGCAGGAACGCCGCCGTGAGCATCCGGTACCACTCGCCGTCGGCTACTCCGGCGGGCTGTGCCTCGAAGAACTCCAGCCGGAACAGGGCGAACCGACCGGCGAGGCTGCCGAAACCGACCACCACGCCCAGCAGCCACACCCCGACATTGATACCGATCAGGATCTTGGTGACGATGTTGTCGCCGCGCTCCCGAACCTGGCCGCCGAGAACGGTCGTGGGTTGACGAACGGTTCGAGCACCCTCGGCGACGCACTCCGGACACTGAAAGCCAACCGATGCCGCCGTCATGCAGTCCGGACAGATGTACCGCTCGCACCGGGAGCACCGGATATACGTCTCGCGACCTGGGTGCCGGTAGCAAGCCGGCACGCTCTGCTCGGGTGCCTGCTGTGGAGGGGTGTCGTCGACGCCACCTGGCGAGCCAGACATCGGCGACTAGGCCGGCCGGCGTTCGATGGCGATGCTCTCGATCGTGACCGGGGACGTGGGCCGGTCATCACGGTCGGTGTCCAACGCCGCGATGGTGTCTACGGTCCCACGGCTCTCGGCGTCGGCCACCTCGCCGAAGATGGTGTGCTTGCGGTTGAGCCACGCGGTGGTGCCGACGGTGATGAAGAACTGCGAGCCATTGGTGTTCGGCGCCAGCGTTGGCCATGGCCAACAGGTATGGACGGTCGAAAGCGAGCTCAGGGTGGAACTCGTCCCCGAAGCTGGTAGCCCGGGCCCGCCTCGGCCGGAGCCCGAGCGGGTCGCCGCCCTGGATCATGAAGCCGGAGATCACCCGGTGAAAGGTCGTGCCGTCGTACAGCCGGTCTGCGGACTTCTGACCGGTTCGAGGGTCGGTCCACTCCTTCTGGCCCTCGGCCAGCTCGACGAAGTTGCGCACCGTCTTGGGGGCGTGGTTGGGGAACAACTTGACGGTGATTTCGCCGAAATTGGTGGACAAGGTGGCGTACAGATCGTCGGCCACAACGTGCCTTCCGGGTCGGTAATGGATCCCGCTCATCCTCGCATGTCGCCGCTTCGCTGGGCATTCGGGTCAAGACGCGGCATGATCGGTGACCGGATGGGAAATGGACCCTATACCGACACTTGAGGAGGCCGGTGTGAGCGCAATGTCCGACATCCGGGACCGGCTGCGCCGGGTCGACGTCCAGTCCCGGACCACAGATGCTGTCCAAACCGCACAGGACGCGGCCGACGTGGCCCGCGACGCAGCCGCCAAGGCCAGAAAGGCGGCCAAGAAGGCGGCGCACAAGGCTGGCGCTACCAGCTCGGAGAGCGCCGCGGAGATTGCCGCGCGGATCAAGCCACTGATCGAGAATGCCCGGAAGGCCACCGGACCCAAGGTCGAGGCGGCCAGGGAGCGGATCACCCCCTTGGTCGGATCGGCTGTCGATCGGGTGACCCCGGCAGCGATGAGCGCCCGGGATACCTTCCTCGAGGACGTCGTCCCCAAGGTGGCGGCTGCCCTGGCCACCGGCGCCGACAAGTTCGCCGAGCGGGCCAACGAGCTCGGAGAGCGGTCGCTTGCCATCGTCGAGAAGCCGCGCAAGCGCCGCCGCCGCCGTCGGGTACTGGTCATCGTCGCCGCCTTCGCCGCTGCCGGAGCAACTGCAGCTGCCGTCATGCGACGCCGTGGCGAGGCGCAGCAGTGGACCACGTACGATCCGTCGGCCGCTCCATGGGCGCCCACCCCGCCCGACGAGACAGCGCCAGGTGCTGGCGAGACCAGCACTTCTACCAGCACGGACGCGGCTGGTGCCACTCTTGACGAAGCCGCTGCCGATGCCGCGGAGTCCGAGCAGACCTCGCCCGACGGCTCTCAGCGCACAGCCTCAACTGCGCGTGGTGGGTCAGCTGGTGCGGCGAAGTCGGCGACGAAGAAGGTGACGGAATCGGTCAAGAAGGCGGCGCCAAAGACGTCAGCCGCCAAGAGGACGCCGACGTCCGGAAAGGACAAGAGCGGGGCCTGACCCGTACCGGTCACCAGGTCCACCAGCCATTGCTCAGTCGAGGATGAAGGTGACCTCGAGCACTACCTGGTAGACGCTGATCTGGCCGCCCTCGACCTCGACCTTCTGGTCTTTGAGCCAGGCGCCCGTGACATTGCGCAGCGTCGCGTTCGCGCGGTCGATACCGACCCGGACGGCGTCTTCGAAGCCCTGGTCCGAGCGGGCGCTGATCTGGGTGATGCGGGCGACGGAGCCCATGCCGACCTCCTGAAGTGAGACGAGTCGCCATTGATCGTCGTGGAAGCAGCGATCCTGGCGCTACCGATCATGTCGAAAATGAATCGGAGTTTCAGGCGGCCACCCGAGCGGCAAGTTCCGCGCGACGCATCGCGTCCCGATAGATCGGTCCTTCCAGGGCACCAGGTACCAGAGCAAGTGTGCGTCGCAGCGCCTTCACCGCCAGCGTCGCGGAGAGATCCGTCGTCGGAAGTCCGGGGAGCCGATATATGCGACGTGCCCACCTGGGCAGCAGGGCGAAGCCGACGGCCGACAACGTCAGCCAGCCGAGCCGACCGCCGGCCAGGCCGGCCAGCCGAGGCATTGGCGGAACTGTCAGAAACCTCGCCGCCTCGGCTGCCAGTCGGCCGGCGCAGAGTTGGGGCCGCATCAACCGGTAGTACTCCTCGACCTCCGGCACCGAAGCCGGGACCGTGCTCGGGTCGAGTCCCACGAGTGCCGCGGCGCGGGTCTGCTCGGCCAGGTAGTCGTCGACATCGGCGCTGGACAGCGGCGCACCGGCCCGCCGCGCCGTGGTCACGAACGACTCGACCTCCGTGACATGAACCCACCGCAGCAGGTCAGGCTCGTCGATCCGAAACTCCGCACCCGTGACTGGGTCCCGCGCACGCAGCCGTTGGTGGATACGCCGGATCCGGGAACCAGCAGCTTGAGCGTCGGCTGTGGTCCCGAACACGACAGTGCCGACGTACTCCGCCGTGCGCATCAGCCGACCCCAGGAGTCGCGGCGGAAATCCGAGTTCTGCATCACGCCCGCAATTGCGCGTGGGTGCAAGGCCTGCAGGTAGAGCGCACGGATTCCGGCCAGCCAGAGCACGGGTTCGGCGTGCACCCGCCAACTGACGCTCTGCGGACCGAACAGGCCGAGATCGTCGCGCGCATCCACCCGTCGATCGTCACACAACCGCATCGCCAGGCCCGACCCGCCTGCGCATCTTCGATCTGCCGTTGGCGAAGCCGTGGCCTGCGCCCCTTTTCAACCCCGCAGAATCGGACGAGTGCGCATCCTGGTGATCGGTGGCTCGGTGTTCCTCGGCCGGGCGTTCGTGGTCGAAGCGCTGCGACAGGGTCATGACGTCACGACTTTCAACCGCGGTATCTCGGGTGCGGACGTGCCCGGTGTCGAGATCGTCCGTGGTGATCGGCAGGCGACCGCTGATCTCGAGCGGCTGGCCGACTGGCGGCGCTGGGACGCCGTCATCGACGTGTGCGGCTTCACGCCCCGAGTAGTGGGCGAGTCGGCGCGAATTCTCTCCGGTCACGCCGATTGCTACCTGTTCGTCTCGAGCATCTCGGCGGTCCGCGGCTGGCCGGCTGAACCGGTCGATGAGAGCTCACCATTGCACGACTGTCCGCCGGACGCCGGCCCGGACGACGGCGACTACGGCGTCCTCAAGGCGGGTTGCGAACGTGCGGTCGGCACCGAGTTCCACGGGCGGGTCTTGATCATCAGCCCAGGCCTGATTCTCGGGCCACACGAGAACGTCGGCCGGCTGCCCTGGTGGCTGCGTCGCATTGCCCGCGGTGGCCGCGTGCTCGCGCCAGGGAACCCAGACCGGGAGATGCAGGTCATCGATGCCCGTGACATCGCTGCCTTTGGTATGACTCTGTTCAGTGCAGGCGGCGACTCTGACCGCTTCCTCACCAGCGGCGTGCGGGGCAACACGACGTTCGGGAGCCTGCTCGGCGACTGCGTCGCGGCCACCGGATCCGACGCGGACTTGGTGTGGGTTGACGACGCGTTCTTGTTGGAACACGGGGTCGAGGAATGGACCGAGCTTCCGGTGTGGACGACCGGCGGCCCGGAGATGGCGGCTGTTTGGCTGCCATCATCAGCCAAGGCGCTCGCGGCCGGGTTGCGTTGCCGGCCGGTCACGGAGACAGTCCGGGACACCTGGGCTTGGGTCACGTCCGGCGGGGCCGACGTTCTCGCGGTGTATAGGGAAATGCCTCAGCACGGTATAGACCCCGCCAAGGAAGCGGCGATCCTCACCGCGTGGGCCGCTCACGGGTAGTGCAGGGTCAGGGGAGGAAGAGCGTCGAGTCGCCGAATTCGTGCCAGAGGTACCGGTGCTCCACCGCTGCCCGATAGGCGGCGTTCACCACAGCTGACCCGGCGACCGCCTCGAGTAACAGCAGATGGCTCGCCTCCGGTGCATGCAGGCCGGTGACCAGGCCGGTGACGACCCGCGCAGGTCGGTCCGGGCCGAGAACCAGGTCGGTCCAGCCATTGGCTGGGTGCACAGTCCCGCCGGTTGCGGCGACGGACTCGAGCGCCCGTGCCACGGTCGTGCCGACGGCGACGACTCGGCTGCCACCGACCCGGGTGACATTCACCAATCGGGCGGTCGAGGCCGGGACCTGGAACCGCTCGGGCACCGGTGGTTCAGGTAGCTCCGGGCTCGAGACACCTGCGTGCAAGACGACGGGCGCAACGATGATGCCCCGAGTCATCAACCGCATGATCAGGTCCGTGGTGAACGGCCGGCCTGCGCTGGCCATCTCGGCGCTGCCTGGATCAGTCGCGAACACCGTCTGGTAGTCGCGGAGCGGGAAGCTCGTGCGGACATAGCCGTATCGAATGGGCCGGCCGTACCGGCCGAGATAGGCCGGAAGCGACGAGGGCGGCGTGACGTCGGCGCGCCACAACCGGGACATCCTGGCCGCCGCATTCGGATAGGCCGATGTCATCCGAAGTGTCACTCCGCCGGGAAGGTGCAGGGTCTCGCCTTTCTCGATCGTCAGGTCCGGCCCCTTCCCATCCTGCCGGCGAATTTCCACGACCCAGTCATGCAGGTCCAGCGCGACCGAGACATGGACCAGAGCCCGACGACCGTCCGCACGTCGCCCGTCGACGGCGGCCGGCAGCGTCGCGGAGGTGTTCACGACCAGCAGATCGCCGGGCTTGAGAAGATCGGGCAGGTCGAAGAACCGTCGGTGCTCGACCAGTCCGGGCGGCCGGGCAACAAGCAGCCGGACGCCATCGCGGGATACACCGCGGCGCTCCGGTGGTGCCGTCGCATCGCTTCCGGGCCGCAAGAAGAACCGGGTGACGGGCGCCGGCGCCTCGACTGTCACGGCGATGCCGCCAGATCGGCAGCCCGGTAACGACCACTGGGCAGGTCACCCTCGACGAGTTGTAGCAGGGCGGGTACGACTGCCTCCGGCGCACTGCGGTCGCTGACATCCTCGTTCGGGAAGGCTTGCTGCTGGAGATCAGTCGCCATGTCGCCCGGGTCGAATGAGTAGACCCGCAGGTTCGGCTGTTCGGCAGCGAGGACGGCCGTCAGGTGGTCCAGAGCGGCTTTCGCCGAGCCGTAGCCGCCCCAGCCCTCGTACGCCTCAACCGCCGCGTCGGACGATACGGAGACGACCCTCCCATCGCGCTTCTCCAGGTGGGGCAGGAGGAGCTGGAGCAGGCCCAGCGGCGCCACCGTGTTGACGGCGTAGACCTGCTCGAGCACGTCAAGTGGGTAGTCAGCAAGCCGGGGCTGTGGGCTGGGGCCCAGGATGCTCGCGTTGTTGACGACCAGGTCCAAGCTGCCGGCGGCCTCGACGGCAGCGGCGAGGGCACGCCGGTGGTCAGGATCTGCGATGTCGCCGGGCACCGCTGTGACCGAGCCGGATGGCATGGCTCGGACCGCCGCGAAGAGCCGGTCGGCTTCTCGAGCGTCGACGATGACCTGCCATCCGCGCCGCGTCAGCTCCCGGGTCAAGGCCAGTCCCAGGCCTCGTGACCCGCCGGTTACGAGGGCCACCCGGGTTGGGTTGTTGGTGGTCATGCCGCCCAGGATGCAAGTTCAAGTTAAGTTGAAGTCAAGTCCGGGCGTTACGCCGTGGTGAGGTCACGGCGGCGGAATCCGGCGACACCAACAACGAGAAGACCCAGACCAATGGCTACCAGCGCGACCAACGGGAGGGCAGTCAACTCGGCTGCTGGCACCGTCGGTACGTGCGTGAACGGAGAAAGGTCGAGCACCGCCTGCGGCAGATCGAGCAGCGGGCCGAGCTGTGCCATCAGGAAGAACAGTGCCACGGCTGTCCAGGCAATCGGTACGGCTCGGTAGGGCAGGATTCCGAACGCTGTTACGACAAGCCCGGCCACGACCAAGACCGCTGGAAGATAGGCCAGCGCCGCTGCCACCAGACGCGGAACCTGGCCATCGACGTCGCCGATGACGATCCCGTACGTCAGGCCCGCCATCAGACCAGCCAGCACGGTCAGCACGACGGTGCCGAGCAATGTGACGGCGATGTGACTGCCTACCCAACGGGTCCGGCTCACAGCTGTGGCAAGAAGCGGTTCGGCCCGGCCGGCCGCTTCCTCCGAGCGCAACCGCAACAGTGCCTGGGTCGCATATGTGGCGACGACGATGGCGGTGAGACCCAGTGAGACGGCGAAGTACAGGTCGGTGAGCTGGCCGACGCCTCCGAGCTGGTCGAGGTAGTCCGCCATCTCCGGGCTGTCGTCGGCGAAATCCCCGATCTCATCACCGACTCCGCCGAAGATCGCACCGAGAATCGCCACGCCGACGGCCCAGCCGATCAGGACGCCCCGTTGCAGTCTCCAGGCCAGGCCGAGCGGGCTCTGCAGCCTGGGCGCGGCGACCGCTGGACCGGGCCGGACTGCTCGCAAGCCCGCGCCGAGGTCGCGATGTGTCGTCAGCACGAAGGCCGTTCCGACGAGTCCGACGAACGCCAGACCGAACAGGCCGAAAATCCACCAGTTGTTCTCGTCGAACGCGCGGACCTCTTCACCCCAGCCGATCGGTGAGAGCCACGTCGGCCATGCGCTGATCACTGTGACGCCGCCGTCGACGACCTTTCCCGCAACCGCGCCGACCGCGCGCAGGAGGAATGCAACACCGATGACTGCGGCGGCCAACCCGTTGGCGCCGCGGGAGGTCTCGGCAACCTGTGCCGCGACCGCGGCGATTGCCGCGAACGTGATGCCCACCGCGCCGACCTCTGCTCCGGCAGCAAATGAGCCCGCGACCGGTAGGTCGTTGGCGATCAGGACGGCGGCGCTGGCCAACGCGAGGACGACGTTGGCAGCCACGGCGACGAGCAACGCGGCCGTCAGGCTCGCGTGCCGCCCAACAATTCCCGCGCCGATCATCTCGGCCCGGCCAGTCTCCTCGTTCTGCCTGGTGTGCCGAACGACGGCCAGCGTGCTCATCAACGCCGCGCCGACGGCGACGGTGAGGAACCCTTGGGCGACCACGGTGGCACCCATGCTCGGTCCGGAAACCAGACCGTTGAACATCAGCGAGACCGGGCTGCGAGCCGCCGAGATCGCCAGGGCGACCCGGTCGCTGTCGTCCGGATAGAGGCCGACGATGCTCGAGATGCTGATCGCCTGGACCAGCATGAGCCCGATCAGCCACATCGGCAGCTGGATGCGGTCTCGGCGCAGCGCGAGCCGGACCAGCCGGCCGGTGCCGGTCAACTCGGTCATCGGTTGTTCGCTTTCACGATGCTCGACTCAAGGGCCAGCTCGTCGCCGTAGTGACGCAGAAACAGCTCTTCGAGGGTGGGAGGAGTACTGGTCAGCGCGCGCACGTCGAATGCAGTCAGATGGCTCAGGACCGCGCCGACATTCGCGGTATCGACGTCAAAGGTGGCGTGCGTGTTGTCGGTTACCAGGTCGTGCACACCGGGAAGCGAGTCAAGTCCCGTTATCGGCCGGGCCGTCTGGACCGAGATCGATGTCCTGGTCAGGTGGCGCAGATCGGCGAGCGTTCCGGTCTCCACCGATACGCCGCGGCGGATGATGGTCACCCGGTCGGCCAACGCCTCGACCTCGGCAAGAATGTGACTGGAGAGCAGCACGGTCTTTCCGGCGGCTTTCTCCTCCCGCACGCAGTCTCGGAAGACGGCATCCATCAACGGGTCGAGCCCCGATGTGGGCTCGTCGAGCAGGTAGACCTCGACATCGGACGCGAACGCGGCAACAACGGCGACTTTTTGCCGGTTGCCCTTCGAGTATGTGCGGCACTTCTTGGTGGGGTCCAGATCGAAGCGCTCGAGCAGCTCAGTGCGGCGTTTCGGGCTCAGGCCGCCACGGAGGGCTCCGAACAGGTCAATCGCCTCGCCGCCAGTCAGGTTCGGCCACAAGTTCACCTCGCCCGGCACGTAGGCCAGCCGACGGTGCAGCTCGACGGCGTCCCGCCAGGGATCGCCACCGAGCAGGCTGGCGCTGCCCGAGTCCAATCGGAGCAGACCCAGCAGTACCCGGATGGTCGTGGATTTGCCGGCGCCATTCGGGCCGAGGAAGCCATGCACCTCGCCCGAGGTGACCGCCAGGTCGAGGCCGTCGAGCGCCCGCGTCTGACCAAACGTCTTGACCAGGGCCGACGTGGAGATCACGGATGTCATAGACAGTACGCTACAGTGACTTCAGAACGTCGTGAAGTTAAGGAACCGTATGGATTCTGTTCTCGGGGTGATTGATGACCAGGTCCAGCACACCCGGTGCCGAGCCCGCCGTCGGCCGGTTCGTCGAGCGGTTCGCGCTGACCTTGCTCGAGACCGGACTACCGCGGATGCCTGCGCGCGTGTTTGCAGCGCTGCTGGTGGCGCCGGACGCCCGGCTCACGGCGGCGGAGTTGGCCAAGCGACTGCAGGTCAGTCCGGCGGCGATCTCCGGAGCGGTGCGGTATCTCACCCAGGTCCGGATGGTGACGCGGGAGCGGGATCCAGGGGGTCGTCGCGACCACTACCGGATCTATGACGAATTCTGGTACGAGGCGACCATGCACCGCGACGAGATGCTCGTCCGGTGGGATCAGGACCTGCTGTCCGGCATCGAGGCCGTCGGCGGCAGTGATACCGAAGCGGGTGCCCGGTTGGACGAGATGCGGCGGTTCTTCGCCTTCGTCCGCGGCGAGGTTCCGCAGCTGATGGCCAAGTGGAGAGAACTGCGCACCGCGTCGAGTTGACCTGCCGGATGAGACACTCTGGACGGCGGGGAACGCTGCCACGCAACGCCAGCTTGGGGATGGCTCCCTAAGATCTTCGCAAAGGAGGCGTGGGATGAATCGCGAGCAAGTGCAGGACTGGCTGAACAGGTATGTGCAAGCGTGGGAGAAGTACGACCCCGAGCAGATTGGCGACCTGTTCACCGACGATGCCCGCTACCGCTATCGTCCACATGACCCGGGAGTGGTGGGTCGCGACGAGATCGTGCGCGAGTGGATGTCGCACCGCACCCCGGACATGTCCTACCTGGCCAGCTACAAGCCGATCGCGGTCGACGGCGACACGGTTGTGGCAGTCGGCGAAGTCCGGTATCTCACCGACGACCAAACCGCGATCGACCGGCTGTACGACAGCCTGTTCATTCTCACGATTGCCGACGATGGTCGCTGCGACGAGCTGGTCGAATGGTTCATGCTTCAGCCGACGGCCGCCGAAGGTGGATGAAGTCGATCGCCGGTGGTGATCGACGGACGTCAGGGCGTCCGGGATGGTGACGGTCGCCACGTGGAACGTCGAGAACCTGTTTCTGCCGGGCACGCCCGATGGTCCGTCAACCGACGATGTCTACCGCCGCAAGCTGGCCTAGCTCGCCTCGGGTGATCGCTGGCGTTGACCCCGATGTGGTTTGCCTGCAGGAGATCGGCGGCGATCAGCCACTCGCGGACCTCGTGTCGGCGCTCGACGGGAGCCTGGCAAACACTCCGATCGGCCAGCCGGACGAACGCGGGATCCGGGTCGCGGTCATATCGCGGTTCCCCGTGAGCGAGCGGTATGACCGGGTCGACTTCCCAGGCGCCGCGCTGGCGTCGGTTCCCGATCCCGACGGCAATGTGCTGACCGCCATGGGTCGGGGAGCTTTGGAGACGATGCTGACGTTGGAACCCGCCCGCAGGCTTCGGGTCGTCACCGCGCACCTGAAATCGAAACTGCTGACCTTCCCCGGTGACAGGCGGTACCCGCTCGACGAGGACGAGCGAGCCCGGGGTGCTGGGTATGCATTGCTGCGACGGGCCGCCGAAGCCGTCGCGGTTCGCGTCGAGCTGAACAGGTGGATGCCCAGAGAACCAGACGTGCCCGTGGTTCTCGCGGGGACATGAACGACGAGCCCAACGCGGTAACCACAGCGTTGCTCGCCGGACCGGAGGACAGCGATCCCAATCGGCCGGATCGGTACGACCCGTACAGCCTCGACTCCCTCGCAGACCGGCTGCCACCGGCGCGCGCATTCTCCCGGATCTACCACCGGCGTAGAGAACGTGTCGACCATGTGTTCGTCTCCCGGCCCCTCCTTCTCGCTGGATTGACGGCCGATTCCTTCGTGGACGACATCGTCGGCACCGACGAGGACCTCGACAGCCGCCGCGACGCCGTCGTCCCCGATCACGCCATGGTCTTCACTCGGATCAACTGGCCCTGAGATGGCGACGCCCCTCCCTCCGGTGGAATGGCCCAGGCTCCACGCCCGCACCACGGTCGGGGCTTGTCTGGCACCCAGCTTGCTTGTCACAGTGATCGCACGCTCTAGGAGGCCCCGCCGTGATCAATCGTGAGACGTTTCGCGAGTATGCGTCAGCGTCGCTGTGGGTGCTGCCCACGCTGGCCGGGCTGTTCGCGCTGATCACCGGCTCGATCGTGTCGCAGATCGATCTCGGCCCAGATTCCCCGCTCGTCTTCCAAGGCACGGCCGACGATGCCCGCGCGCTGCTGATCGCCATCACCGGAACGGTCGTCACGGTCATCGCATTGGTGCTGGGCCTGACGGTCGTTGCCCTGCAGCTGGCGTCGACGCAGTTCTCGCCCCGACTGCTGCGCAACTTCCTCAGGGACCGGCCAATCCAGATCGTGCTGAGCCTGTTCGTCGCCACGTTCATCTACAGCGCGGCCGGGCTCTTCACCGTGGGCGTGTCCTCCGGCACGCGGGTCGAGGAGTTCCCCCGGCTGGCGGTCAGCGGCGCCATGGTGCTGTTGTTCGTAAGCCTTGCAGCGGTGGTGTACTTCGCCGACCACCTTGCGCACGCGATCCAGATCGATGCAATCACCAGACGTGTCGAACGTGGCGCGTTAGAAGTCATCAGCAAGGACTGGCCCGGCCAGGTCGAGGCCGCCTACCGCCGCCCGGAGTGGGCGGTCCCGCTGACGTCCACGTCCTCGGGCTATATCCAGATCGTGCACCCCGAACAAATCCTGCCGCTCGCGGCGCAGCACGGAGTCACTGTCCGGCTGCGCCGTCGGATCGGTGAGCATGTCGTCGCCGGCACCAAGCTGGTCTGGATTTGGCGGCCGAACGAGACCGACCCGCTGCCGAACCCGGAGGACTTCCGGCGCGTCGTCGAGGGTGCGGTCCGAATTGGATTCGAGCGCACGTTGGAGCAGGACCTCGGTTTCAGCATCCGCCAGCTCGTCGACATCGCCTGCAAGGCGCTTTCGCCCGCGATCAACGACCCCTATACGGCGGTCCAATCGATCGATCATCTCTCGGTCATATTCAGCAAGCTCGGTCCGCGTCCGTTGGGCGACGCAGTCCTGCGTCAGGGCAATGGGGTGGTGATTCTCCCTGGGCGGCGATACGACGAACTACTGACCACTGCATGCGGCCTGATCCGTCGGTACGGGTCAAAGGAACCGACCGTGCTCTTGGCGCTGTTTCGGCTGCTCGGCAACTGCATCGAATCCATCGGAAACAACCCGGCCCGAGTAGCTGCCATCCGGGAACAAGCGGAGTTGATCCTAGCCGCCGGTGAGCGAGACATTGCCGAGCCACACGACCTCGGCGCGCTGCGCTCCGGGTTCGCGGCCGTCCAGCAGCACCTGCCCGAACCTTCAGACACCGCTCCCGCTGCGCCAGCAGCCAACGCTACGACGTGAGTGCCGTGGCTGACTCGAGCGCACCGCATACCGCTGGGAACGACGCCGAACGGCTACGGCTGGCCGCAGCCGACAGCGGCACTGCGCCATGGCGAGCCTGGGGTCCGTACCTGGCCGAACGCGCCTGGGGAACCGTACGCGAGGACTACAGCGCCGATGGCTCGGCCTGGGACTACTTCCCGCATGACCACGCCCGGTCACGGGCGTACCGGTGGAACGAGGACGGAATGGCCGGGTTCTGCGACGAGTCGCAGAACTGGTGTCTCGCCCTCGCGCTATGGAACGGCGCCGACCCCATCGTCAAGGAGCGGATGTTCGGGCTGACCGGTCCCCAGGGAAACCACGGTGAGGACGTCAAGGAGTACTGGTGGTACCTCGATGGCACGCCCAGCCACTCCTGGCACACCTGGCGCTACCACTATCCGCAGCGGGCGTTCCCGTACGAGCGGCTCGTCGCCGAGAACGCCCGACGATCCCGTACCGAGCCGGAGTTCGAGTTGGTCGACACCGGCATTTTCGACGACGGCCGGTACTGGGTGGTCACCGTCGACTACGCCAAGGCCGGCCCGCACGACCTGCTCATGCGCATCACGGTCGAGAACGCCGGCCCGGACGAGGCGACACTGCAGATCTTGCCGACGTTGTGGTTCCGGAACACGTGGGCGTGGGGGCCGACCGACCATGGCAGGCCGACGTTGCATGCTGCTGAGGGCGGCATCGTCGGGCATCACGACCGGGCCGGACAGCTCGTGCTTACCGGCGACGGAGCTCCAGACCGGCTGTTCTGTGAGAACGAGACCAACATGTCGCTGCTGTACGGCGATCCCGCCGGGCCCAGCTATCCGAAGGACGGCATCAACGACCACGTCGTCAACGGCGCAGGGACCGTCAACCCGGTGCAGCAAGGCACCAAGGCTGCACTCCGATATCGCCTCACCGTACCCGCCGGTGGCAAGCAGATCATCCGAGTGCGGCTCGTCGGTGGCGAGCAGGGCGTTCGGTTCGCGGCAGCTGCCGACGTTGCCGACGGATACGACGCTGTGATGAAAACGCGGAAGGCGGAGGCCGACGCGTTCTACGCGGCGCTGACTCCCGCCCGTTGCACGGAGCAGGAGGCTTGGGTCCTGCGCCAGGCTTTCGCGGGGCTGCTGTGGAGCAAGCAGTTCTTCCACTTCGACGTGGAGCGCTGGCTCGACGGCGACCCAGGTCAGCCGGTGCCGCCGCCGGGCCGAGGCGCGATCCGCAACGGCGATTGGCGGCACCTGAACAACCACGAGATCTTGTTGATGCCAGATCCCTGGGAGTACCCCTGGTATGCCGCCTGGGACCTCGCCTTCCACTGCGTCACGCTGGCCCACATCGACCCC
Organism: uncultured Actinomycetota bacterium; assembly: GCA_963794465.1. Lineage (GTDB taxonomy): Bacteria > Actinomycetota > Actinomycetes > Jiangellales > Jiangellaceae > JACVRX01. Next base: position 8,720 of record CAWCED010000041.1, on the reverse strand, counting down.
CGGTTCGCCAAGGACCAGCTGCTCCTGCTGCTCCGAGAGTGGTACCTGCATCCCAACGGCCAGATCCCTGCTTATGAGTGGAACTTCTCCGACGTGAACCCGCCGGTGCACGCGTGGGCGGCACTGCGGGTGTTCGAGCTCGATGGCGGGTCCGACTACACGTTTCTCTCCAGGGTGTTCTACAAGCTGTTGATCAACTTCACCTGGTGGACGAACAACAAGGACCACGGCGACAACAACCTGTTCGAGGGCGGCTTCATGGGGCTGGACAACATCGCCCCGATCGACCGGTCGAAGATTCCGCCCGATCTCGGCTATCTCGAGCAAGCCGATTCCACCGCGTGGATGGCGATGTACGCGCTGGATCTGCTGGCCATGGCGGTGCGGCTGGCCCTGAACGACCGCTCGTTCGAGGACGTCGCAGTCAAGTTCTTCGAGCACTTCCTCGCGATCGCGAACGCAGCGAACAACGCCGGTTTGTGGGACGAGGAAGACGCGTACTTCTACGACGTCCTGCACCTCACCGACGGTCGGAACGTACCGATCAAGGTCCGCTCCCTGGTGGGACTGGTGCCGATCACCGCGGCAATCGACGTTCGCGACGGGATACTCGAGCAGCTGCCCGAGTTCGCTGAACGGGCGCGGTGGTTCGTCGACACCAAGCCTCGGCTGGCCACGTCGCTGCACGTTCGCACCGACGGTGAGCGCACGCAGCGGCTGCTGTGCTTGGTCTCACCGGAGCGCCTGGTGCGGGTTCTGGAGAAGATGTTCGACGAGGGGCGCCTGCTGTCGCCCTACGGGATCCGCTCGCTGTCGGCATGGCATCGCGACCACCCGTTCGCCTTCACGGCCGGGGACCTGGTGGCAGTCGCGGACTACCAACCGGCGGAGTCCACGTCCGCGCTGTTCGGTGGGAACTCCAATTGGAGGGGCCCGATCTGGTTCCCGCTCAACGCACTGCTCGTCGAAGCGCTGCGCGATTACGACCGATTCTCCGATGGGACGCTGCTGGTGGAGTACCCGGCCGGATCTGGCACTCGGATCTCGCTCGGCGACGCGGCCAGCGATATCACCCGCCGACTGGTGTCGATCTTCCTACCCGGCGCCGATGGTCGTCGGCCAGTGCACGGCGGCTACGACCTGCTCGCGACCGACCCGCGCTGGCGGGACAACATCCCGTTCCACGAGTACTTCCACGCCGACACCGGGGCCGGCCTCGGAGCCACCCATCAGACCGGCTGGACGGCCCTGGTCGCGCACCTGCTGCTCGACGACGCTCGAGATCCGGGCGACAAGCCTGCCGGTCCGCGGGCTCACGCGGTGCTTCCCGATTGACCCACCCGAGGAATCCGTGTTGATCATGCGATACACGGCCACAGTGACCGCCGACGATCGCCGGCGGGTCCTGGTTCCGGTGCCATTCGATCCCGATGCCGCCTGGGGACCGAAGCCAGAGCATCACGTCGCGGGGACGGTCAGCGGCATGGGTGTTCGTGCCGTGATCGAGCCGCTTGGGACCGGGCGCGGAATCCTGCTCGGGCCGGCGTGGCGGCGCGGCTGCGGAATCGGCCCTGGCGCCGTGGTCGACGTCGTCCTGATTCCCGAAGGACCGCAGCGCGCTGACCTCGCGGCTGATGTGGCCGCAGCGCTGGATGCGGAACCCGACGCGGCGGCGTTCTTCGATTCGCTGGCCCAGTTCTACCGGCGTGGTTACCTGCGGTGGATTGATGCGACGAAACGCAGCCCGGAACGACGGGCCGCCCGGATCACCGAGATGGTGGAGCTGTTGAAGGCGGGCGTCAAGCAACGGCCGGCAGAACCGAAATCCTGATGCCCGGGGCTCGCCTGGGGGCTGACACTGAACGCATGCGAGTCAAGGTCTGGATGGACGCCTGGCAACAGCAGTGCTGCGGCGAGCCGTTCTCCGCCGGAACGTCCATCTCATGGAACCTGATCGACCGAGACCTGGCTTGGCTGGAGCCTGTCATCGGGGCTGCCGAGGTGAAATGCATCCGGTTTGCGGAAGATCACCACGCCGAGGCTGACACCGGGGCACGAACCTCAGCGGTTGTGAGGTCGATCCACGCGGTGCTCTGCCAGTACGAACCCTCGCCGAATGACGATCCACGGCATCTTCAGCATTCGGTGGTCCCAGGGTCACAGACTTTGGATCCGGTCGCTACTGCAACCGGCTGGGAGCGCGAGTCGGATACCCACACATTTGTCGGCTACGTCGTCGCACTCGAGCTATGAGTTCGGCTCAGTGGCCGATGGCCTTCGTCATAGGTGGAGACGAAGGAATTCAATGCGCCTGATTCTGCGCACATCTGGGATATCAAGGCATGAATGTGCACTACATTTCGACCCTGCAGACTAGACATCGGCCGGCCAACCAAAGGTTCTCGGCCACGGTGGTTCGATATTTCAACTGGCCAGATGGCGCCGCACCACGCACTTTCTGTTGAACAGGCGGGGAGGTCCATCGCATGACGAACTACGCACACGCATGGACCGCCTCGGGTTCACGCCCTGGGAGCGCTATGGGCGAGCGGCTGCAGCGAGCATTGCGGCATTGTTGGATCGGGAGGAGGCGGAACGCGCTCCGCCGCTCGGCCGCGCTCGTATCAGCCAAGCTTGCCGGCACACCCCGTCGCCCGGTGGAGCCCGGATGCTAACAATGGGTGCCCCAGAGCAGCGGAGGACACATCATGCCGAATCTGAAGCGGTATCTCGAATTCACTCCGGTTGGGTTAGTCGCCACCTGGGAAACACCGCCCGGTTACCCTCCTGGCATCACACGGAAAATCCTAGCCTCCGACATCAACGAAGTCGTCAAGACGGGGAGCCGAACGCAGCTGCTGCGATTTGAACCGTCGGTCTTCACGACAGAACCTTTCGTCCACGAGCACTGGGAGGAAGTTCTTCTCATCCAGGGCGATCTGGCGATCGGGAGCAACGACCAAGGGCGCGGCGGCCGCTCTATCGAGCCGATGTCGTATGCGTGCCGTCCACCTGGGGCAGCGCACGGGCCCTTCAGCAGCAAGTACGGATGCCTCCTATTGGAGCTGCACTATTTCGCACCAGCTTGAGCAGCACGGCCGCCAAGGGAACCGATCCGGGAAACACGTCCACAATCTGCGTCACCGCAGCCATGACACGGCGCCCGGGCTCGCCCGCCGCGTGATCAACGAACGGACGCTCTCGCGGAGCAACCGCGGAGCAAGCGAGATCACGACGAGCCATGGGAGCGGCCAAGCAGCGCTCTAACCTGCGGTTTTTCCGGTGGAGACGAAGGGACTTGAACCCTCAACCCCCGCCTTGCAAACCTTCGCTGTTCCTACCGGCCTGTCTCGACCGGCGGCACCGTGTGCCTCGTCACGCCCAGCTCATGTCGCCTGGTGTCATCCCATTCGGACGGCTGTCGTGCCTGGGTGCTGACTTCCTGCTGATCCACGGAGCCCCGACACTCGCCCCGCGCTGTGCTGCTGCGCTCGTACGGTCCCTGACATGACATGGGTCTGGAACCTGCTTCCAATCGTGATTGATCAGTTTCCTGCGCCGAGCCGATCTAGACTCCCGAGACCCGACTGACAGAAAGGCATGGCGCCATGCGGAAACTGATCTACGGCATGAACCTGACCCTGGACGGCTACATCGCCGCGCCCGGCGACGACCTCGGCTGGAGCGGGCCGAGCGACGAGCTGTTTCAGTGGTGGCTCGACCAGGAGTTGGCGATCGGGCTGTTGATGTACGGGCGCAAGCTGTGGGAGGCGATGAGTTCCCACTGGCCGACCGGCGACCAGCAGCCCGACGCCACCCCGGCGCAGATCGAGTTCGCGCGGAACTGGCGGGACACGCCGAAGGTGGTGTTCTCCTCGACGATCGACAAGGTCGACTGGAACACCCGCCTGGTCACCGGCGACGCTGTGGCGGAGATCACCCGACTCAAGACCGACGACGGCGAGCCGATGAGGGTCGGTGGCGCGACGCTCGCTGCGGCGGCCATGCGGGCCGGGCTGGTCGACGAGTACGAGATCGTCACCCATCCGGTGCTGGTGGGCGGCGGCACACCGTTCTTCACCGCGCTGGACAGCTGGGTGAACCTGAACCTGGTGGAGACGCGGACGTTTCCCGGCGGCGTGGTCCTGACCAGGTACCAGACGAGGCGGTGAGCGCGATTCCTTTGCTGCTTGTCTGAGGGAGTGGCAGCATGCCCCGGAGCAAGGTCGAGCTGTTCGCTGCGACAAGGCACGGCTCGCCATTCCTCCCCCTCACCCGAGAGATGCCGATACCAGTCGAGACGGCGGCGGGGTCCAGGGATCAGCAGCAAGATGTTTTCGGCTCCGGGACTCCTTGCGCGAGTGGAACGGTCCGGTGGACGGGTGAGGTGGCGGCCGAAAAGATCTCGCTCCCCCTGGACGCCGACGATCAGTACGGCGGCGCTGCTCGACACTCAGCGCCAACGCCGGGTGTTGGGTCGTGAAAGGGCTGGCCGTGTGTGTGGGCAACCTTGGCGAGCACTTCAACCCGAGACGGACAGCCGTTCAAGGCGCACCCGCAAGGCTGGCTGATGTACGTCGTCCACAACGACACGGACTGGCCAGTCCTAGTGGCAAGCGTGGCCGGCGTCGAGGTCGGCAAGCTGGTTCCGCCGCACTCCACCTGGCAGGTTGGGCCGCCGGATGAGCGGCGCCTGACCGCGACTAACGAACCGGTCTGCCTGCTTCGGCGGCCACGCCGAGGACCGCGATGAGGTGTCACAGCGCAATGCCGTACGTGCGGCGGAAAGCCCCTTCGACGTTGACTGATGTTGGCGGCCAGGCAGGTGCCGCCAACACCGGGTGACCTGCTCGTCGAGTGGTGGGATTGCGCCGCCGCGTGGCTGGACGTCCCGCGGGACCGGGAGGCCCAGCCAGCCTGACCTCGGTACTGCCTCCACGTGGCTCAGGCGTCTCCCGGGTCGGTGCTCGCTGGTCCGACGCCCGGCACCACAAGCCCGCACTCGTAGGCGAGCACCACCGCCTGCACCCTGCTGGTCACGCGGAGCTTGGCGAACAGCCGGTTGATGTGCGTCTTCACCGTGGCCGGGGAGACGAAGAGCTGGGCGGCGATCTCCTCGTTGGAGCGACCGCGGGCGACCAGCTCGAGCACTTCGCGCTCGCGCTCGGTCAGGCCGGCCGAGCAGTTCGGTCGGCGCGTCCCGGGCGCGGGCCGCGCGAGGTGGTGCTCGATCAGCCGCCGGGTGAGAGACGGCGACAGCAACGCCTCGCCTGCGGCCACGACCTCGATCCCGTCGACCAGCCGGTCCACCGGGGTGCTCTTGAGCAGGAACCCGGCGGCCCCGTTGCGCAGCGCGGCGTAGACGAGGTCGTCGAGGTCGTACGTCGTCAGCACCAGCACCCTGGTCGGCGACCCGCCCGCGACGATCAGCTCCCGGTGTCGCCGCGATGCCGTCGAGCACCGGCATCCGGATGTCCATCAGGCACACGTCGGGCCGCAGCCGGCGTACCTGCTCGACGCCCTCGCGGCCGTCGGCCGCCTCGCCGAGCACATTGACCCCGCGGGACTCGAGCATCACCCGCAGCCCGACCCGGATCATCTCCTGGTCGTCGACGATCACGACCCCTGTCACGGCCTGGTCCATGCCGGCTCTTCCGGGCCGAGCCGGGCAGCCGGGCGCTGCACCAGGAACCCGCCGTCGGCGGTGGGCGCCGGCGGTGAACGAACCACCGAAGACCGCGACCCGCTCGCGCATGCCGACCAGGCCGTGACCGCTCGAGGCGAGCTGCCGGGCGAGCCCCGCCCGAGGTGCTGGCGAGGTCGACGTCCACCCGGTCCGGCTCGCGGCGGTAGCGCACGCGGACCGTCCCGCCGGGCGTGTGCTTGAGCGCGTTGGTGAGCCCCTCCTCGACGATCCGGAACACCGACAGGTCCACCCCCGCCGGCAGCGCCGTCGGTGCTCCGTCCATCACCAGCTCCACGTCGAGCCCCGAGCTCCGGAAGGCCGTCGACGAGCCGCGGCATGTCGCCGGCCGCGGGCTGCGGGTCGAGCTCGGACTCGGCCTCCTCGCGCAGCAGGCCGAGCAGGCGTCCGGTCTCCCCGAGCGCAGCGCGGCCGGCGCGCTGGATCTCGTCGAGCGCCCGCTCCACGGTGGCCCGGTCGGTGTCCAGGACCTCGCGCGCGGCACCCGCCTGCACGCACCATGACGCTGAGCGAGTGGGCGATCACGTCGTGCAGCTCCCGGGCGATCCGGCGGCGCTCGTCCGCGACCGCGCGCTCCGCCACGTGGCGCTGCTCCTCCACCAGCTGCCTGGCCTGGTCGGCGAGCAGCGGCGTTGGCCCGCGCGTGGGCCAGCACCAGCCGCCCGAAGACCCAGGGGCCGAAGGTCAGCGCAGCCACCCACAGCACGTCGTCGAGCGTCGGCACGGCGACGCCGCTCGGACCAGTGCACGACCAGGTCGATCACGGCGACGCCGGCCAGGCCCCACAACGAGGCCACGTGCCGGCCCAGGGCGAAGCAGGCGAGGAAGAGGATCAGCAGCGGCGCACGTCAGCGCGTCCTCGTCGGGACCCCCAGCCAGGCGCTCGAGCACCAGCACCAGGCCACGCCGCCGTCGCGCACACCAGCGGCGTGCCGCCGCCGTCCCACCAGCAGGAGGCAGGCGACGACGGCGGTGCCGATCGCCGCCACCCGCGGGCACGTCGTCGACCGTGAAGACCTCGGCCACCGCGGCGACGCGCCAGCGCGGCCGGCAACAGCCAGTCACCGCGCCGAGCGGCAGCCGCGCGCGCTCCATGCCTGACAAGCTACGCGCCCGGGCGCGACCGCGGATCAACCCGCGGGTGGACATCGCCTGGCCGCTGGGCCGACGCCGGCGACCGGTCCGCGTCCCTAGCGTCGAGAGACCAGACCACAGGAGGAGGGATCCACATGAACGACGACCACGATCCGGCGCAGTGGACTGGCGGCGGTCGTCCTCGCGATCGCCAGCGTCGTGCTGGCGCCGCTGAACGCCCTGGCCCGGATGCGCACCGAGAGCGGGAAGCAGCGACCTCGACAACGGGCTGGCCGCGTGGTGGGCCGAGCCGGCACTCGATGCCCTGACCCCGTGGCTCCTGGACTTCGCGGACCCGGACACCGTCTACGAGACCTACGGCAAGTTCTACGCGATCGCGATACTCGCCGTCCTCGCCTGCGCCCTTGCCGCCCGAAGCCTTCGCCCGGCCGCCAGTCGTGGACGGAGCGGTGGGGCTGGCGGCTGACCATCGCGGGCTTCGTGCTGATGTCCGGCGGTCAGTTCGTGGCCTACTGGATCGAGGTCAGCGACGGCGCCTACCTCGGTCGTCCTGCTCGCCATGCTGATCGGGGTCTTCGGCAACATCCTGCTCGGCATCGGGCTGCTGCGCGGCGGCTTCCGGCCGCGGTTCGCCGCCTGGGTCATCGTCCTCGACTTGCCCCTAAGCATCGGCCTCGTGGCGATCTCGACCCAGGCCCTCGGCATGTGGCCGATGATGCTCGCCTGGGGCGTCATCGGCTGGTCGCTGGCGCACCAAACCAATGGCAACCACGCGACGGTCACGCGTGATCGCGCAGATGACGCCCGAAGTCGGGCACGGTGAAGGCCCTTGAGACCGAGCGCCGTCGGCATCGTGCTGACGGCGGCGTCGCTGCTCGTGATGCCGGTGCTGATGTACGCGAAGCGTCGGGTCGGCCGCGCCCTTGGGTCGGCTACCGTCGTCGCCGACTCCACTCAGACGTTGCTGTGCACCTACCTGTCCTCGGTGGCCTGGACGCGCCTGAGCAGTGGGCACTGTGGAACCTTGGCCCAGGATGCCCCGGCACTGCGGACTGGGTCGACTTCGACGTGACCTTCGTCGACAATGCCGGGCGCCGATGGCGACGGGTCGGCCGCGCGGAGCCCGTGCGCCTGTTCGAGGGGGAGTGAGGTCCGCGGCGAGCCGGGCGACTCGATGCCAAGCTCAGGGACCGCGGAACATGCGCGGAACGAGCGTGATCGGACGTACGGTTCCTCCTTGACCGATAGCCCTGGTCAGAGGATCGCCGTGGGTAGCTATGTCGCTGTCTGTAAAACCGCCGGCTCAGCCTACGTTGGTTCGAACCCAACACCTGCCACTACCTGCGGAAACGTGCTCTGACCTGCGGATTCGGCGGTCTTGTGTACGTCCGCTGTCGGCTCATCCGGTCCCTCTCTCATGAGGGGTGTCCAGGTCGCTGTCGCTGTTTACGGACGTATAGCGGACGGGGCTCCGCCCGGATCCGGTCCCCGTGCGGTGGTCGTGCCTCGCTGGTCGGCCCGGGGATGTGGCTGCCGGTCGGCCGGCGGCACGGGTGGCGCGGATCACTGCTGGTCGCCGCCGGGATTCACCAGGTCGGCCACGGCAGGTCCAGCGCGGCCTGGATCCGGAGCAGCCCCGCCACGTCGACGCCGCGGACACGCCTTCGTTCAGAACCTCCGCCGCGGCCAATAGGAGCTCGCGACCGATGTCCCACCGCCGCTCCGCCTGACAACGGCGTTCAGCGAACTTGCGATGACCATGTGAACAGCACTCCGTCCGCTGCCGAGCCTGCCACCTCACGCTGGATGCAACAGACCCGCCCGGTTCGGGTTCTGCTTTGGACCCCGGCGTTCGTCGGCTAGCTGGGGCGAAGCCCCGTTGGGTATGGGGATGGTGGCGGCACCTCGCGTCATGGTCGAC
>CAWCED010000040.1:0-35140 GCA_963794465.1 uncultured Actinomycetota bacterium | reverse complement strand
TGCCGGAGCAGGCGGAGGGCCGGTCGTCGGACACCGGCAGGGCGACGGACGTGTACGCGCCTGGGGGCCATCCTCTACGAGTTGCTCACCGGCCGCCCCCCCTTCGCGGGCGACGAAGATCCAGACGATGGACCTGGTCCGCGACCGCCGAGCCGGTGCCCCCCTCGCGCCATCGGCCCGGGATCCCGTCCTGGCTGGAGGCCATCTGCCTGAAGTGCCTCGAGAAGTCGCCCGCGCGCCGCTATCCCACGGCGCAGGGCCTGGCGGACGACCTCGGAGCTGGCTCCGCGCCGACGCCCCGGGGAATCCCCAATCGGCTCACGAGATCCGGCCGGGCGTGCGGCGGCACGTGGCCGCCCTGCTCGCCGGCCTCGTGCTGTTCGCGGCGGGGACGGCCGCCTACATCAACAGCCCCGGCCGGCGCTGGAAGGTCGAGACCGATCTGTCCCGCGGCCTCCCGTCGCCCTGATCGGGCGGACCGGCCGGCCCGGGGCCTGGTCCCGCGAGTCTGGTCGGCAAGACGCAATCGGAGGTCGTCCGTGACAAGGGGGACGCGTTCACCGTCCACTCGGTGACGCTCAGCCTCCTGGAACTCGTGCCCGACCCCGGATCCGATCGCTACCGGTTCAGCGCCCAGTTCCGCCACGACGAGAGCGACGTCGCGGGCGACGTCGGGCTGTTCGTCGCCCACGCGGCGTACCTCCCGGACAAGCAGGACCTCCATTACTTCACCCGGCTCTCGTTCAACGCCGTACGCTGGCAGGACGCCGAGGCGAGGAGGCAGATGCCCGAGGGACGAACGCGAGCTGGTCTTCCCGCCGAACCCCCAGATGAACACCGTCGATCTGGTCGCGGAGTTGTGCGGGGACATGGCCTTGGTCTCTGGCCCGGATCCGAGAGTCGGGCTGGCAACCGGACCGCCGATCAAGTCCCTGGGCGATAAGAACGGCGTCTGGCACGATGTTGCGGTTGAGGTCACTCCCGAGCGAGTGACCGGGTCATGGAAAGGGCGGTCCTTCTCGGTGGCCACGCAGGCCGTCCGCGCCATGAACTCCATTGAGTTCCTGGCCATACCCCCCCGCCGGAAACGGACGGCCGCCGGAGGAGATCTGGCCCGTGTTCAACCCCCGGGGCGGGTTGGGGCTCTACGTCCGCAACGGGGTGGCCTCTTTCCGGCTCGGGTCCGAGTCACCCCGCTCGGGGGTGATTGACCCATCCTCCTCACCTCGAATCTGAAAGGCCCTGGCATGGACCCCAAAGACTCAGGCATGAAAGTCGAGTACCACTGGCCGACGGAGGGTACCGTCTTCGACGCCGCTCGACGGCGCCGTCCCCGCCTCGTCGTGGCCGACCCGAGCGTCATCGCTATGACAGTGACCTGCTACAAGAGCGGCCAATCCACGTCGACCTCCACCGGCCAGCTCGATGGACGCTATGACCTGGGGCACACGAAGCCCCTCTGGCTGTTTCATGTCGAGCTGCCGGAAAGCCCGACGGAGCAGAGCGAGTTCATCCTGAACGTCTCCTGGACCGACGACGAGAACGGCCAAGGGAACGTCGAGACAGCCTTCTTCGTTCTGCCCTCGCTTGCCGCCGTCACGACCGGCATCACCTGGCCCAAGTCCGGAAACACGATCCCCTCGTCGCTCTTCAGGCCTTACGGCCCGCTCAGTGCGTTCTTCCTTTCCAGTCCTCCGGCCCCTGTGCCCTGGGATATCCCTGCCTCCGGAACAAGAACGGCCTCTATATACCCCCGGGACCCCGGGACTGTCACACAAAACCCCATCGGCACCCACAGTTGGTGCGCCATCTACAGCAGTGTACCCAGCTCGGGGAACCCTTATACCCTCAAGGTTGAGGACAGTACTCATGCTCCGGCGCCACGTCCATTAACCTGAACGCGTCTCCATAGGTAGAACCAAATATGAACGAGGTGTAAATTGTGCATGTCATTTGCAGGAGTGACGGGCGGGGGACGACGTGCCTTCACCCTCGTGGAGGTGCTGGTTGTCATCGCGGTCATGGCGGTGGTGGCCGGGCTGTTGCTGGCGGCGGTGCAGTGGTGGGCGCGAGTCTGCGCGGCGGGTGAGATGCGTCAACAACCTCAAGCAGATCGACTTGGCCGCGCACCGGCCACCACCCCCACCGGTACGGCCCACGCCGATCCACCGGCATCCCCGCCGACCGACCATTGATCACCGCGCTGAAATGCCACCGATACAACCGATGCCGACCCAACTCACGGCACACCGTGCTCCGCGGCCGACCCAGCAGCCGCGCAATCTCCGCCTGAGAATGCCCGGCCAGCCACCACGCCTCGATCCTGACCCGCTCATCCCCACTCAACCGCCGATATCCCATACCCAGACCATCCCGCCCAACACCGACAACCCGTTGCGCTAGACAGTTGACCCCGCCGATCAGGGTGCTCCATCCATCACGACGATCTTCACGACTGGGACGCACCGAGCGTCTGACGGACGACTCCGTCGGGATCGGCGACCAACACTGCCGCGGCGGAGCCGCCGAGGTCACGCAGCGCCGCCAGCCCGCCCGGCTGACCATCGGGTACGGCCGTCACGACGGCCGCTGCCTCGAGAGCAGCTGCACCGCTCGACGCGGCCGCGGCGACAGCTGCCTCCAACGCCGAAAGCGCCAGCGACGGCAACGCGACGGTCGCGGCGGCATAGGTCCGTCCGTCGACGTCGCGGACTGCCGCGCCCTCCGCGGCTCCGACCCGAAGCCGCGTAGCGCGGGCGAGCGTCACGAGCTTCACGTCCTCAGCCTCCGGTTCGGTCACGCGTGCTCCTGGCGCTCCGCGACGCGCTGCGCCGGGCGGTCCGAGCTGAGTTCGACCGGATGGTCATCTGCTCCTGTCCTGGCAACGAGGATCGTCGCGACCTGGTTGCGCCGGCCGGCCGGACCTTCCGCGACCAGGCGAAGCCCCCCCACCTCGACCTCAGCTCCGGGGATGGGAACCCGGCCGAGGTGTTTGGCCATCAGGCCGCCGACGCTGTCGACGTCGTCGTCGGAGAGCTCGATCCCGAACAGCTCCCCCAGGTCTTCGACATTCAACCGAGAGCTGACCCGGACAGCGCCGTCGTCGAGCCGCTGCACGGTGGCCTCGCCGGTGTCGTACTCGTCGGAGATCTCACCGACGATCTCCTCCAGGATGTCTTCGATCGTCACCAGCCCTGCCGTGCCGCCGTACTCATCCACGACGACGGCGACATGCGTGCGCTGTGCCTGCATCTCGCGCAACAAGTCATCGGCGGGCTTGGAGTCGGGCACGTAAAAGGCCGGACGCATAACGGACTCGACCCGCTCGACTGACTCCGCGTTGCGGTTGTCATAGAGCCGGCGCGCCACGTCCTTGAGGTAGGCGATACCGACGATGTCGTCCAGCCCTCCCGCGCCCACAACCGGGATCCGGCTGAACCCGCTGCGCAACGCCAGAGTCTGGAAGTGCCGCAGGGTCTTGTTCGCCTCGATGAAGACGATGTCTGTGCGCGGCACCATCACTTCACGGACGATCGTGTCGCCGAGCTCGAACACGGAGTGGATCATCTGCCGCTCGCCCGACTCGATGACCCGGCCCGCCTCGGCCAGGTCGACCAGCTCGCGCAGCTCGGCCTCTGTTGCGAATGGCCCTTCCCGGAAGCCCTTGCCCGGCGTGAGGGCGTTGCCGATCATGATCAGCAGCCGTGGCAACGGGCCAAGGACCCGCGTGATCGTCAGCAGCGGACCAGCCAGGGCGAGTGCTACTTGCTCGGCATGCTGACGACCCACCGTCCGCGGTCCGACGCCGATGGCAACATACGACACGACCAGCATCGAACCGGCTGCAACCAGCACGGCCTGCCATTCGGCGCTGAACGCCCCGAGGCAGACGGCCGCTACCAGAACCACGGCGCTGATCTCCGCACCGAGCCGTAGTAGCAGCACCGTGTTGAGGACCGGCGCCGGATCGTCGACCAGCCGGCGCACCCGGCGGGCACCCCGCCGACCGGCTGACACCAGACTGTCGGCACGCGCTTTCGAGAACGACGTGAGCGCGGCGTCGGCCATCGCCAGCACACCTGCCAGGACGACCAATATGCCGGCACCTACCAGCATCCAGGCGTCGCCCGACATCAGCGACGACTCCTCTGCCGGGCGCCCCAATCGTCGAGCAGCTGCTGCTGCAGCCCGAACATCTCCTTCTCCTCGCCAGGCTCGCCGTGGTCGTAACCGAGCAGATGCAGAATCCCGTGAGTCGTCAGGAGTCGAAGCTCGTCCTGAAAGGAGTGACCCGCGTGCCGGGCCTGCTCACGCGCGACGTCGGGACACAGCACGACGTCGCCCAGCAGGCCGGCAACCGGATCCTCGTCGTGCGGGGTCGGCCGCAACTCGTCCATCGGGAACGAGAGCACGTCCGTGGGTCCGGGCTCGTCCATCCACTGCGTGTGCAGCTGCGCCATGGTTTCCACGTCGACCAGGAGCACCGCGAGCTCTGCCTGGGGATGGATCCGCATCCGGTCGAGCACGAACCGGCACAGGTCGGACAGGTCCTTCTCGTCGAGATCGGTTGCCGTTTCGTTGTTGACCTCGATGGTCACGATCGTCCCCCGGAGCCGCGACGACGGTCTCCGCGGTTGGGACCCCGTCCCGACTCGCGGCCGCCGGCGCGTCCCGGAAGGCGTCCCGCGACCTGCTCGGCGTCGAACCGGGAGTAGGCGTCGACGATCTCCGACACCAATCGGTGCCGGACGACATCGTGACTGGACAGTCGGCAGAAGTGGACGTCCTCGATGCCGTCGAGAATGCCTTCGACGATCTTGAGGCCGCTGTGGGTACCTGTAGGCAGGTCGATCTGGGTCACGTCGCCGGTAACGACCATCTTGGAGCCGAAGCCGAGCCGGGTCAGGAACATCTTCATCTGCTCCGGCGAGGTGTTCTGCGCCTCGTCGAGGATGACGAATGCGTCATTCAGGGTGTTGTGAGTGAGGAGGAAGTCCTCCGTGACGTACAAAGAGTCTGCAGCAGCCACCTGAATGCACACGGCGTCCGCTTGACCTGCCGGCACTATCCGATCGATGAATCGCATCGGGCGACCCCCGCCCCCAGCGCCGTGATAGGCCGCGAGTTTGCGGGCCAGCCGGAATGGCTCCAGCCCGGCTGGTAGGCGGATGTCAATGCGGTAGGAGTCGTGCCGGTGAGCTACGCTCCGGCCACGGGCCATGCCAGACCGTCGACCCGCAGCGAGTCTGGTGCTGCCGTATGCGACACCTCCAAGGGAACGCACCAGGAACAACACGTCATCGCACAATCGCGGCGACGTTGTGCTGTATTGAATGCGGCAGCTTCGGCGGCGCTGCGCGACGGGTCCACCGTCAGAGTCCAGCAGCCCCTGAAGCATCGCAAGGCGAACTTCTGTTGAATTGTAGAGGTAGTCCTCAGGCACGAACTTCGTCTCGGATCTTGAACCCGCGAGACCCAGCTGGCGAATGACACTGGTCACTGGGTTGACGGTCGTTATGACATCACCCGGCGCTGCGACACGGTTCAAGACGAAGTCCAGCGGTGCCTTCGCACGCATCCTGATGCCCGGCAACGCGTTCTCGAGCATCCACGCCAGCTCGGGATCCCCAGTGGTGAAGGTGGGAGTGGTCAAGCAAGTAAGGCACCCATCGCCGAGCAGGAGCCCGAGCGCGTACGGGTCCATAGGAACGCCGCGAGGTTGGAACGAAACTGGTTGGCTCAAGAGCGGCAGCTCGAACCGATGGTAATGCGAGGCCCTGAGGCGACCCATCATCTCGTGGGTTTCGAGTACCCGAAGCGGCTTGCCGCGACGGCGATCGTCGCGGGTTGCCACAGCCCATAGGTGATCTCCGGAGCACAGTGTCGAAGCGCCATCCTGAGTGTGAACCCGGTAGATCGCCTTCTCTCCTTGGGGATATACGCCTAGGACGGGAGTCGGTCTTCCATCCGACCCGATGACGTAGTCGCCGACGACCAGCTCTCCGATCGGGCGGAACCCCATCGGAGTCAATGCCTTGCTGAAAATCGGCTGCGCTCGGCCACGCATGTACGCCAGCGGCGCGACCTCGATGGTGCCCTCGGTCATCAGCCGGGGAATCGTCGCCGGATCCATCATGTCGTGCAGGGCGTCGTAGAGCGGCCGCAGATACGGGTCGATCTTCTCCGACAATGTCCCGGGCAGAAAGCCCAGCCGCTCCCCCGCCTCGACGGCGGGACGGGTGAGCACGATCCGGGTGACCTGCTTGTCCTGCAGCGCCTGAACCGCCTTGGCAACGGCGAGGTAGGTCTTGCCGGTGCCCGCCGGTCCGATGGAGAACACGATCGTGTGCCGGTCGATGGCATCGACGTAACGCTTCTGGTTGAGGGTCTTCGCCCGGATCGTTCGCCCACGGTTGGACAGGATGTTGGCCGTCAGCACGTCCAACGGACGCTCGGCGGTCCGCGCTCGCAACATCGCGACGGTCCGTTCCACGGCCTCAGGGGTCAGTCCCTGACCGGTTCGGACGACAGCGACCAGCTCGTCCAAGGTGCGCTCGGCCTCGGCGATGTCGTCCGATTCGCCGGTCATGGTGATCTCGTTGCCGCGGACCAGCAGGTCGACCCCGGGGTACGACTGCTCGACGACGCGCAGCAACTCATCACCGGAGCCGAGCAGGCTCACCATCGGCACGCTCGACGGGACGACGATCTTGTGCTGGGCCCGCTGGGTGGCCCCTTGTGTCTCGGCCATGGGCGGCCTGACGGCCTGTTCGCGCCTGCCTTTCGGTCTCGGCTGCTTAGGCGGTCAATGCTACCGGGGTGGGACTCAACCAGGGGGCCAGCGCATGTGGCGTCCACCCAACACGTGTCCGTGCACGTGAAAAACGGATTGACCGGCCGCGGAACCAGTGTTGAATACCAGCCGAAAGGCATCAAGATCGTCGTCCTCCGCAATGGCGCTGGCCTCCCGAACCAGTTCGGCCAGCGTCTCGGGGTCGGCTTCGGCCAGCGAGCCGACGTCCGGATGGTGCTCCCGCGGTATCACCAAGACGTGGGTAGGAGCTTGCGGGGAGACATCCCGAAACGCGATCACGCGATCTGACGCGCGCAGGATGGTGGCCGGCACCTCGCCAGCGACGATTCGGCAGAACAGGCAGTCCGTCGAGTCGGTCACGCCCCGCATCGTACGGGCGCGGTCAATGTCTCCTAGGGTGTCTCTACCGTGGACGAGGTAAACCACGGCGGGGGGCAGCGCGTCCATGGGACATGGCCGTCGCCTGCCCTGTTGCCGTCGGCGGATCCGGCGCGAGCGGATCCGCCGCGGTCGACACGTTCGAGAGGTGGGCAGTGGGTGAGGCGACTGGGGCGTCGTTCAGCAGCAACGCCGACCAAATGGTCACCGAGCTCTTCACGGTCCACTACGCCGGTCTGGTTCGGCTGGCCACGCTGTTGCTGCGCGATCAAGCCGTCGCTGAAGAAGCGGTCCAGGACGCCTTTGTGTCCTTGCACCGACGGTGGCGGAAGCTGCGCGACCCCGGCAGCGCTGCGGCGTACCTGCGCACGTCGGTCATTCACAACACCCGGTCGATCCAGCGCCGGCGCTCGGTGGCCGCGCGGCACCCCGACAACATGCCGCTGGACGCTCCGAGTGCCGAGGCCGGGGCGATACGGGGGGTTGCCGGCACGGCCGTCGTGGAGGCGTTGCGCAAGCTGCCGGCACGCCAACGCGAGGCCCTGGTCCTGCGCTACTACGCCGACCTGAGTGAAGCGGACATCGCCGATGCGATGAAGATCAGCCGCGGAGCGGTCAAGAGTCACGCGTCGCGGGGCATGGCTGCGCTGCGCACCGATTTGGAGCAATGGGCATGAGCGTCGACGACGAGCGGTTCCGCCGCGACGAAGAACTCCTGCGCCAAGCGTTGCACCAGGAGGCCGATGGTGTGCTGCCCAGCCTCGACGCACTGTCCCGCATCCGGCGCCGGACAGCCCGCCCACCGATGTGGCGGCGCCCTGTCGTGCTGGGTGTGGCAGCGGCGTCGGTCACGGCAGTCGCCGTCATCGCGGGAAGCGCCTACTTCATGGGTGGCTCGTCCGACGACACCGTCGCTTCGGGTTCGGACTCCTCGCCGTCCGTCAGTGCCGTACAGAGCCCGATCTCGTCAGCCACCGAGTCGGAACCGACCGGTGCGACGAACCCTTTGCCGACGGCGTCGGAAGGCACGCAGCCGGGGAACGACACGGTCCCGGTGTACTACGTCACCGAAACGACCCGTGGAGAGCGGCTGGCCCGCGAGTTCCGCGATGTCCCCACCCCCGACGGGCCCTTGGTCGCAGCGGTGACGACGATGCTGGCTGGAACCCCGCTTGATCCCGACTACTACGGAGGCGTTTGGTTGCCCGACACACAAGTGCGGGCCGTCGAAGTAAAGAACGACGTCATCGAGGTCGACCTCACTGGCGAGACGGATTACACCGGCATCCGCGACGACGTCGCGACGCTCGCCGTCCAGCAGCTCGTCTATACGGTGACCGCCGCCGCTAGCGACGCCGACCTGAACGGAGCGCTGCCGGTGCAGATCCTGGTCGACGGCGAGCCGCCGACTCAGATGTGGGGCCAGCTCGACTTGTCTGCGCCGATCAGCCGAGCCGACCCGATTGAGGTCCGGCAGCTAGTGCAGGTCAACAATCCCGCCCAGGACGCCGTCGTGGGACCCGCTGTGACGATCGATGGTGAGGCCGCGGTCAACGAGGCCAACCTCGTGTGGGAAATCCGTCGAGATGGCGAGGTGGTCGAGAACGGATTCACCACCGCGCGAGAATGCTGCCGGTTTGCGGAATTCCGCTTCACCGTCGAACTCGAACCTGGCTCATACACGGTTTCGGTCAGCGAGTCCGACGACTCTGGTGGTGCCGAAGGGTTCGGACCAACGAGCGATACCAAGGACTTCACCGTCCAGTAGCCCAGCGTGCCGTTCGCGACAACAGCACGCCCGCCGCGACTGTTCCAGCAGTTGACGTGCGCATCACACTTGGCCCCAGGGTCGCTGTCTGCGCACCCGCCGCCGTGAATGCATCGAGCTCGTCCGGCGCAACGCCACCCTCCGGGCCTACAACGAGCGCGATCTCACCGTCGGCTGGCACGTCGACAGCACCGAGTGGAATGGAGGCGTCCTCGTGCAGCACGACAGCCAAAGCCGCAGTCGTCAACCGCTCAGCAAGGTGTTTCGTGTCCGCCAGCTCCGCCACTACCGGCAGCCATGCCCGGCGAGACTGCTTGGCGGCCTCGCGGGCGGTCGTTCGCCAGCGGCGCAGCGCTTTCTCCCCGCGTTCTGCCGTCCATTGCACGACGCACCGCTGCGCCGACCAAGGCACGATCTCGTCGACACCGACCTCGGTCAGCAGCTCGATGGCGAGCTCGCCTCGATTGCCTTTCGCCAATGCCTGCGCCACGACCAGTCGAGGTACCGGGGCCGGAACATCGAACCGGTCGCGAACCTCGCAGACCAGCCCCGCGCGGTCGGCATCGACGACGACCGAGCGGGCGACGTGGCCGTTGCCGTCAGCGAGGTCGATCGACTCCCCTACCCCGATCCGTCGCACGACGGCGGCGTGCCGCCCCTCGTCGCCGTCGATCCGGACACGGTCGGATCGGAGTAGGCGCTCGCCCTCGACCAAGAAGATCGGTGCGCTCACCTCGACCGTGGTCCGATCAGCTGACGCATCGGGTCATCCCGGATGGGGTTACTTGAAGGCATCGCGGAGGCGGGTGAACAGGTTCTGGCCCTGCACCGACACCGCGCCGTGCGGATGCTGCTCGTTCCGCAGCTGAGCCAGCTCACGTAACAGCTCCTCCTGCCGGGAGTCCAGCCGAGTCGGCGTCCGTATCTCCAGGTGGACGAGAAGGTCACCGCGGCCGGTGCCGCGCAGCTTCGGTACACCCCGCGCAGGGATCTTCAAGGTCTGACCGTGCTGTGCGCCCGGCTTGACCTCGAGCGACTCGGCGCCGTCGAGGGTTTCCAGCTCGATGGTCGTGCCCAACGCGGCCGCCGTCATCGGCAGCTCGACCGTGCAATGCAGGTCGTCGCCGCTGCGGTCGAAGACAGGGTGCGGCCGCATCACCAGTTCGACGTAGAGATCCCCAGGCGGCCCGCCGCCCGGGCCGACCTCGCCCTCACCAGCCAGCTGGATCCGGGTTCCGGCGTCGACGCCTGCCGGGATCTTGATGGTCAAGCTGCGCCGGGTGCGGACCCGACCGTCGCCGGCGCATTCGACACATGGCCGAGGGTTGACCGTTCCGAAGCCATGGCATTGCGGGCACGGCCGGGTGGTCATCACCTGGCCGAGGAAGGAGCGTTGCACTTGGCTGATCTCGCCCCGACCAGAGCAGGTGTGGCAGGTGACCAGCTGAGTGCCCGGTGAGGTCCCAGCGCCTTGGCAGGCCGCACACACGATCGCCGTGTCGACCTGCAACTCCTTGGTCGCACCGAACGCCGCCTCCGCCAGCTCCACCTCGAGCCGGACCAGCGCGTCCTGGCCGCGGCGGATCCGGCTGCGCGGACCGCGGGTGGTCGTCGTCCCACCGAAGAACGCGTCCATGATGTCGGTGAACGAGAAGCCGGTGCCGAATCCGCCACCTGCGCCATTGCCGCTCGCTAGTGGGTCGGCCCCGAGATCGTACATCTCCCGCTTGCGGGCATCGGCGAGCACCTCGTAGGCGTTCGTGACCTCCTTGAACCGCTCCTGGGTATGCGGGTCCGGGTTGATGTCGGGATGGAGTTGACGCGCGAGCCGGCGGTACGCCTTCTTGATGTCGTCGGTCGACGCATCGCGCGAGACGCCGAGCACCTCGTAGTAGTCGGTTGTGGGCACCACGCAGTCCAAGTTCCCCTAGTTGTCCCTGGCCAGAATCTGGCTGACGTATCGCGCAACGGCTCCGACCGCTGCGATTGTTCCTGGGTAGTCCATATGAGTGGGACCGACGACGCCCATGCTTGCCAGCGCGCGCTCCCCCGGGCCGTAACCGGTCGTGATGATCGACGTGGCGGAAAGTCCCGACTGCGCGTTCTCGTGTCCGATCCGGACGGTGAGCGTCGACGGGCTGGTGGCCTCACCCAGCAGCCGGAGCAGAACGACGTGCTCCTCCAGCGCCTCGAGCAGCGATTCCAACCCGGTTTCGAAGCCATGACCGAATCTGGCCAGATTGGCGGTGCCAGCGACCGCGAGTCGTTCGTCGTGCTTGTCTACCAGCGCCTCGATCAGCGTGGCAGCTATCGCGGCCACCACTTGCCGGTCGCCCGGCGAGAACGACTCCGGCAGCGTTTCGACGGTGGTCGCAACCGCCGACATGTCCAACCCGGCAACGGCGTGGCCGAGCCGGGCACGCAGATCACCGAGCAGCACGTCATCGGCATCGCCTGGCAGTTCGACGATGCGCTGCTCGACCCGGCCGGCGTCGGTGATGAGTACCAACAGCACCCGGCTGGTGCTCAACGGAACCAACTCGACGTGCCGCACCGTCGAGCGTGCTAGCGACGGGTATTGGACGACGGCGACCTGACGGGTGAGCTGGGCGAGCAGACGGACCGTGCGGGTGACGACGTCGTCGAGATCGACGGCACCGTCGAGGAAGGTCTGGATCGCCCGCCTCTCGGCAGGCGACAGCGGCTTCACCGTCGAAAGTCGGTCGACGAAGAGCCGGTAGCCCTTGTCGGTGGGGATCCGCCCCGCGCTGGTGTGCGGTTGAGCGATATAGCCCTCTTCCTCGAGGACCGCCATATCGTTGCGAATCGTGGCCGGCGAGACCCCGAGGTGATGCCGGTCGACCAGTGCCTTGGACCCGACTGGCTCCTGAGTGGCGACGTAGTCCTCGACGATGGCGCGCAGCACCTCGAGTTTGCGGTCGTCGAGCGACATCGGGGCGGGCACCTCCTCGCAGCCGGTTGGCACTCGGTGAATCTGAGTGCCAAGTCTACGTGCGCCGACCGGCGGGAGCAGAACGGCGAGCCAACGTCAGTCGAGTTCGGTACAGACATTCAGTTCCGGTCCGAGATCCACCTCCATGCTCTTCGTGCCGTCTGCCGACCACCGCACGACGTGGATCCCGTCGAGCACCCACACGCCCGCGGGATAGTCGTCGTCCGGTGCAAAGCCGGTACCAAACGGCCCGACACCGATGAATCGCAGCGGTGCACCATCGGCGGTATAGGTTTGTACGCCCTCTCCGCTCAGGTCGTGCCGCGCGCGCGCACCTGTCGCGGTGTTCACGAAGTCCATGACCAGTGGCCCCGTGAACTGCTCTGCTCGTGCGGTTTCGTCCGGAAATCGAGCAAGCACGCGGCTCGACAGGTCTTGGGTCACCACTTCGACGGCAACTTCGAACGAACATGCTTCTCCGGCCGGCCAGGAGAACTCCGCCTGGTCGTACGGCTGCCACGGCTCCGGCGCCCAGCCTGGTATCCGAAGCTGCGACGTCACCTCCGCCGCCGATTGTCCAGGCTCGACCGCCTGTGCCGTGGCCGGCAGCATTGCACCCAGCCCAACAGCCCCTGCCACCACCAACTTGCCGATCCGCATGGTCGACCCTCCTGACCTTACTCGGTTGACTAACCGGTTAGAGTGAATCAAACGGTTAGCAGCGTAGATGTCAAGAGGTCACCGAAACCGAGGCACAATTGCTGAGTGCACTACGTAGAGGTCGAGGGATATCCGATGCCTCGACCGATCAGCGGACACTCGGCCCTCGAGCTCTGCAACACCTGGTCCGGATGGACGCGACTGCCGCATCGCGATCCGAGCCGCGAATGGATCCCCGACTTCGACCGGTTCGCAGTGTGGTCCGGCCATGTGGGCTTCCTTCGAGCCGCTGAGGTTCTCAGCGCCCGCCGCCTCGGGCGTCGTGACCCGGACATGGCGGCTGAGGTGCTGGGGGATGCCTATGCGCTCCGGCTCGGGCTCTACCGGGTACTGACTGGGACGGCCGACCGCCGCGCGTTCCGGGGTGTCGCACGTATGGCAGAGGAAGCCGCGTCCGCGGCCCGGCTTCGGCCTGCCCAAAGTGCTCTCGGAACGTCGGGTTGGGTCATCCCTGCGTCAACCGGACTGCGGCTTTCATTGCTTCGGGTCGCCCAGGCTGCCGGGGATCTGCTCGCCAGCGACGACTCCCGCCGGGTCCGACCGTGCCCAGGCAACGACTGCGGCTGGTTGTTTCTCGACCGTTCGGGCCGGCGCAAGTGGTGCAGCATGCAGACCTGCGGTAACCGCGCCAAGGTACGAGCATACGAAGAGCGGCGCCGGAGATCGACTAGCCTGTGAGTACCGAGTCGCCAGGGAGCAGACACGTGACCTACGACCCATCCGCATCGTCGGCAGTGGTGCCAGCGGAGGACCGCAACTGGGCGATGGGAGCGCACCTGTCGGCATTCCTCGCCGCTTACATCGCGCTGGGATTCCTCGGTCCACTGGTCGTGATGCTGGTACGGGGCGACCGGTCTCCGTTCGTCCGGAAGCACGCCGTCGAGGCACTCAACTTCAACCTGACCGTGCTCATCTATATCGTGATCAGTGTGATCCTGGCGATCTTGTTGATCGGCCTGGTCATGCTGCTGGCGCTGGGGATTCTGTACGTCGTGACGGTGATCATCGGCGCGGTCCGAGCGAGTTCGGGTGAGATGTACCGCTACCCGCTGACCATCCGGTTCGTGAAGTAGCCCACCCGACCGGAACGCTAGGCGACCAGGTCCCGCACGACGGCGTCGGCCAGCAGTCGGCCTCGCCGGGTCAGCACGAGCCGCCCGGCCTCGAGCCCACCAGGTTCGACCAGCCCGTCGGCCGCCAGAGCGTCAGTTGCAGCTCGGCCGGCGTGATCCAGCACAGCGACGTCGAGGCCACCGACCAACCGGGTTTCCAGCAGGACTCGTTCGACCTTGCGGGTGGCAGCATCCAGCACCTCGCGCGCGTGAGCGGGACTCTCGTCCGCCGCCAGCCGGCGTGCCCACGCTGCAGGGTGCTTGACGTTCCACCACCGGACGCCCTGCACGTGGCTGTGAGCGCCCGGCCCCACGCCCCACCAGTCCGCACTCGTCCAGTAGAGGTTGTTGTGGTGGCAGCGCGCCGAATCCGAGGTCGCCCAGTTCGACACCTCGTACCACTGATAGCCGGCTGACGTCAGCAGCTCGTCGACGACCAGGTACTTGTCGGCTTGTTCGTCGTCGTCGGGCATCGGCAGCTCGCCGCGCCGGACGCGGGCTGCGAGTCTGGTTCCCGGCTCGACGATCAGGCTGTAGGCGCTGACGTGGTCGGGGTCCGCGTCGATCGCCGCGCGGACGCTGGCCTGCCAGTCCGGCAGGCTCTCACCGGGGGTGCCGTAGATCAGGTCGAGGTTGACGTGTTCGAAGCCGGCATCATGAGCCTCCGCGACCGCTGCCACCGACCGTCCAGGACTGTGCATGCGATCGAGGACTTCGAGGACGTGCGGGTGGATACTCTGCATCCCCAGCGAGATCCGGGTGAACCGCGCTGACCGCAGTTCGGCCAGCGAGCGGAGGTCGACCGACTCGGGGTTGGCTTCGGTGGTGATCTCGGCGCCAGGCTGTAGGCCGAACTCGGCGTCGACTGCACGCAGCACCGTGGCCAGGTCGCGAGCTCCGAGCAGAGTCGGAGTCCCACCGCCGAAGAACACGGTCGCGACCGGCAGCTCCCTGTCCCCGAGTACGCGACGCGCGAGCCGGAGTTCGGCGATCGCTGTGTCGGCCCAGGATTCGCGGGCCGTTCCCGGGCCCAGCTCGGTGGCCGTGTAGGTGTTGAAGTCGCAGTAGCCGCACCTGGTCGCGCAGAAGGGCACATGCAGGTAAACGCCGAATGGCCGAGAGCCGAGTCCGGTCAATGCCATCGGCGGCAGTGCTCCGTCGAGTGGTGCGGGCTCACCATCTGGCGGTCTCGACGGCATTGCCCATCACCAGGCGAATAGGTACATCACCAGGCATGCATGCCTGGTGATGTACGGGCACGGGTGGTGAACGTGGTCATTCCGGTGAGGTCAGCCCGAGTACATCCGGTCCAGGGTGTCTGCGTACTTCTGTTCGACTGCCGACCGCCGGACCTTCATGCTCGGCGTGAGCTCCCCTTCCTCCACGGTGAGGTCGTCGGACAGGATCTCGAACTTCTTGATCTGCTCGTGCCGGGCCAGCCGGGAATTGAGCTCGTCCACATAGCCCTGCACCAACTCGCGGACCTGCGGACTGGTGACGACGTCTGAGTATGAACCAAACAATCCGTACTGCTCCCCCCACGTCGCGATGGACTCGGGGTCGAGGCTGACCAGCGCGGTGACATAGTTCCGCTGGTGACCGTGCACGACCATCTGACTGGCGTACGGGCAGACCGCCTTGAACAGCGCCTCGATGGTCTGCGGCGCAACGTACTTTCCGCCGGAGGTCTTGATCAGGTCCTTCTTGCGGTCGGTGATCCTCAGGTGGCCGCCAGGCAGCAGCTCGCCGATGTCGCCGGTGAGGAACCAGCCGTCATCGGTCAACACCTCGGCCGTCGCCTCGGGCTGGTTGTTGTATCCGGTCATCACTCCCGGGCCCTTGATCAGGATCTCGCCGTCCTCGGCGATCTTGACCTCCGTGCCCGGGGCGGGCAGCCCCACTGAACCGATCCGGTAGTTCTCTGGTCGGTTGACACAGCTGAAAGCGCTGGTCTCGGTCAGGCCGTAGCCCTCGAGGATCAGCATGCCGGCACCGTGGAAGAACCGAGCGACATCGGTGGAAAGCGCGGCGGCGCCGGAGACGAAGAAGCGAATCTTCCCGCCCAGTCGTCCGCGCAGCTTGTGGAACACCAATCGATCTGCGATCGCATTCTGGGCCTTGAGCGACGGTCCGGGCTGTCGCCCGGCTTCCCGGAGCTCCGACATCTGCCGCCCTACGCCGACGGCCCAATGAACGATCTTGCGCCTGAGCCCGCCCTCGTGTTCAGCGGTGGCGGTCACTCGGGCCATGACCTTTTCGAAGATCCGCGGCGCAGCGCCCATGAACGTCGGCTGGATCACAGCCAGGTTCTCCACGATCTTGTCGACCCGGCCGTCGACCGCTGTGCTGAAACCGGTGATCAACTGCATCACTTGTAGCACCTTGCCGAAGGAGTGCGACAGCGGCAGCCACAAGTACTGGACGTCGTCCTGGGTGAGCAGGTCGAGCGCGTCGATGGCGACGGCCTCGTAGGTCCAGTTACCGTGTGTGAGCCGAACGCCCTTTGGCCGGCCAGTGGTACCGGAGGTGTAGATCAACGTCGCCAGCGAATCGTGGCCGACGGACGCGACGGCATCGTCGACGGCCGTGGGTCGCTCGGCGAGCAGCTTCCGGCCCCGCTCCTCCAGGTCGGCGAACGTGATGACCTGGTCGCCGTCAGCCTGCCCGTCGAGGACGACGACCGAGATCAACTGGAGCAGTTCGGCCCGGTGTTCGAGGACCTTTTCCACCTGGGTTTGGTCCTCGGCGAATACGACCCGAGAGCCGGAGTCGGACAGGATGTAGGAAACGTCGTCGGGCGTCGTTGAGGGATAGACCGTTGTGGTCGCTGCGCCAGCACACATGATCCCCAGGTCGGCCAGCACCCATTCGATACGAGTGGAGCTGGCGATCGCGACCCGCTCCTCCGGTTGGATGCCCAGGGACAGCAGTCCTGCTGCGACCGCCCAGACCCGGTCCTTGGTCTCCTGCCAGCTCAGTGATTGCCAGCCGCCGTCCAGCGGATACCGGAAAGCCTCGCGGGTTGGGGTCGCCCGAGCCCGGTCCAGGAACATCCGCCCCACGGACGCCGGCCGGTCCTTGACGATCTCGGCCGAATCGGTCACCACGTCGGTCATCGGTCTCCTCCAGGTCCGGGACCGGCGATGATGGGTCCCGTTGTTCGAACGGTATTGCGTCGGCGGGCCGGATGGGAGAGGCCAGTCAACGCTTGGCTGGTTGGCTGGCGTCGGAGGCGGAGGAAAGGGCGGCGATGAAGGCCTCTTGCGGGACCTCGACCCGGCCCACCATCTTCATCCGCTTCTTGCCTTCCTTCTGCCGCTCGAGCAGCTTCCGCTTGCGGGTGATGTCTCCGCCATAGCACTTGGCGAGCACGTCCTTTCGCATCGCCCGGATGGTCTCCCGGGCGATGATCCGCGAGGCGACCGCGGCCTGGATGGGCACTTCGAACTGCTGGCGCGGAATCAGCTCGCGCAGCCGCGCGACCATCGCCACGCCATAGCCGTACGCCTTGTCCTTGTGCACGATCGCACTGAACGCGTCGACGGTCTCACCGTGCAGCAGGATGTCGACCTTGACCAGATCCGCCTCTTGTTCCCCGGTCGGCTCGTAGTCGAGGCTGGCGTAGCCGCGGGTGCGCGACTTGAGGGCGTCGAAAAAGTCGAACACGATCTCGGCGAGCGGCAGCGTGTAGCGCACCTCGACCCGGTCCTCGGACAGGTAGTCCAAGCCGAGCAGCGTTCCTCGTCGCGTCTGGCACAACTCCATGATCGTCCCGACGTACTCACTCGGCGCGAGGATCGTTGCTCGGACGACCGGCTCGTACACAGACGTGACCTTGCCGGCGGGGAACTCGCTGGGGTTCGTGACGATCTGCTCCGCGCCGCTCTCCATGTGCACGGTGTAGACGACGTTTGGAGCCGTCGAGATCAGGTCGAGCCCGAACTCGCGTTCCAGCCGCTCGCGGACGATTTCCATGTGCAGCAGCCCAAGAAAGCCGCATCGGAAACCGAACCCGAGAGCACCTGATGTCTCCGGCTCGTAGGCCATGGCGGCGTCGTTGAGCTTGAGCTTGTCCAGTGCCTCCCGCAGGTCCGGGTAATCCGAGCCGTCAAGCGGGTAGAGCCCGGAGAAGACCATTGGCTTCGGCTCGCGGTATCCGGGCAAGGCCTGAGCCGCCGGTCTTGCCGCGTTGGTCACCGTGTCGCCGACCTTCGACTGCCGGACGTCTTTGACGCCGGTCATCAGGTATCCGACTTCGCCGACGGCCAGACCGGGGCTCGGCGTCATATCCGGGGAGATCACCCCGATCTCGAGCAGCTCGTGCGTCGCCCGGGTCGAGAGCATGA
This sequence comes from uncultured Actinomycetota bacterium, assembly GCA_963794465.1. Taxonomy (GTDB): domain Bacteria; phylum Actinomycetota; class Actinomycetes; order Jiangellales; family Jiangellaceae; genus JACVRX01. The sequence goes on along the minus strand of CAWCED010000040.1, from coordinate 17,049 downwards.
GGATCCGGTCCCGCGGCGAGATGTGCCCGTCGATCACGCGGACATAGGTGACCACTCCGCGGTAGGTGTCGTAGATGCTGTCGAAGATCATGGCGCGCGCCGGAGCATCCGGATCGCCGTCCGGCGGCGGGAGATCGGTGACGATGCGCTCCATCAGCTCGGCCACCCCCTCCCCGGTCTTGCCGCTCACCTGTAGGACGTCACCGGATGCGCAGCCGATCAGATGCGCAAGCTCAGCGGCGTACTTGTCCGGTTGGGCCGCGGGCAGGTCGATCTTGTTGAGCACGGGGATGACATGCAGGTCTGCCTCGAGCGCCAAGTAGAGGTTGGCGAGCGTCTGCGCCTCGATCCCTTGAGCAGCATCGACCAACAGGACGGCTCCCTCACAGGCCGCCAGGCTTCGGCTCACCTCATAGCTGAAGTCGACGTGGCCCGGCGTGTCGATCAGGTTGAGGACATAGGTGGCCTCGTCGGCCGCCGTGTACGGGAGCCGAACGGCCTGGCTCTTGATGGTGATGCCGCGCTCGCGCTCGATGTCCATGCGGTCCAGGTACTGAGCGCGCATAGTCCGATCGTCGACGACCCCGGTGAGCTGGAGCATGCGGTCAGCCAGGGTGGACTTGCCATGGTCAATATGCGCGATGATGCAGAAGTTGCGGATGAGCTCGGGCGGGGTCGTCGCCGGCGCCGGGACGGTCGAAGTGGCGGGCAACGGACTTCCTCGGCGGTGTGGACGGGCCGCGGTCGGTGGGATGCGGGGGCGGAGGCCCACGGGTCATCATCCCACGCTGGGTCAGGCGGCGGCCTCCGCGACGGTGCCGGCAGCGACATAGCCCAGGACTGTTACCCAGAGCGTTCCTTCCGCGTCGGCCCGACGCAGCGCCGCGAACCACCGCTCCCGCAGGTCCGCTGGAATGACTTCCGCCTCCGGCGGGATCTGTTCGTTGAACTGCGGGTAGAGCGCCGCCGCGTCGGCGAGCGAGGTATAGGTGAACGGGTATACCCGGACGTCGACATCGACCAAACCGGCGCGCACCATTCGCCGCCGCAGTGTGCGTCCGATTGCCGGTTGCGGCGAAAGCGTGTTCATCATGCCGAAAACCGCGTCAACGAGTGACGGTTCGTCGACGTCGACGGCAGCTGAGCGCCATTCGGTGTCCAGGACGCACACCACACCGTCGGGGACCGTGACTCGCACCAACTCACCGAGAGCGGCGTCCGGGTCGGAGAGGTGCTGAAGCACCCGCTCGCATCGGGCCCGGTCGAACGAGTTCGCGGCAAAAGGCAGATCTGTGACGTCGGCGCGTTCGTAGGTCACGCCCGTGCCGTTGTCCCTGGACCGAGCAGCTTCGATCATCTGCCGACTCAGATCTACCGCCGTCACGTCGCCATCGGGACCGACCAGCGCCGCCAGCTCGCGCGCGACTTCGCCCATTCCGCATCCCGCGTCCAATACCCGCAGGCCGGGGGCCAGAGCGAGCAGGTCGAGGGCGATCGCACGCCAAGCACGGACCTCCGGCAGGGTCGCGACCGAATCGAGATACCCCATGACTTGCGGCGCCAGATGTGATTGGTCGATCCGGGCGAAGACTCGTTCGGTGTTCTCCGGCGGGATCGTCACGCGCGAATCATGGCACCGCGTCGCGTGGACCGGCCAGCGTGAAGCCGGGCAACGAACTCGCGAACGATACGGTGCCATGCGTGGAGATCGACGGCGTCGAACCGGGCCGCAGCGGCCCGTACGCCACTACGGAGGCGACCGATGTCGAGGTCGTCGTCACGTCATACAACCCCGACACCGACGGTGATCCAGACCCCGGCGAGATTGTCTGGACGAGTGTGTCAATATGTGATTCGTGACTGGAGCGGCGATCTACGTACGCATCAGCGAGGACCGAGAGGGCCGTGAAACTGGCATCGACCGGCAAGAGCAGGACTGCCACGAGTTGGCCGCCCGGAATGGCTGGTCGGTGGTCGAGGTCTACTCCGATAACGACATCGGCGCCAGCACCCGAACCCGCAAGATCCGGCCCGACTATCGCCGACTACTCGACGACGCCCGCGGCGGGCTGCTCGACGTCGTCCTCGCCTACACCTCCGGACGGCTCACCCGTCGACCCCGCGAACTCGAGGACCTGATCGACCTGGCCGAGCAGCACGGCACCCGCTTCGCCTACGTCCGCTCCCCCTCGTTCGATCTCAACACGGCCACCGGGCGGCGGGTCGCCAGAATCCTCGCAGCGAACGACGCCGGCGAAGCCGAGGACATCTCCGAACGGCTGATACGCCAGCGGCTGCAAGCGGCCGAAGCCGGCCAGGTCCACGGGTCACCGCGGCCGTTCGGCTATGAGGCCGACCTCGTTACCGTCCGAGAGTCCGAGGCCGCGATCGTCCGCGAGTGCGCAGCACGGGTTCTGTCGGGCGAGTCGCTGCACTCGGTGTGTCGTGACCTGGACCAGCGGGGCATTAGAACCTCACGTGGCAACCCGTGGAGCCGAAAGGCGCTCCGGCACATGCTCGTCTCCGCGCGTATCTCCGGCCGTCGTGAGCATCGGCCAGTCGCCGACTATGTGACCGGCAACCGCCCGTTGCTTGGGGAGATCACTGCCGACGCGGTGTGGCCCGCGATCATCTCGGTCGACGATTCCGACCGGCTACGAGAGCTGCTGACCCGACCAGCACGGCGCAACGGCCCGTCCGGCCGCTCATACCTGCTGTCCGGCATCCTGCGCTGCCACCAGTGCCGCTCCGGGCTCGTCGGTAGGCCGGCGCACGGGAAGCCCCGATATGTGTGTGACAAGCGGCCAGGCACAGCAGCGTGCGGCACCATCTCGGTCACCGCGGCGTTCGCCGACGACGTCGTCCGCGACATGGTGCTCGTCGCGCTGGAATCCGACGAGTTCCGGGACCGGCTGTACGCACGCGCCGAGGTAGACCCGGCGATCCGTAAGGCCGTCGTCGACGACGAGCGGCGGCTCGTCGAGCTCGCCGAGGAGTGGGCCGATCCGGGTTCGCGGATGACCCGCGGCGAATGGCGTGCGGCACGGGAGAAGATCGAAACCCGGCTCGACGGAAACCGCCGCATTTTACAGCGGGCCACCGACACCGCGCCCCTCGACGGACTCAGCGGCTCGCGCGATAACCTGCTCGCCGAATGGGAGCGGCGCAACGTCTCACAGCGGCGAGCCATCGTCGCTGCCGTGCTGATCTCGGTCACGGTCAGGTCAGCAGCGCGGAAATACGACGTCGACCGGTTCGACCCGCAGTGGTGGGTCTGAGTACCGAATCACAGCCATGTAAGATCATTTCAGGCCCCTGACCTGCGACGTCTCACCATTCGGACTCTGTGGTTGCCTTCGCTGTGCCGCTCGCTACCGTGTGCCGGGAGCGTTCGGTAATCGAACGCAAAGTGCCCAGCCGGGGCATCTACCAGGACCCCCCAGCTGGGCGTGACCCCCGGCTAGGAGGTCGTGGCCGATTATGCCGCGAATCAAGCTCAGCGCAAGAACCCGGCGCCTAAACGCCCAACTCGGCGCGGCGGGACACCACGGCTACTCGCCCGATGAGATAGAAGAACTTCGGCTCGAATTCCGGCGCTCGAAGGCGGAAGACCTTCGTGCGGTAGCCGAGCGAGAGCTCGCCGAGATCGAAGCCCTCGTCAGTCGCACCCGTCGCGAGCAAGGGCTCCCGCCCAAAGTCACCGACCCGTCCACACTCGCCCGCGTCGCCGACATGCTGCGACTCCCGGACGGTGGTGGTCCGGATGCGGCCTGACAAACGAAACGGGCCGGAGGCGGGCCGGCCCGGATCGGTGAAGCTGGACGAGGCGCTGACTGGGTGCTCCGTCGCGTCCAGGCTAACCGATCGGACCCACAAATCCGACCAGGCGTCGTCCTGGCTGTGCCCGCTGCCGCGGTGCGGGTTCGCCGGTTGGCGGGTCGAGGTCGAGGTGGTGGCCTCGTGAGCGGTTACATCGACGCCGTCATCGGTGAGCGGGAAGGGTTCCTCGCGTTCGCCTTCGGCCGCACCCCGTTCTGGGACGGCGCCGGCAAATACAAACACCGGGACTGGACCGAAACCCGCTTCCAGTGGCCGTCCGAGCGGGACAAGATCCGCGTTGCCGTCGACCAGGAGCTCGCCAGCGGGGAGCCGGTCGACATCTACATCTGCCCGGCGGTCCGGTTCACTCCCGACCGGCGCAAGGGCTCTGCGCGGCCGCCCATGGTGTGCTGGGCGGACCTCGACGGCCCGCCCGCTGACATCGCGTTGTGGGACACCCTCAACCCGCTCGTGGTCGACTCCGGGCAACCTGATCACCGGCACGCCTATGTGCCGCTCACCCGCCCGGTCGGGCTCGGCGCGCATGCCCGGCTGAACAAGGCCCTCGCCGATCGGCTCGGCGGCGACGCCAAGTGGTCGGACGAGTCGCTGCTGCGGCTGCCGGGATCGTTCAACTTCAAACCGGCCACACCGCGCAACGGGGAGCCGGCCGGAGAACCGGCACGCGTGCTGGCGCGGCCATGGTCCGGCACACCATGGGATCCCGCCAAGCTCGCCGAGATCCTCGGCGTCGACCTCGAGCAGTCCGACGGCGCCAAGTCCAGCCAGACCGTCGACGGTGAACCCGTCGACCTCGAGAAGCTCCCGGCGTGGCTACGCGAACGGAGCAACGACAGCACCAAACCGGAGGATGCCTCCGAGGCCTTCCACGGGCTTGTGGGTGCCTGCCGGGACGCCAAGCTCACCCAGGGTCAGACCGTCACCGTTATGGACTCGTGGCGGCACCTGCCGGACCGATACCGCAATCGGGTAGCCGAAGAGGTCGCCCGATCGTGGGGCAAAGTCAAAGCCGGCCCGGGCCTCGACGATGCCGCGGCGCCCACGGTCGGGCTCCCGGAGGAGTTCTGGACTAAGCGGAAGTACCTGCGGCACATCCGCGACGCCGCCTGGTCACGAGGCCGATCCGCCGAGGCTGTACTCGGGGTGGTGCTGGCCCGCGTGGCCGCAGACATGGGCTACATCTACAAGCTGCCGCCACTCGTCGGCGCCCGCTGCGGACTCGACCTCATCGTCACGCTCACCGCCACGTCAGGCGGCGGCAAATCCAGCGCCAAAGCCATCGGCGGCGAACTGCTACCCGCACGCCGAATCGAGCCGGTCTGCGACGAGATCCCACCCGGCAGCGGCGAAGGCCTCATCGACGTGCTGTTCGACTTGGTCACCGAGGAGGGACCGGGTGGTAAGACCGTCAAAGTCAAGCGGCAGATGCGGTACAACGCGTTCGTCTACGCCGACGAGGGTGAGGTGCTGGCAGCCACCGCACGACGCAACACCACCAGCACCCTGCTGCCGAACATGCGGTCCATATTCAGCGGCGCCGCCCTCGGCCAAGCCAACGCCAGCGAAGAACGCAAACGGCGAGTGCCAGCCGGCAGGTACGCGTACGGGATCGTCGTCGCCATCCAGCCCAGCAGGGCGGGGCCGCTGTTCGACGACCTCGGCGTCGGCACCCCGCAGCGCATCCTGTGGCTGCCTGCCCGAACCGACACCCCACCCCCCGACCAGCGGCCCGGCTGGCCCGGACCGATCCCACGTGGGGCCATCAAACCCCGCCCCAACGACGTCGTAGGCGGGCAATGGGTGGACTTCCTCATCCACCCGGACATCGCCGACGAGATCAAAGCCAACGACTACCAGCGGCACATACACGGCTGCGACCCACTCGACGAACACCGCGACCTGGTCCGGCTCAAGGTCGCCGGCAACCTCGCCGCACTCTACGACCGCGACGACGTCAACCTCGAGGACTGGTCCCTCGCCGGCATGGTGGTGGATCTATCCGACACCACACGACGCCGAGTGCTCACCACCCTCGCCGAGGAGCAGAAGCGGGCCAATACCAGCCGCGGCCGAGCACAAGGCGAACGGCAGCTCGTCGCCGACCAAATCCTCGGCGGGCGGGCGATGGCCGCCGCGAAACGGCAGGCCGTCACCCGAGTGGTGAAGCACCACAAGGAGCATCCCGAGCAGAGCTGCCCCCGGCGGTGCATCACTCTTTCGATCGCAGACAAGTACCGAAAGCTGGTCAGCATCGACGACGTCCTCGACCGCGCGGTCGGCGAGGACCTCTTGGTGGTCACCACAGATAGGCGGTACGCCCCAGGGAAGAGGAAGTCATGACCGGCCAAACGTTGGAACGTTGGAACAGTTCCAACACCCCCCTCTCGTGCGCTATACACGCGATCTGATGATGGGTCAATTTATACATATTCATACCGATACGGAGAGGCCGGAAAACAGACCCTGTGTTGGAACCAGTTCCAACAGTTCCAACACACTTCAGCGCGGGAGTTCGACTCTCTTCCATCCATCCAAAACCAATCCCCGTGGGTCGCAGACGGCGAGCCGACCTGCCCCCGATGCCACTGGCCACTCGACAGCCAGGGCCACCTAGCCAACTGCGCGAGGTGAGCTGACATGCCGTTCGACGACTACTTCGACCACCCCGGCCCCGAACCCGCGCCGGCCGGCCGCTGCTGCGCCTGCGGCACCCCAACCGATAGGCAGCACCTCGGCTACTGGCACTGCCACGTCTGCGCCGGAGAGACACCATGACCCCACCAGATGTCGTCATCGCCCACGGCACCGACACCGCCGTGCTCAGCGGTGACAAGGCCCTCGCGCTGGTCGACCTAGTCGGCTGCATCCGCGACGCCACCTACGCCGGATGGGCCGTCCCTCTCGACGACGTTGAGCGGCTGCGAACCGCAGCGCACACACGCGGCTGGTCACTGGTCGAGCACGAACCCGGCGGGTCGACGTGACCGCCGGTCGCCACCCGCTACATGCCCATCATGCCTTCGCCACCGGCCATCGGCGGTGGCTTGGCGCTCGGTGGTTCCGGGTAATTGATGTGCCCGCAGCGGATGCACTCCAAGTACACCTCGCCGGTGTCGTTGCGCTTCGGGTAACCGTACTTGTGGAAGGACAGCCGACACCGCCAATCCTTCGCCATGACTGCGATTGTCGTACTTAAGCCATGTCAGGAACAGAGCCGACCGGCTGGCAAGCACCCCTCGTCCACGAACCGGCGAGGCCGACGTGACCTGGAACAAGTACCCGCAGCGTGGCACCGTGGCCCGCGGGTACGGCGCCGAACACAAGCGGCTACGCCTCAAATGGAAAGGCATCGTTGACAGCGGCCAAGGGTGGTGCGCCAGATGCGGCGGGTGGATCCCACCCGGCAGCGCGTGGCATCTGGACCACGACGACACCCGCGCCGGGTATCTCGGTGCGAGCCACGCGGCCTGCAACCTGACCGACGGCGCACGCAAGGGCAACATCGCGCAGCAACGAGCGTTAGCGGCGCGTCGAGCGATGTACGACCGGTGGTGAGAGATGCCGGTTTTTCTGATCATGACTCTGGGCGACCCGCCGTCGCACCGTTTCTCTCCCCACGGAAAACCCCGGGGTCGTTTCCGGCGAAACGGGCCGTGGGCGGGAAAAAACGTCCACATATGGCTCCCCTTTGTGTCAAGACATGTTGGGGAGCACGGTCTTAGGCTGGCTGGTGGCGGGTCCGGGAAGTGGCTTATCCGAAGAGCCGATGTCCGGGGTCAGGTCGGTCACGCTGGATTGCAGAGTCGTCCCCGAGTGCCCTCCCGGGCCCGTCGCCTCTCGTCGTTTCTGGTCGGCCACCATCTGGGCGTAGACGACGTTGGAGAGCCGTCGTTTGAGGGCTCGCATGGCTTCCATCGAGGTCTTGCCGGCTGCTTTCTTGGCGTCGAAGTAGGCGCGACCTTCGGTGGGGTTGCGGAGTTGGACGACGGCCATGATGTGCAGGGCTCGGTTGATCCGCCGGTTACCGGCCCGAGAGAGCCGATGCCGAGTCTGGTCACCGGAGGAGGCATCTAGCGGGGCGGTGCCGTTCCAGGAGGCGAACTTGTCGCGGTCGGCGAACCGGTGGATGTCGCCGACGTCGGCGAGCAGCCGGGCGGCGCCGGAAGGTCCGATGCCGTGCAGGGTCATCAACTCGGAACCGCGGGCCTCGACCAGCTTGGTGAGCTCCTTCTTGATGGCCTTGATCTTCTTGTCGATTCCCTCGAGCTCGATGATCAGTTCGACCGCGAGGCGGCGCCGGGTCTTCCCGACGAGATCGCGGGGCTTGATGGTCGCGATCAACGCCCGCGCCTGATGCGAGGAGAGGAACTGCTTTGCCCCACCAGGGAACAGCTCCAACAGCAGCCGGTGCAGCCGGTTGATCGTCTGCGTCCGCGCCCGGCCAAGCTCGTCGCGTCGGTCGACCAGCATGCCCAGCACCACCAGGTCGTCGTCGACCTCGACCCGGACCAGGTTCGGAGTCCGCAGCGCGACCTGGGCGACCGAATGCGCATCCACCGGGTCGGTTTTGCGGCCGTTGCCGGTGGCGAACACCCGCACCTGCGCGGACAGCTTCGCCGGCACATCCACCACGACCTCCCCGTCGTGCACCAGCCGGTGCGCGACGTGCTTGCCGATCCCGTTGCAGCCCTCCACCGCCCACATCCTGTCGTCGAACCTGCGGCCGGCCTTCAGCATCTCGGCGTAGCCGGCCTTGTCGGTGCCGTACCTTCCCACCCCGAGCACCTGACCGCGGTCGTCGATGACCTCGATCGTGGCCGATCGCTTGTGTGGGTCCATCCCGATGATCACGCCCATGCGGCGCGCCTCCTCTGCCGAACCGATGTGTTGTCAGCAAGGAGGGCACCGCTACTTCGAGCAGAACAGACCCCTTTCCAGCCTCTCCTCGCGCGGCGCCCGGCGAGATCGCAAGCCATGTGAGAGCCACACCAATGACACCGGTGGGCAGCCGCGGAATGAGAGCGTCCCGCCGGGCACCTGGACCGAGTCTGGCCAGACACCGATCCTGGGAGAAGTCTTAAGTAGCCGCGGAGGGCGAGTCTTGGTTGGGCCTAGGAGCGGATGTTCACCCTGCCGGGTACGTGCGGCGCCGAGGCGCTGGGCTCTTCATAGCGCGATCAGAGGCTGCGACAGCGGCGTGCTAGGCCTCATCGAGGGTCGGCAGCCGCACCAGAGGTCCCCATGACGTGAAGGACACCTTGGGCGGCTGGGTCTCCACGGACGTGCGCGGTCAAGCGCGGTCGCGTGCCCGTGCGGGTGAGGTGATGCTCGGTGTATCGAAACCGGCGCAACATGTGCGCATTGCCTCCCCAGGCCGCTTGTGGCAAACAATCGACACCTTCGCGCGGCCACCGGGCTCCGGGTCGCCTCGGCAGTGGGGTTCAGCGAGGAGCCGGTGAGCACCCGGTCGAAATGTGCGTCGGCGTTGAACTCGTCCAGGGCAGCCTCCCATTGCGTTCCCGTGCTGCCGCCCACAGCCCGTGCCCACAGCCGAACGGCCCGCTGGTCAGGCAGGAACGGCGTACCAGGCACCGGGAGAACCGCCTGCGGATCGGGGACCTCGCGGGTGTTGTGGGCGGGAACCAGGCATCCGGGTCGTCGTCCGGGAAGAAGCACGAGTCGGCGGTCACCGAGCCGAGCCCGCTGCCGGGAAGGCGACCCTGCAAGGCCCCTCGAGAACATCCTCGAGTCGACCGTGCTCGCGTTCGTGGGCAACGGCAAACGTCGCAGACGGGACGGCGGTTCGGGACGCGGCTCGGCCGACGCATTGCCGACGCGTTATCGCTCCATCGGCTGCTCAAGTGGGTCGACTGCCGTGCTCCTTCGACCTGAACGTCGGTCACGAGTCCCTATAGAACAAGGGTCCCGGCGCGGAGCGCCGACGGCGTTGTGGGGTAGATGGCCGAGCAGTCACCACAGCCACGTGTACACCGATCCACCTGTGCTCAGGAAACGGCGCCGCCGACCACACGGACCCGGTCGGCCTGATCGCCCTTCGGCCCCTGCGTGATCTCGAACTCCACTCGCTGTCCCTCCTCCAGCGACCGATCTCCCTCACCGACGATCGCGGAGAAGTGCACGAACACATCCTGGCCGCCGTCAATCGCGATGAACCCGTAGCCCTTATCGGCGTTGAACCACTTCACGGTGCCTTGCGCCATGTGCTCCTCCCAGAATCCGCCTGTTCACGCCGGGATACCCAGCGCGATCGACCATAGACGACCCAAGCCCAAGCAGCGCCGCCCGGCTGCCGTCGGAGGCGGCCGGCGGCGCGGCGCGGTTCCCGACGCCGGCGTGCACGGCCATTGGGCAGAGCTCGAGCCGGAGCTTTCCCTGATAGGCCGCTCGCTCTATGACCTCCGCGGCGTCGTCTTGACCCGTGGCGACACCGACCACATCGGCTACGCGGAGCGGCTCCGCCGTAAGCTCGGCCCATCGGTCCGTGTACACGAGAAACGCGACGCGGCTCGCACTCGTGGTGAGGTCAAGAAGCCGAACACCGGCTGGAGGCCGCTCAAGAGGGCCCGCTGGCGAGTTCCTCTGGTTTAGCGCGCGACGTGGTGGACTGCGCATTCCGCCTGACACTGAGGTCGTGACGTTCACCGGCGGGGAAACGCTGGATCTGCGGCTCGCCGCGCATCATCCACATGCCGGGGCATACTCCTCGACGAATGTAGCCATCGAGGGTCTCGGCGGGTCAACGCCGAAGTCGTCGCTCGCCGCCAGCGCCATCTATGGCCGGCGGCGGTCTCCGCAAGCGGGCCGCGCACGCTGTGGTGGAACCACTGCCGACTGCACGGCCAGATCGGGATGAAACCACCGGCCGAAGCCGAAGCCACCTTCTACCAGAGCCAGCCACTCGACAGGGCCGGTTCCCAATGAACCAAGTCCCTACCGAACCCAGGACGCTTCAGAGCGCCCCTCGTTCAGGGTCGTGACTATCGATCGCGATCCCGCGTGTCGACCCGCGGTTCGATTGCCGGCTTCATCCTCGAGGGTCGTTCGGCAAATTCTGTCTGGGTTGGCTTACGGCTTTGGGTTGGCCGGCGTTGGCGTTGCCGCGTTCTCTTGCTCGGCCGGGTGGGTTCGGCGCAGCTCGCCTGGGGCGTGTGGTTCGGGCCGCTTGTCTGCGAGTGCGGAGGAGGCGAGTCGCCAGGGCACGTTGGTGACCATGACGCCGGGGGTGAATAGCAGCCGAGCTTTGAGGCGCAGGGCGCTTTGGTTGTGGAGCAGCTGTTCCCACCAGTGGCCGACGACGTATTCGGGGATGAACACGATGACGACGTCGCGGGGGCTTTCTCGGCGCAGGTGCTTGACGTAGTCGAGGATGGGCCGGGTGATCTCTCGGAAGGGGGAGTTGAGGATCTTCAGTGGCACCGGGATCTGGCGGCGTTCCCATTCACGCTGCAGCTCGGCGGTGTCGTCGGGGTCGACGTTGACGGTGAGCGCTTCGAGAAGGTGTGGGCGGATGGCGCGGGCCATGCCGAGTGCGCGCAGCGTGGGTTTGTGGATTGTCGAGACGAGCACGAGGGCGTGCACCCGGGCGGGAAGCTGGACGTGCTCGTCGGGTGCGGGGGTGAGCTCGCGGGAGACGGCGTCGTAGTGGCGGCGGATGCCGCGCATGAGCGCGAATAGCAGGGGGAGGGTGACGACCACGAGCCACGCACCTTGGGTGAACTTGGTCGCAGTGACGATGACCAGGACCAGGCCGGTGACCACGGCGCCGGTGGCGTTGACGACCCGCCGGGCCTGCTGCGAGCGTCGCCGGGTGGGGTTGGTCTCGGCGGCCAGCAGCCGGTTCCAGTGCCGCACCATGCCGATCTGGCTGAGCGTGAACGAGGTGAACACTCCCAGGATGTACAGCTGGATGAGCCGGGTGACCGACGCGTCGAAGGCGTACAGCAGCAGCCCGGCCACCAGGGCGAGCAAGACGATGCCGTTGCTGAAGGCGAGCCGGTCGCCGCGGGTGTGCAGCTGGCGGGGCAGGTATCGGTGCTGCCCCAGGATCGAGGCCAGCTGGGGGAAGCCGTTGTAGGCGGTGTTGGCGGCGAGGATGAGGATCGCCGCGGTGGCCGCTTGGATGAAGAAGAAGCCGATCGAGTCGGCGCCACCGAACACCGCGCCGGCGATCTGCGCGATCACGGTGCGCTGCGGCTGGCTCTGGCAGTCCCCGGGGAAGCCGACCAGGTTGCAGGTGTCCTCGGCGAAGTGCACGTCGCTGATCAACGCCAGGGCGGTGACTCCGGCGAACATGGTCACCGCGGTCACCCCCATGGCCACCATGGTGGTGGCCGCGTTGGCGCTCTTGGGTTTGCGGAACGCCGGGACCCCGTTCGAGATCGCCTCGACCCCGGTCAGGGCGGTGCATCCGGAGGAGAAGGCGCGCAGCGCCAGCACGACCAGTGCCAGCCCGGTGATCGTCTGCTGCTCCGGTCGGATCTGCCAGCCGGCCGACTCGGCGACCGGCGCCGACCCGGCCAGGGTCTGGACCAGGCCGAGCGCGACCATCACCAGCACCCCGGCGATGAACGCGTACGTCGGCACCGCGAACGCACGCCCGGACTCGCGCACGCCGCGCAGGTTGATCACGGTCAGCAGCGCGACGAAGCCCAGCGCCAGCAGGACCCGGTACGCATGCAGCTCGGGAATCGCGGAAATGATGTTGTCCACGCCGGCGGCGACGGACACCGCAACGGTCATCACGTAGTCGATCAGCAGTGCGCTGGCGACGACCAGCCCGGCGGAGTCGCCCAGGTTGCGGGAGGCGACCTCGTATGACCCGCCGCCGCTGGGGTAGGCGCGCACGACCTGGGTGTAGGAGGCGACCACGATCGTCATCAGCAGCACCACCGCGAGCGCCACCCACGGTGTGAGCCACAGGTAGGCCAGCCCACCGATGGTGAGCACCAGCAGGATCTCCTGGGTGGCGTAGGCCACCGATGACAGCGGGTCGCTGGCGAAGATCGGCAGTGCAAGCCGCTTCGGGAGCAGCTCTTCATGCAACTGGGCGCTGCGCAGCGCCCGCCCCAGCAGCAGGCGCTTGGCCGCGTCCGTAAGGTTGACCACCAGCTTGGATGCTAGATGCGGATTACACACCCCCGTCCGGGCAGCGCGTTAAGGATTCGTCAAGACCCGGGGGGTGCCCGCTAGGGAAGCGCTAACAACCCGGTCCGCCGCGGTCCGGCGCAGGTTGACTGGCCTGCGCCCGACCGGGCGCGTCTCACGGGTGGTTTCCACCCGACAGCCGCTGAGGGAGGCCCGCCGCGCATCGTCCTTTACGCCGGCCCGATGAGCCGGTGCCGCCGGGGTTTGTGCTCGCCGGGGGCACCGCCGGGCTGTTCGTCGCGACTGTCGCCGCGATGGCGGTTCACATGCCGACCCACCAGGCGCTTCTGATGTTGACGTTGGTCGCGGCGGCCGCCTCGATCCGCACCACGGTCCCGATGGCGGTGTCTTTGGGTGTGTTCGCCTGGCTGTTCCTCACCGGCTTCGTCGTCAACGACCTGGGTGAGCTACGCGTGCACGAAGGTGCGGACTGGCTGCGGCTCGCGGTGCCGCTCGGGTCTACCTGGCTAGTAGTGCACGCCACCGGGCGGCCGCGGGGCGCTGCGCGCGTCGAGCCCCGATCCCGTCGTCACACAAGAGACCGCTGATGACTGGCCATCGCCCTGCGGACCCGAAAGAACGAAGAACTGCTCAAGCTCGCCCAGGAGCGGCGTTCGAAAGTGGCCAAACAGGAGCACGTCGAGCCGCCTCAAACCCGGCGACAATACGACGCGTACCCGGTGACGCACGACCACCGCGAGCGCGACCATCTGGTGGTAGCGACCGGCGACATGCTTAGGCTGAAACGCCGCAATCACGACGTGGATACTTGCAGTCCTCGGACCGCCCGTGCTCACCGCCCGTTGGCGAACACGCGGGCGCTGCACGCGCTCCCCGCCGACCTGCCGCCGTTCCTCGCCCTCACCGTCGGTGTGGCGGTGCTCGGCTGGCTGTGGCCACCGCTGCTGGAAGCAGTCGTCGGCTTCCCGCTGCTCAACTACAACCCCACGCCGCCCGTCTCCGCGGTGGACCGCGGCCCGGGGGTTCAGGACGAATTAAACGTGCAGATCTTCGCGCCGTTCCAGCGGCTCGGCGACCTCCCCGCAGGCAACGGCACCGGCCCCGGTCGTGCTGTCGCCCATGGCCAAGTGCAGGCCATGGGTGGCTCGCTGACCGCCGACGACGTACCCGGCCGCGCACTCACCATGGTCCTGAACCTGCCCACGGCCGCAGCACCGCCCCCCATTCCGCCAGCGGAGGCGGACACGTGACGCGGGTCCTCGTGGTCGACGGCGACCCGCAGATCGTGCGGGTGCTCTCCATCAACCTCCGGGCGCGTGCCTTCGAGGTCGAGGCCGCGCCCGACGGCCGCACCGCACTGGAGCTGGCCGCGAGCTGGCACCCGGACGTGGTGATCCTCGACCTGGGCCTGCCGGACATGGACGGCGTCGACGTACTGCGCGGCGTGCGCGGCTGGAGCCGGGTGCCAGTCATTGTGCTGTCCGCGCGTCACGACTCCGATCACAAGGCGCAGGCCCTTGACGAGGGCGCCGACGACTACCTCACCAAGCCGTTCGGCATGGACGAGCTGCTCGCCGGGCTGCGCGCCGCCGCACGTCGCGCCCAGCCAGCCGAAGAGGCCGCCGTCATCGAGGCCGAGGCTTTCACCGTCGACCTGACCGCGAAGACGGTGGTCCGCGACGGCGAAACCGTCCGGCTCACTCCAATCGAGTGGAGCCTGCTCGAGATCCTCGTCCGCAACCGCGGCCGTCTCGTCGCCCACAGGCAGCTGCTCCGCGACGTGTGGGGGCCCGCCCACGAGAGCGAGACCCACTACCTACGCGTCCACCTCGCGCATCTGCGCCGCAAGCTCGAACCCGATCCGCCCCGACCGCGTCACCTCATCACCGAGCCCGGCATCGGCTACCGCTTCAGACCCTGACCCGGGACCCCTCCACGGCTGGACCACGTGATCCTCATCGGCGTCGCGCATGGGTCAGGCGTCTCACCGGCCGCATCCGTCTCACCCCCCGAAACCAGAGGCAGCGACGGGGCGCGTACTCAGCTCGGCCGGGGTCTCGGGGATGACGGTCAACGTCGGTGCCGATGTGGCAGCTTTCGCCGATCGTTCCCGATCCCGGCGCCGTGAATGGTCGCCGGCCCGGATTTCGGACCGGTGCCGGAGTCGAAGCGGCCGTGGCCCGGGGCCTGCCCTTAGCCGACCGGAACTGCGGTGACCTCGAAGTGCGCTTCGAAGGTCCCAGTGTCGTCGGTCTCGGAGACGTCTGCGGTGCAGGTGATGAGGTCAGGGCTGCTGGCGTCCTTGCCCCCGGCCCAGGTCTTGGACTCGCTGAACGGCTCGGCTGTTCCACCAGTGGGCGTGAAGGTGCCCTCGATGGAGAACGTCACGGCGTGGTATTTGGTGTCACCGATCCAGCCGTTGCGGCCAGCGGTGACGATCAGGGTGTCCTCACCGTCGCAGACGAACATCTCGGGGTTCTTTTCCTGCCCTGGCGGTTGCGCAACCGCCGGCACTGCTGTCCCGATGATGGCGATCGTCGACATGACGCCCGCGACCAGCATCTTGCGCATGACATGACCTCCCCGTCCCGAATATTTGTCCCGAATGAACGGTGACATGCCAGGACCTTCTAGCACCCGCGGCAAGGTCCGTAAAGCGCGGAGCAGCTATCTCCGTGTCCGGGCCGCCTAACTGGGTGTGTCCTTGCTGCGGCTGTGTGCCGGCCATGACGCTGCCCTCTGGTCGGCGCCGGGCGCGCCCGAGAGGGGGATTTCCCGCGCACCCACGACGTCACACCGTCCTGAGGTCAAATGCTTCCGCCGCGAAGGTCTCATCACGTGCCCTTGGGAGCGCGGCTGGTTGGGCGACTTTACCACCGACGGATGGGAAGCAGCTTTTCACCAGCACGGTCCGAACGGTTCTACCCGGGCACGCGGGCGGCGCGTCAACGGCGCCTTACGTCGCCCGCTCGCACCCAGAACGCCCTGGACCCGCCCGGCTCGAGGTTGCGCACGATGCAGACGTGGGTGCGGGTCCATTGCGATATCCAGCCGTCGAGGTCGCCTTCGCCGCCGTCGACCCATTGGACGTGCACAGTGACGGGGATCGGCGGCTTGTTGTGCTCGATGTAATGGCCGTCGAGCTCGCCGCGCCACTTGTCGGTGGCGTGCTCGACGGGCTGCCGGTCCACACCTCGAGTGTCGAACAGGTGTTCGTACGTGTCTAGAGGCTGGCTGCTCGTCGAGCCAGTGCCGTGCCTGAGAATGGCACCCGTGATGACGGAAGACGATGTGCGAGCAGTGTTGCAAAGCCTTGAGTCGGCCGGGATAAGAGTTTGGGTCGACGGCGGCTCGGGGGTCGATGCGCTGATCGGGAGGCAGACGCGTGCGCATCAGGATCTCGACCGTGCCCTGGAATTCGGTGATGTTCACCACGCGGTGGAGGTTCTTCGCGAACTTGGCTTCCGGCTGTATGAAGCTGAGCTCCCGACTCGGGCTGATTTACGGTCCGCAGACGATCATCGCGTCGATCTGCACGTGTTGACGTTCGACGAACATGGCAATGGGTTTCAGCAGATGCAAGATGGCTCAGTTGGCACCTATGACAAGCAAGGCCTCAGCGGTATCGGCACTATCGGTGAGTTAGAGGTGCGCTGTTTGTCGCCTGAGATCCAGATGAGGTTTCACACCGGCTACGACCCGGATGAAGATGACCGACACGACGTTCTGCTACTGGTCGAGCGGTTCAACTGAGAAGTGCCAGAGACGTAAGACGGCCTGGCCGAATCATTCGGTCCGGGCCGTCGGTCGTGCGGCTAGTGCCGCGTGGCCGTAATGCGTGGATGGTTGCGGTGCTGGGGAATAGGTGTCGCGAATTTCCCGATGCGGCTGCGGTTTGGGACTTCTCCGGTGTGGGTCTTCACATCTAGACGGGGCAAGGTTGGCCAGCGGTGACTTGCCCAATGTGGCCAGGTGTTGAACCCGGCCGGCGGTTCTGGGATCGATTCGTAGGCCACCTCGGCCGCGGACGGTGGTTGGCACAAGGTGAGGAACCGATCGTGGTCCGCGTCGGTCTCGCTATCT
>CAWCED010000039.1:0-106374 GCA_963794465.1 uncultured Actinomycetota bacterium | reverse complement strand
CGTGGTCACAGCCATTGATGTCGACGTTCTCCACATCCGGATCGTCGAGCAGCGGCTGGAGCCTGCCGACGCCATACAACGCCGCGCTGGATGCCTGCAGCGAGCTCTTCCTCCTCCTCGCCGGTCGGCGGGGTACGGCCGGCAGCGATCTCGGCGCGGGCATATGCGTCAAGCACCCGGTTGATGACCGCGCGGGCGAATTGGCGCTCGTCCTCACCGGTCATCGGCGGGACACCAGCGGCAGCGTCCTGTCGGCGCTGACGCGCGAGCGTGTCGGCGACCTCCTCGCGGAAGCGGCGGACAAGTGTTCGATCCACGATCGACGGCTCCGGTCTACTGTGCGGGCTGGTTCGCGCGGCTCGGAACCGCGAGGCCTTTGGCCGCGCTGACCAGTTCGCGTGCAGAGCGGATCATCAGCGAGCGGTCCAGACGGCGGCTCCACTGACCGGCCAGACCCAGGGCCGCCCGCGGGGCCTCGGCGACCCTGCCGATGACCGACACCTGCAGCCCGTCGTGCTGCAGCAGCCGGTCCAGGTCGCGAGCCGCACTGGTGTCGGACACCGCAGTTCGAAGCGCGATTCCCACCGGGATGCTGCCGATCTCGCCGATTCGCAGCGGCCCGGACAACCAGCGCAGCCGCTCCCGAAGGTGCGCGTAGGCCTCGACGTATGGACGAACGAAAAGCAGCACGGCGTCGGCGGCGGTCAGAACGGGCATGACCGGCGTGCCGGGAACGACTCGCCCGCAGTCCGCGAGCACATCGACGCCGGGGAACTCGCGCAATGCCGTCGCGACCGCAGGCCAGACCGGGCCGATCCCGGTGACCTGATCCGGACTGGAGACGCCGGCCAGCACGTCAAGGCCACCGTCGGTCCGTTGTGCGTGTGCCGCGACCTCACCGGCTTCCAGGCCCCGACGCGCGGCGGCCGCCCGCGAGGAGAGGCCTCGTTCCGGATCGAGCGGTCGTTCTTCCGGCGCGCGCAGCCGGAGGGCGAGGTCCCCGCCAGCCGGATCCATGTCGGCCACCAGGACATCTGCGGGCCAGACCGAGCCCAAAGCGACCGCGGTCGTGGTCACGCCCGGCGAGCCCTTGGCCGAGGCGAGCGCGACGAGCATCCGTCAGCCGTCCTCGAGTGCGGAGCCGCGGGACACCAAAGCGGCGGCGAGCTGGTTCGCCGCTCCCACGGCGGACACGGTCGCTGCGTCGTCGCGGTCGACGATGAACGTCACTACGTAACCGGCTGCGCCGCCAGCCGCCGAGTCAGCCCCCTCGTTGGCCGAGCTGACCCTGGCCTCCTCGACGATGACCTCTCCTTCGCCGTCGCCGACTCGCACCAGGTCGACCACGTCACCGGGTTCCAGTCCGTTCGCCGGCAGCCCCGGGCGAGTGCCGCACCGACGGCCACCGTCCCGGGCTGGAGGACGCCACTGCCGCCCACCATCTGGGTGTCGATGAGCTGGCCATCGCGGATCTCGACCCGGGTGTACTGCCCGACGAGTTGGTCGAGCTGGGACGCGGGGATCAGCAACGTGTCCTCGCCGGCGACCTGTGTCGTGGTCACGAGCTGCTCGGTGATCTACTGCCGGCCGGGATGTTCTCCGCCGCAACGAGGACGGCAACACGCTGGTCGGCTCGCATGGCGAGCAGCCCGGCGATGGCGGCGCCACCCACGATCAGCAGCACTGCGAGAGCCGCCAGCGCCGGACGACGTTCGCGGGGCGGGGCGGGAGGCGCTCGGCGGTGGCTTTGACCGAGCGCGTGCTGCGAATCCCGCGGTCTTCCCTTGCCCGCCGACGGTCCTGGGCGGTTTCGCCGGCCTGCGTCGTCGTGGCCACTGGTGATTTGCCTTTCAGGGGACGTCGTCGGGTGACGAGGGTATCGGCCCTCGACCCGCCGAGTGCAATCGGGGCAATGTGCCCAGTCAAGCTCCGGACTGGCCCGCCGCTACCATGTCCGGTGCCCTGGGGCCCCAGCCCCGATCCGACAGCGGCTTTGGAGCCGGGTGGTGCGCCTATCCCTGCCGACGAAGTTGGTCGTGCCGAGTGTCGCGCTGGTCGCCATGGCTGGTTGCGGCTCCGCGGCGGGGGAGCCTGCCGGCCTCGAGACGGCCGATGCCTCCACCCTCGCCACGCCGGCGCCAACCGCTGCCACCGCTTCCACAGCCGCAACGACTGCACCGCCGTCCACCGCGTTGCCGCCCGGACTGGTATTCGAGGACGTCCCCGAGGCCAGCGGCAAAGCCGCCGCGGCGCTGGAGGCCTACCTCGGACTCGAGACAGCGATCTGGCGCAGCTTCCTCGACGCGAAGCTCAGTCCCGACCTGGCGACGTACGCGACCGCGCCCGTCGTCGCCGACTGGGAGGCGTCGGTGAAATACCAGCGCGACCACGACATGTTAGGGGGCGGACGCATCGTCATTACCCCTAAGATCGAGCGCGCCAACGACTACCTCGTGCTCATCGGCGGTTGTGCAGACATGTCGGAACTGACGACATCGTCGACGGCGAGGAAGCGCCGCCCGAAGAGGTACTGGAGAGCCCAACCTGGGTAATCGAGGCCATAGTCATGCTCGACCAGGCCTCCGGTGGTGGGTGGAAGGTGTCGGAGTACAGGCAGGAGCCCGGAGAATGCTGAGGTCCCAGCGGCTTGCCGCCGCCGTTGTCGTCGCCGCCATGCTTTCCCTGCTCACCGTTGTTCCGGCCGCCGCCTGCCCGCGTGGGAACTGTGACGGCGGATCCAGCGCGGGGGCCGGGGGCGGCCCGATCCACATCCTGGTCTGGGGTCCGGGTCTCCGGCGGTGGAAAGGGCTTCGACGTCCCGGCCAGGGAACTCGGGATCCGGTTGCCCTGCTACTACGTGCCGCTGTGGACGGGCAAAGAGCTGTACGAGTACGTCACGGGCGGTCGCTGGATCGGCAACCCGGACGGGGACCCCGCCTTTCCCCGCCCGCTGGTTGGGATGACCCCCGCATCCGCGAAGACACTGAGGGCAACTGGTGGTCGGGAATGTGCACGTCGGCCAACTGGGACGGCCCGATCGACGGGTTTTTCGATTTCGCCCAGCAGTGGAGCCCCGACAACCCGATGCGGTACGTCTTTGCCGGTGATCCACCCCCGGTGCCGCCGGTCCCGCCCGAGGTCCTGGTCCAGGTCGCCTATCGGGAGTTGGACTTGCCCGCGCCGCAGATCGGCTGGAATCCACAACGGCAAGGCGATCAGGCATCGTTCGTCAACCTGGACACCTGGGTCTGGCTGGACGAGTCCCCAGTACAGCTCGAGGTCAATGCACAGGCCGGAGCCAACGTGGCCCCCGTAGAGGCCACCATCGACTCGATGACGGTCTCCGCCCCGTACTCGGACCCAGTGACCTGTGCAGGTAGCGGTGTCGCGTGGTCACCGGGCGCCGCCGGAGGTTGCGCGATCGTCTTCGGCAGATCCAGCGCCATCCATCCCGGTCAGGTCACCCCGGTCACCGTGGACACCCACTGGGCCATCGAGTGGTTCGCCAACGGAGCGCCCCGCGGTGCGCTCGAGCCGCAGACCACCTCCGGCACCAACCCGGTCCCCGTAGCCGAGATCCAGACCGTCGTCAACGGCACCAACTGACGGTCAGCTCAAACCGGGGAACCAGAGCGCGACCTCGCGGGCCGCCGACTCCACGAATCCGAACCGTGCACCAGGTTCTCCGATGTCGACATCCGAGATCGCCCCGGATCGAACCGGGATCGGCCTTGCGGCCGTCCGTCGCGCCGTTCATTGCCCTGACCACGTCGACCGCCGTGTCGCCTTCGAGGACCAAGGCGACCAGGACGCCGCCGGTGATGAACTCCCAGAGCGGGATAGAACGCCTTCTCGACGTGCTCGGCATAGTGCGCGTCGGACAACGCCGGATCGACCTCGCGCTGTCCATCGCCGCGATCGTGAGCCCCTTCCGCTCGTACCGAGCGATGATCTCGCCCACAAGTCCGCGGCGAACGGCATCGGGCTTGATCAGAACGAGCGTGCGCTCGGACATAGGTACTCCAGCGATGACTCCGGCTGAGATCTGATCTGACGGGCGAACAGTAACGTGGCCGTGTGATCTTCGTCGCTCGGATCCGAATCGCCGCCTCGGTGCTCGGGCTCGTCGTCCTGCTTCTCGGCGGATCTGGTATCCGTTCTGCTTCGGCTGCTGTTCTTCGTCTGCTGCTACGCCTTGAACTTCGTCGGGCCGCGCAGCGTGCCGCCCACGGCGATAGCAGTCCGCCCGTTGCCGGCCGGTGGGTCGCCCTGAACAGTCCGAGCAACAAGGTCCCCAGCCATGGGTTGCACACCTCGGTCAGACCTACGCCATCGACATCGTGTTCGAACCCGCCGGCACTCCTCGACCGCCCTTCGGATGGTCCCCTGTCATGCGGCCGCCTTCGGATTTTCCTGCCTTCGGCCAGCCGGTGCTCGCGACTCACGACGGAGTGGTGGTGCGGGCTCACGGGCGTCGGCGCGACCACCTGAGCCGCAACTCGTGGCCCGCGCTCCAGCCGTTCCGATGGACCGACATCGAAATCGCCGATCGGGAGATCGTCGATGCCGGCCAACGGCCGAGCACTTCTCGCGCACCCGACTCAGGTCTGACCGCTGCCCCGCCGCGCAGCCTCGGCCGCATCGACCTTTCCGCCAGGTAGAGCGCGACGAACCAGAGAATCGCGAAAATGCTGCCGAGAACGAACATTCGGAACGACGACTCCCAGCAGGATTGCAGCCACCTGCAGGGCGGACCCGACGTAATAGGCGATCTTGCCCCGGCGCAGGAACCCGGCCACGACCAGGCACGCCACCGCCAGACCCAGGCCGGCGGTGACGGCCGCGGCGTCGTTGACATCGGTCAGCGTGGTGGCAACCGGAACCGCCAAGGCGATCACCACTGCCTCGATGCACAACACCGTCGCCGCGACCCGACTCACGACCGCCCCCGCAACAGCACCCGCGCATCCCCCGCCGTCACCACGGAGCCGGTGATCAGCACGCCCGCGCCGCCGCCCACTGCCTCCCGATCGGCGACGCTGACCGCTACATCTATCGCGTCCGGCATCGTAGGCGCCTGATAGACCCGGTCCTGCCCCATGACACCCAATGCCGCCTCGACAAGATCATCCAGTTGCATCGCGCGCGGAGACGAGTTCTTCGTCAAGACGACATGATCGACCACCGGTTCGAGCGCCTCGAGGATGCCGATCGCGTCCTTGTCGCTCAGCACCGCGACCACAGCGACCAAGGAAGAGAACCCGAACTCTTCGCCAATCGCAGCGGCGAGCGCACGGGCAGCCGCCGGGTTGTGCGCCGCATCAATGACGATCGTCGGGCCACGCCTGACAATCTCCAACCGGCCCGGCGACCTGACGCGCGCGAATGCCGCGCTGACAGCCTCGGCGTCGAGGGCATCCGGCCGCCACCCAACAGACCTTCGACCGCGGCTACGGCGGTCGCGGCATTCTGCGCCTGATGGGCACCGTGCAGCGGAAGAAACACCTCGTCGTATGGCCCGGCTAGCCCGTCAAGCGCCAGTAGCTGCCCGCCGACGGCAACCTCCCGGGTCCGCACGCCAAAGTCGACACCTTCCCGGGCGACGGTCGCCCCCAGCTCTATTGCCCTACCCAACAAGACGTCGGCCGCAGCGGCCAGCTGCGCGGAGAGGACGGCGAACGAACCGGGCTTGATGATGCCCGCCTTCTCGATCGCGATATCGGCGACCGTGTCACCCAGGTACTCGGCATGATCGATTGAGATCGGCGTCAACACGGCGACCTTGCCGTCGGCAACGTTCGTGGCATCCCACGAGCCACCCATGCCCACCTCGATGATTGCGACATCCACCGGAGCGTCGGCGAATACCGAATACGCCATTGCCGTCAGCACCTCGAAGAACGACAGCTTGGTTCCATGGCGTTGATCCACCACATCGAGGTATGGAGCCAGCTCGTCGTAGGCCTTGGCGAAACGCTCCCCGCTGACCGGCTGCCCATCCAGGCTGATTCGCTCGGTCACGGATTCCAGATGAGGGCTGGTGAACCGCCCGGTTCGCAGCCCCAACTCCCGGATGAGTTCATCAATTATCCGCGTCGTTGACGTCTTGCCGTTGGTGCCGCCCACGTGCACGACTGGGTAGGTCCGTTGTGGGTGGCCAAGGAGATCGACCAGATCGGCGATGCGTTCCAGCGACGGTTCGATTTTCGACTCCGGCCACCGAGTGGCGAGTGCCGCCTCGACGACGCGCAGGGCGTCGCGGTCGAGATCGTGCTCGGAGTTCACCGCGCGTTCATCTCCCTACGCACGCCACCTCCAAGCGTGACCGCCTCAGCCACGAAGCGCGGCCAGCCGGGCCTCCAGCCGAGCGATCTCTGCCTCCGCGGCCGTTCTCCGTTCTCGGATTCGAGCCACGACCGGCTCGGGCGCCTTGGCCAGGAACTGCTCGTTGTCCAGCTTGGCAGCTGCCTGAGCGAGCGCGGCTCGCGCCGCGGCGAGATCCTTGTCGATCCGGCGGCGCTCGGCGGCGATGTCGATGGCTCTGGACACGTCGAGTTCCACCGTTACCGCACCAACCTGCAGCGACGCCGTCGGCGCGAAGCTGGCCGATGGCGGGTCGAGCCAGGTCAGCGAGCGGATCTCGGTCTCATGCACATCGGCCGGTCCGCCAGCGTGCCCGATCAGCCGTGCCATCACCCGCTGGCGGGGCTTGACGCCCTGGTCACTGCGGAACCGGCGGACCTCGGTCACCAGCCGCTGAATCTGCCCGACCGCAGCCTCCGCCTCAGCATCTCCGTGGGACTTGTCTGCGACCGGCCAGGTCGCGATCACGAGAGACTCGTCGCCGGTCAGTGTCGTCCAGAGCTGCTCGGTCACGAACGGGATGAGTGGGTGCAGTAGTCGCAACACGACGTCCAGCACGCTGCCGAGGACGAGCCGGGTCCGCTCCGCCGCCGCTCCCCCTGCCGCGAGCGGTGTCTTCGCCAGCTCCACGTACCAATCGCAGAACTCATCCCAGGCGAAGTGGAACAGCGCTTCGGATGCCTTGGCGAACTGGAAGTCGTCGTAGTACGCATCGACCGCTGCGACCGTTCTGGTCAGCCGAGACAGGATCCAACGGTCTGGGACCGACAACTCGGCCGGTGCCGGCAACGGGCCGACGCGGGCGCCGTTGAGCAGCGCGAAGCGGGTCGCGTTCCACAGCTTGTTGCAGAAGTTCCGCGACGCCTGGACCCAGTCCTCACCGACCGGGACGTCCGTTCCTGGGTTCGCGCCCCGGGCCAGCGTGAACCGGACCGCGTCCGCGCCGAACTCGATCCAGCCAGTCGATCGGATCGACCGCGTTGCCGAATGACTTCGACATCTTCTTGCCGTGCTCGTCGCGGAGCATGCCGTGCAACGCCACGGTGCGGAAGGGCACGGCATCGGCGGCGGGCTGATCCGCCCGTGCGTAGAGGCCGAACATCATCATCCGGGCCACCCAGAAGAACAGGATGTCGTACCCGGTGACGAGCACCTGGTTCGGATAGAACTTCGCCAGCGCGGGTGTGTCGTCGGGCCAGCCGAGTGTCGAGAACGGCCACAGCGCGGAGGAGAACCAGGTGTCGAGGACGTCGTTGTCCTGATGCCATCCCGCACCCGTCGGGACGTCGTCGTCGGGTCCGACACACACCATCGCGCCGTCGGGTCCGTACCAAACCGGGATCCGGTGCCCCCACCACAGCTGCCTGGACACGCACCAGTCGTGCATGTTGTCGACCCAGGAGAACCAGCGGCCTCCATCTCCACGGGGTGGATCACTGACTCGCCCGTCCCGAACGGCGTCGCCGGCAGCCTTGGCCAACGGTCCGACCCGAACCCACCACTGCAGGGATAGCCGCGGCTCGACCACGGTCCTGCACCGTGAGCAGTGCCCGACCGAGTGCAGGTAGGGCCGCCGCTCGGCGACGATCCTGCCCTCCTCTCGCAGTGCTGCCACGACCGCTGGCCGGGCCTCGAACCGATCCAGTCCCTCGAACGGTCCGTGTGCGGTGATCCGGCCTTGCTCGTCGAGGACCAGCAGGCTCGGCAGCCCGTGCCGCTGCCCGATTTCGAAGTCGTTCGGGTCGTGTCCGGGCGTGACCTTGACCATGCCGGTGCCGAAAGCCGGATCGACATGCCGGTCAGCGACGATCGGGATCCGCCGGCCAGTCAGCGGGAGTTCGACCTCGGTGCCGACCAGGTCGCGCATACCGATCGTCGTCGGGATGGACGGCAACGGCGGTGTCGCCGAGCATCGTCTCCGCGCGAGTCGTCGCCACCACAACCCGACTCGTCTTCGGGTCGCCGTAGCGGATCGAGATCAACTCACCCTCGTCGTCGGAGTGCTCGACCTCGATGTCGGACAGCGCGGTGTGGCACCGCACGCACCAATTGATGATCCGTTCGGCGCGGTAGACGAGCCCGTCGTCGTAGAGCCGCTTGAAGATCTCCTGCACGGCGCGGGACAATCCGTCGTCCATCGTGAAGCGCTCGCGGCTCCACGCGACGCCGTCGCCGAGCCGGCGCATCTGCCCGAGGATCTTGCCGCCGGACTCCGCCTTCCACTCCCAGACCTTCTCGACGAACCCCTCGCGGCCGAGGTCATGGCGGGACAGGCCTTGCTTGGCCAGCTCGCGCTCGACGACGTTCTGGGTGGCGATGCCGGCGTGGTCCATGCCCGGCAACCACAGCGCCTCGTAGCCCTGCATGCGCCGCCGGCGGACCAGGGCGTCGATCAGGGTGTGCTCGAACGCATGACCGAGATGCAGCGAGCCGGTGACGTTGGGTGGTGGGATGACGATGCAGTACGGCGGCCGGTCGCTCTTCTCGTCAGCCTCGAAGTAGCCGCGCTCGATCCACCGCTCGTACAGCGGCGCCTCGACCTGCGCCGGCACGAAGGCTGGAGGCAGCGTGCGGCGGACAGAGCAGCGTCGTTCACCCGGCGCAGTTTACGGTCCTGGTGATCCAGGTGAATTCTGCGGCGCTCAGCAAGTGATCGATGTGCAACGTTCCGGTGCTCAGCGGGTGATCCACGTGACATCTATCGGCGCTTGCGCACCTCGAATCCACCCGTGCTTATCCACCCGCGAGGTGCTTCACGGGAGACTTGTGGTGCAACACGTTGTGACGTCGTCGTGAGCTGTTGCGCCGCTGCGCCAGCTTGTCGTGTGGATTCTTCACGGCGTCTCGACGCGGCGCGCCGCGCCCATCACCGGGCGAGACGTCTTCCCCGGCTTGACGGCGCAGGACGCCACGACCCGTCGCTCGGGTTGGCGCGGCTTCAGGCGCTCTTCTCGCGACGCTCGCGTTTGCGGGGTGCGACCTCACGGGGGACGAGGGTGGGGTTGACGTTCTCCAGGACGACCTCACGGTTGATGACGACCCGGGCGACGTCGTCGCGGCTGGGCACCTCGTACATGACGTGGAGGAGCACCTCCTCCATGATCGCGCGCAGGCCGCGGGCGCCGGTGCCACGAAGCAGCGCCTGATCAGCTACCGCCTCAATGGCGTCGTCGGTGAACTCGAGTTCGACACTGTCGATCTCGAACAGCCGGTGGTACTGCTTGACCAGTGCGTTACGCGGCTCGGAGAGGATCCGGATCAGCGCGTCGCGGTCGAGTGGGCTCACTGTGGTGATGACTGGCAGCCGGCCGATGAACTCGGGGATCAGCCCGAACTTCAGCAGGTCTTCCGGCATCACCTCGCCGAAACGGTCGGCCCCGTCGCGTTCGGCCTTGCTGCGGATCTCGGCGCCGAAACCCAGGCCGCTGCGGCCGATGCGGTGCTCGATGATCTCTTCCAGGCCCGCGAATGCACCACCGACGATGAACAGCACGTTGGTGGTGTCGATCTGGATGAACTCCTGGTGCGGATGTTTGCGTCCACCCTGCGGTGGCACGCTGGCCGTCGTGCCCTCCAGGATTTTCAGCAACGCCTGCTGCACACCTTCGCCGGAGACGTCCCGAGTGATCGACGGGTTCTCGCTCTTGCGGGCGATCTTGTCGACCTCGTCGATGTAGATGATGCCGGTCTCGGCCTTCTTGACGTCGTAGTCGGCAGCCTGGATGAGCTTGAGCAAGATGTTCTCGACGTCCTCACCGACGTATCCGGCCTCCGTGAGGGCGGTGGCGTCGGCAATGGCGAACGGGACGTTGAGCAACCTGGCAAGGGTCTGGGCGAGGTAGGTCTTGCCGCAGCCGGTGGGGCCGATGAGCAGGATGTTCGACTTGGCCAGTTCGACGGCCTCTTCCTTGGCCGCCCGCGGCCCACCCGCCTGCCGAGCCTGAACCCGCTTGTAGTGGTTGTAGACGGCCACCGACAGCGCCTTCTTGGCGGTCTCCTGGCCGATGACGTACTGCTCGAGGAACTCGTAGATCTCGCGTGGCTTCGGCAGGTCCGAGAGGCCCACCTCGGGACTCTCGCTGAGCTCCTCCTCGATGATCTCGTTGCACAGGTCGATGCACTCGTCGCAGATGTAGACGCCCGGGCCGGCGATCAGTTTCTTGACCTGTTTCTGGCTCTTGCCGCAGAACGAGCACTTGAGCAGGTCACCGCCGTCGCCGATGCGTGCCACGCGGATAGTCCTTCCCGTAAGCGTGCCCAACTGGCCGTGTGCCCTCGACGGTACCCCTTCCAGCCGACGAGCGGGACGAACCCGCGCGACGGCGCGCCCGACGATCAGCGGGCGGGGACGAGGCTAGCCGACCAGGCTGGCTTTACGGGAGGTGGTGAAGGCGTCGACGAGGCCGTAGTCGATGGCCTCCTGGGTGGTGAAGATCTTGTCCCGTTCGATGTCCTTGCGGACCTCGTCGACGTTTTTGCCGGTGTGGCGGGCAATGATCTCCTCCAGCAACGCCCGCATCCGCAGGATCTCGTTGGCCTGGATCTCGATGTCGCTGGCCTGGCCGTATGCGCCTTCGGTGTAGGGCTGGTGGATGAGCACCCGGGCATTGGGCACTGCCAGCCGCTTGCCCGGCGCACCGGCGGCCAGCAGGACAGCGGCCGCGGAGGCCGCCTGGCCCATGCAGACGGTCCGGACGTCGGGCTTGATGAACTGCATCGTGTCGTAGATGGTCGTCATCGCCGTGAACGAGCCGCCTGGCGAGTTGATGTAGATCTCGATGTCTCGGTCCGGGTCCATCGACTCGAGACAGATGAGCTGCGCCATGACGGCGTTCGCGACATCGTCGGAGATCGGCGTCCCCAGGAAGATGATCCGCTCCTCGAACAGCTTCGCGTACGGGTCTATCCGGCGGAAGCCGTAGGAGGTTCGCTCCTCCCACTGCGGGATGTAGTAGTTCATGTCGCTCATCAGATCTCCTGGTCATTCGTGGTCTCGGGCATGGCTGATTCGGGACGGCGCTAGGCCGTACCGCCGCCCTCGGAGACCTGGGACGCGCTCTGGACGACGTGGTCGACGAAGCCGTACTCCATTGCTTCCTCGGCAGTGAACCACCGGTCGCGGTCGGAGTCGTTCTCGATCTCGGCGATGGTGCGACCAGTGTGCTTGGCGATCAGCTGGGCCATCTGGCGCTTGGTGTGGAGCATCTGCTCGGCCTGGATCCGGATGTCGCTTGCCGAACCACCCATGCCGCCAGAGGGCTGGTGCATCATGATCCGAGCGTGCGGCGTGGCGTAGCGCTTACCCTTGGCGCCGGCGGCCAGCAGGAACTGCCCCATCGAGGCTGCCAAGCCCATCGCCACCGTGACAACGTCGGGCTTGACGTACTGCATCGTGTCGTAGATCGCCATTCCGGCTGACACCGAACCACCCGGCGAGTTGATGTAGAGGTGGATGTCCCTCTTCGGGTCCTCGGCCGCGAGCAACAACAACTGCGCGCAGATCGCGTTCGCGTTCTCGTCCTTGACCTCGGTGCCGAGAAAGATGATCCGCTCGCGAAGGAGCCGGTTGTACACGTTGTCCTCGAGGCCCATCGGCCCCGTTGGGCTCAGCTGTAGCACGCTGCTCACGGTCGTGTCTCCTCGGGCAGATCCAGTTCTGGTGTTCTCCCGACACTAACCAACGTCGGGGAGGCCGCCATCCGGGATGGGACCGTGTTCGCTGACGGCGTGCGGCGCCGCCTACTCCCCACGCTCGCTGATCTCGTCCGCGGTGTCGTCGCCGAAGGAGGGGCCCTCGTCGCCTTCGGCCTCCTCCTCGAAGTCGGCGAACTCGATTCCCGGAGTGCTGGCACCTGCAGCGGTATCGCCGACGGTGCCGTCATTGCGGAGCTGGTCCAACTCGACCGGACGTCCGGACGCATCGACGATCTGCGCCTTCTCGACCACGAGCGCGAGTGCCTTCCCGCGGGCCACCTCGGATACCAGGGCCGGGATGGTGCCGGTCTCGACATATTGCTGAATGAGCTGGTTGGGGTCGACGCCCGAGGATGCCGCTCGCTGCACCAGATATGAGGTCAGCTCCTCCTGCGACACCTGAAGGTCTTCGGCCTTGACCAACTCGTCGAGGACGAACTGCGCCGTGAGGTTGTGCCGGAGATCCTTCTCGAAGTCCGCGCGATGATCATCGTCGCCATGGCCGTCGCTGAGGTGTTCCTGCACCTGCGCCGCGACGACGCCTTCGGGCAACGGAACCTCCCCCGCCTTCTCGAGCAGCTTGTCCAGCACTGCGTCCCGCGCGGCGATCGCCTGTTCGATCCGCTTCATTCGTTGAGCCCGCTCCCGCAGGTCTGCCCGCAGTTCGTCCAGCGTGTCGAATTCGCTGGCCATCTGCGCGAAGTCGTCGTCCAGGTCGGGCAGCTGCTGCTCTTTGACGACGGTCACCGTCACCGTGCAGTCGACCTCTTCGCCCGCGTTGGTGCCCTGCAGCGTTGTGGCAAACGTCGCCGACTCACCTGCCGACAAGCCGGTGACCGCGGCGTCGATTCCGGGGACAAGCTGCCCGCTGCCGATCTGGTAGGAGACCCCGGTCGCCTGCCCGCCCTCGACCAGCTCGCCGTCCTTCCTCGCCTCGAGATCGATCATCACGAAGTCGTCTTCTGCCGCTGGCCGGTCGACGCCGGTCAGCGTTCCGAACCGCGAGCGGAGCTGTTGCATCTGCTCGTCGACGTCGGTGTCGCTCACAACGGCGTCGTCGACCTCGACGGCCAGCCCTTCCCACTCGGGCAGGGTCACCGTCGGCCGGATGTCGACCTCCACGGTGAACTTGAGCTCCTGGCCGTCGGCGAAATCGGTGACGTCGACCTCGGGCTGGCCGAACGGGCGCAGTTCGTTGTCCTCGACGGCCTGTCCGTAGAGCCTCGGCAGCGCCTCCTGGACAGCTTCGTCGAGCACGGCAGGCCGCCCGATTCGCTGGTCGATGACCATTGGTGGCACCTTGCCCCGGCGAAAGCCCGGCACGTTGACCTGCGCGGCGATGCGTTGGTACACGGACTTGATGCTCGGCTCGAGCTCCTCGAACGGGACCTCCACCGCGAGCCGAACCCGCGTCGGGTTGAGAGACTCGACGACGCTCTTCACTAGGAAGTACTCCTGAAAGTTGGGGATTGATGCGCTGGACCGACGCCGGCCGTAATCGTAGTCGGCCCCGGTATTCGGGCGATGGCCACCGTCTGGTCGGGGTACCCGGATTTGAACCGGGGGCCTTCCGCTCCCAAAGCGGACGCGCTGCCAAGCTGCGCCATACCCCGGAGATCTCGTCCGACAAGGGTACGCCGGGTGCCGTCTAGAATGACGAGTCCGCTGCGGGTGTAGCTCAATGGCAGAGCTCCAGCCTTCCAAGCTGGTGGTGCGGGTTCGATTCCCGTCACCCGCTCCAAGCAAAATGCCTAGTCAACTGACTGCTGTCGGCGGTAGCTAGGATCGCGGCCGACGCGCGGACGGCAGGAGGATCGCATGCAGAGGTATTCGATCGCACGCCTGGACGAGATTGACGCGCTGCCCGACGGGCGCTACCGCTATCGACCGGTCCGACACCACTTCGGCATCACCAGTTTCGGGGTGACCGCATGGGTGGGCGCTGCGGCGGGTGACCCGATCATCAACGAGTACGACGAGGGCTCCGAGCCGGCCGAGGAGCTCTTCGTTGTCGTAAGCGGGCGGGCAATCTTCGAGATCGAGGGTGAGGAGGTGGAGGCGACTCCTGGCACTCTCGTCTTCACCCGGCAGGGCGTGCGGCGAACTGCCACCGCCGCGGAGCCGGCGACCACGATCCTTGTCTTCGACGGCACGCCGGGGAAGGCGTACGACGCCACCGGCTGGGAGCTGTGGGCGCCGCTCAGGCCGCTCTACGACCAGGGCGAGCACGCCGAACTCACGGCGAGGCTTGAAGACATCATCGCCGCCAATCCGCAGTATCCGATGCTCGTCTACAACCAGGCCTGCAGCGAGAGCCTGAGCGGCCGCACGGCCGACGCGATCGATCACCTGCGACGTGCGGTCGCCGAGTCTGAGAAGCTCCGCGCAGATGCACGCAAGGACTCCGACTTCGACCCGATCCGCGATGAGCCGTCATTCAAGGCGCTGATCGGCGAGTAGCGGGCCGAACCCGCCCAGGTCAAGGCGCGCGGCAGCATTGGATCTCTGCCGCCAAGGTCTGCTACCGAGAAGGAGCCACGAATGCAGGTCACCGGCATCACCGCGAACCTGTCCGTCCCGGACATCGGCGAAGCTCGGGACTTCTACGTGGGCTACCTCGGGCTGAGCGTCGAGGGTTTCAACATGGGCTGGGTCGCCAGGTTCCAGTCTCCGAACGGCCGGGCTGTCGTTCAACTCGTCACCCGCGACGCTACCGCTCCGCATGACTCGGTGATCTCGGTCCACGTCGGCGACGGCATCGAGGAGGCCTGCCAGGAAGCGAAACGACGCGGGTTCGAGATCGTCCATCCGCTCACCACGGAACCTTGGGGCATACGGAGGTTCTTCGTTCGCGCGCCAGACGGCAACGTGATCAACATCAATAGCCATCAGGACGACTAGTGCCCATGGGTTCTCACCCGTGTGTCGCTGTCCGCCGGCCGGGCTATCCACGGGCCATTATTCCCGAATTTAGACGGGCTCCACGTCGTCAGCCGAGCAGACCATGGCGCCGGTCGCTGGGAAGGTGACCACCACGTTGGGATCACCTCGTGGCCCTTCGAAGTCGATGAACGTTCCGACGTCCCCAGGACGAACCCAATCAGTCGAGTCCGGCGCGGTCATCTCCGCACGCGGGGCTCCGATCCAACGAACCGCCGCGCCGTGGTTCATGCCTACGGGAATCGCCATTGAAGCTCTCTCGAGAGCTGCCGTGTTATTCCAGGTCTGCCTGCCACAGGGTCCGGCCCGAACACGTGCTCAGCCGAGATGGGCGTCGACGATGTACTCGGCGATGGCTAACGACGACGTTGCGCCGGGCGATGGTGCATTGCGGACGGCGGTGATCCGCCCGAGTCGGCTGATGCGAAAGTCATCGACCAGCGAGCCGTCGGGGTCAATCGCCTGGGCTCGTACACCGACCGGTCCAGGGAGGACATCGCGGATCGCCAGCTCCGGTACGTAGCGGCACGCGTCTCGCACGAAGGCCCGCTTACTCGTCGCGCCGACGACCTCACGGATGCCGGTACGCCAGTGCCGTCCCGCGAGTCTGCGGAAGCCAGGGCTCCGAATGGTCCGGGTCACATGCGAGAGGTCCAGGTCGCGTCCGCGGTAGCCCTCTCGGGCCAGCGCGAGCACCGCGTTGGGCCCGACCAGCACTTCGCCGTCGACCCGGCGAGTCAGATGAACGCCCAGGAACGGAAGACTCGGATCAGGGACTGGATAGATGAGCCCGCGGACAAGATGTCGGCGCTCCGGCCGCAGTAACAAGTACATCCCACGAAACGGCACGATTCTCGGTTCGGCGTCGTCGCCGCTGAGTTGGGCCAGCCGGTCGGAGTGCAAGCCGGCGCAGAGCACGGCACTGGCGACCCTCTGGTCGCCGTGACTGGTTCGCAGGACCACGCTCCGATCATCCTGATCGATGCCGAGGACTTCGTGGCCAAGCTGAACAACGCCGCCGAGTTTCTCCACGTCGGCGCCCAATTCCCTGGTCACAGCAGCGAAGTCGACGATGGCCGTGTCCGGGGAATGCAGCCCAGCAAGCCCGCGCACGTGCGGCTCGATCTCGGTCAGCTCGGCGCCATGCACGAGCCGCAAATCTGGCACGCCATTGGCGACGGCGCGCTCGTGCAGTGTGTATAACCGAGTTCGTTCGGCTTCGTCCAAGGCGACGATGAGCTTGCCGCATCGGTCGTAGGGCAGGCCGCGGTCCGCGCAGAACGCCCGGAGCAGCCCGACTCCCCTACGGCAGAGCGTGGCCTTGAGCGAGCCCGGCGCGTAATAGATGCCGGCATGCACCACACCGCTGTTGTGGCTGGATTGATGAGCAGCGAGCCGGTCTTCCTTTTCCAGCAGGAGCACCTCGGCATCCGGTCGCAGCTGCAGCAGCCGTCGCGCCACCGCAGTACCGATGATCCCGCCCCCGACGACGGCGACCCGCTCCAACGGCCCCACATTTGCTCCTCGATGACCACACGCTGCTGTCCGAGCCTGATGGTAGGAAACTCTCGTGCTACGGATGAGTATCGAGCAGAGGCGGGCTCGGCTGGCCGTCCGGCACCACCTCGCGTTGCCAGCAGTTGATCCCATTCAGGCAGTCCGCGGGGTCGTCGCGCTGCATTCAACCGATCCGGCGTCAGTCTTCATCTCGGTTCATGCTCGGACTGCTCCGGTCGACGTCGCCGCCATCGAGCATGCGCTCTACGACGAGCGATCCCTGATCCGGATGCTCGGCATGCGCCGGACCATGTTCGTAGTGCCGGTCGAGCTGGCGCCGGTGGTCCAGGCGGCGTGCACCAACGAAATCGCCGCCCGACAGCGGCGCACCTACACCAAGCTGCTCACCGAACGTGGCGTCGGCGATGGCGCCTGGCTGCGCGAGGTAGGGGACGCCACCGAGAAGGCGCTGGCCGCCCGTGGCGAGGCAACCGGGGCGCAGCTTTCCGCCGACGAGCCGCGTCTACGCACGCAACTGCTAGTGGCCGAGGGCAAGGCCTACGCATCGAAGCAGAACATCACGACGTGGGTGCTGTTCATGCTGGCCGCCGAGGGCCGCATCGTCCGGGGTCGCCCCC
Organism: uncultured Actinomycetota bacterium; assembly: GCA_963794465.1. Taxonomy (GTDB): domain Bacteria; phylum Actinomycetota; class Actinomycetes; order Jiangellales; family Jiangellaceae; genus JACVRX01. The sequence goes on along the minus strand of CAWCED010000039.1, from coordinate 89,242 downwards.
GCGGATCCTGGACAAGCAGTCAGTACCACTGGTCGCCGGCGCAGACCTGGCTGCCCGGGGGGATGCCCGAGCTGCCGGTCGAGGACTCCCGGGTGGAGCTGGTGCGGAGATGGCTGGAGTCGTTCGGGCCGGGCACGGTCGCCGATCTGAAGTGGTGGACGGGGTGGACCGCCGGCCAGGTAAAGCATGCCCTTGCCTCGATCGGGCCGGTTGAGGTCGATCTCGAGGGTCAGACCGGGCTGGTGCTACCCGACGATCTCGAGCCGGCCGACTCACCAGAGCACTGGGTCGCACTGCTACCCGCGCTCGACCCGACCGCGATGGGCTGGACCGAGCGGTCGTGGTATCTCGGGCCCCACGGTCCTGCACTGTTCGACCGGTCGGGCAACATCGGGCCGACGGTCTGGGCTGACGGGCGGATCGTCGGTGGCTGGGCACAACGACAAACCGGTGAGGTCGCCTACCGGCTGCTCGAAGACGTCGGCCGAGATGTCACCGCCGAGATCGAGAGCTCGGCCGCACGGCTAGCTGAATGGATAGGCCCGGTTCGGGTGACCCCGCGCTTTCGAACCCCGCTCGAGCGCGAGCTGTCGACGTGAGAGCGCCTCCGCGCGCCGTGGCCCAAGGCCGTAGGGGCGCGCCTTTGCATTGCACACTCATACGAATCGGCCGGCCGCACGGATGGTGATCGAGCCGGCGGCGATTGTCCTCGGTCAGAAGATCGCGATCAGCGAACCGACGACGAGCACGAACACCGCGATGACGAGGTAGCCCAGCACCATGCCGCCGATGGCCATGCCTTTGCCGTCTGCGACGCCGCGCCGTACGCGGGAAACGCCGACGTGGCCGAAGATCACGGCGAGCAACGACGGGATGCCGAAGGTGAACCAGGACAGGAACAGCCCGATGATGCCCAGCACGAGCGATGCCACGGCGAAACCCGACGGCCTGGGGATCGGCCCATACTGGATGAGCTGAGAGTCCGGGATCGGCTCCGGCACCATCGGCTCACGGCTGGTCATAACCTCAACGGTAATCCGGTTTGCCGCTTGTGGGTGAGCGGGAGTTCAGAGTCACGAGTGAATCCAGACCACGTGTCAAACTGGCAAGATGCGCCCAAGTCGGGTCACGCTACAACAGGTCGCGGAACGCGCCGGAGTGTCGAGGTCGACGGCCTCGTTTGTCTTGACCGGGCGCCAGGCCGACATGCGGATATCCGACGACGCTCGCGACCGGGTCCTGCGCGCGGCGAGTGAGCTCGACTATCGGCCGAACCGAATCTCGCGCGGGCTTCGGACGAGCGTCACGCACACGATCGGCCTGGTGTCGGACACGATCGCAGCTGAGCCGTTCGCCGGCGATGTCATCCGTGGCGCCGTCACCGCGGCACTGGCTATGGACCGCATGCTGTTCGTGGTCGAGACCGACGGCGATCCGCACGCCGAGGACCAGCTGATACGGGACATGCTCGACCGCCAGGTCGACGGCTTCATCTACGCGGCGATGTTCACCCATGAGGTCCAGGTCCCTGCCCGACTGTCCGACCAGCCGTTGGTGCTGCTGAACTGCACCGCGGGCAGCGCCGCCGGTACCGGCTGTCATCCCCGATGAGATCAATGCTGGCCGGGACGCAGCCCAGATCCTCCTCGACGCAGGTCACCGGGACGGCATCTTCATCGTCGGCGAGCTTGCACCCCATCTGTTCGCTGGGCGGGAACGGGTCACCGGCATCAACGAAGCGCTGGCCGCGGCGGACGTCAGACTCTCCGGCGTTCTGGTATGTGGGTGGGAGCCGGTACTCGCGCACGCAGCCGTCTGCGAACTCCTCGCCACGAGAAGCCAGCCGAGCGCGCTCATCTGTCTCAACGACCGAGTGGCTCTCGGGACCTACGAAGCGCTGGCTGAAGCAGGACTGAGGATGCCCGAGGACGTCTCGGTCGTCTCATTCGACGACTCCTTCCTGGCGCCGTGGCTCAGACCAGCGCTCACCAGCCTCGCACTGCCGCACTATGACATGGGCAAGCGGGCGGTGGAGCTGCTGATCGAGGGCGGCGCCGATGCCGCCGAACATCGGATCCCTATGCCGGTACGGCGTCGGGAGTCCGTCGCGGCTCCCCGCAGGCTGTTGTCCGGACCATTGGCATAAGGGCCCAACCGTCAGTCCTTACTGAGATCTGACGAACCGGTCGATCTCGGACCGGGAGGCCAACCGGATGAAGGCCAGGTGTCCGTACTGCCGGGTCCCGGGCCGCAGCCGCGTAACGATTCCGGAACTTGGCGTGGTTGCTCCATGCCCAGGCGATGATCGACTCGTCCTTGTGCGAACAGAACTGCCATCGCTCGCGATTTCCGTTCCACAGTTCCTCACCGCTGGCCATTCGGCGCAGCGTCCGTGCGACGACCTGCCACATGACCGTGCCGCGAGGGACGTCGAGCCATACAACGGTATCGGCCCGCTGCCAGACCAGATCGCGCACGGACGAGTAGTTGCCGTCGACCACCCATGCGTCGTCCGCAACGACGGCGGCAACCCGCGCCCGAAACTCGTCGGTTGGCAAAGGCGTCCAGTTGGGCTGGTGGAAGATCGCGTCGAGCTCCAGGTGCGGCACCCCGAGCCGGGCCGCGAGCTGTTTCGCGAGCCTGGTCTTGCCGGACCCGGTATTGCCCACGACCGAGACGCGCCGCACGACCGATGACAGTAGGGGTGCCCCTACCTTCGCCAGATCAGCACCAGCGCGCGATCGTCCTGATCAGACTCGGCGACGGCGTCGATGAGCGTGCGAGCGCCGTGCCGGAACCCCTGGGCCACTAGGCGTTCCGCCTCACCCTGCAGCTTGTCGATTCCATCGGCCAAGTCCCGGTTGGGACTCTCGACCAGTCCGTCGGTGTAGAGCAGCAGCGCATCGCCGGGCAACAGATGGCCCGCTGCGGGCTGGTACTCGTCCTTCTCGAACACACCGAGCAGGCCACCGGTTGTTTCCAGGGTTCCCCAACGGCCGGACCCGGCGCGAAAGTGCACGGCGGGTGGATGACCGGCAGAGCGCACTTCAAATGCGCCAGTGTCCAGATCGACGACGAGATACACGGCAGTCGCGAATCCCTCGTCCCACTCTTGCCGCAGCAGGTACGCGTTCGCGGCTGGCAGGAACTCCGGAGGCGGCACCGAACCGATGAGGCCGCCGAAGGCCCCTGACAACAACAGCGCCCTTGTCCCCGCCCCGAGCCCTTTGCCGGAGACGTCGACGAGCGCGACCTCGAGGGCGAGCCGGTTCGCCGACAGGGCGGCGACGAGGAAGTCGCCGGAGAAGCTCTCCCGGCCGGCGGAGCGGTGCACGACCTCCGCCTCCCAGCCGCGGGGCAAGGCCGGCATCGCGCCCTGGGCGCTCAACCGATCACGCAGGTCGACGAGCATCGAGCCGCCGACGACCGGCTGGACCCCCAGCCGGGCCTTCGACCTGGCCGCCCCGAGCACGACCAGCGTCGCGACCGTGATGACGACAGCGCACCGACGAAGAACTGGTCGAGCCCATACGTCACAGTTGCCCAACCAGCGCCACCATGATGACGCCGATGAGCACGGACAGCGTGGGCAGGGAGAGCACGTACCCGCCGAGCAGGATCGGGACGACGAACATGCTCAGAGGTACCGACTCCGGGTATTCGTACTGGGCGAGATAGATCACGACGCACAACAGCACCAACGCAGCCAGCGCAACCGGTTCGCGGTCTCGCCAGCGCCGACGCCCGCCCCTCACGCAGCGACAGTAGCCGTCGGACCGCGTCTCGCAGAAGGGTGGACGGCCCGAGTAACGTCTCAAGCATGACCAGCCGCGGCAAGGTACCGGCCCGGCGACTGGACCACGTCGATCGCCGGTCCCAGGTAGGCGTATCCGGGGCGCTGCGTGCCCGCGACGTCTCCAGACCCGACGACGCCACGATGGCCGAGCTCAACCAGCAGGATCGCCGGCGAGACGAGGAAGCTCCCCGGTCTCCTCGTACCGGGTGAGCATCGCGATCCGCCGAGCATGCCTGCCGTCTCCTGAGAACGGCGTCGCGAGGAAGATCTCGACAAACCGCACGATGTCGTTCAACGGATGCATCCGTACGCCCACCGAGATCACTCTCGCGTCGTTGTGCTCGACGCGCCAGCCGGGCGGTGTCGTCGGTCCAGGCCAGCGCGGCCCGAATACCCCGCACCTTGTTCGCCGAGATCTGCTCGCCGTTACCCGATCCGCCCAGCACGACACCAAGGCTCTCGTCGTCGTGCGCGACTGCCTCTGCCGCGCGGAGGCAGAACACGGGGTAGTCGTCGTCCTCGTCATAGCTGAACGGCCCATGATCGACGACCTCGTGACCCGATCCACGCAGTCGTTCCGCCAACTGGTTCTTGACCTCGAAGCCCGCGTGGTCCGACCCCACGTGGATGCGCATGCGGTCATCCTGCCAGCGCCGCATGCGAAGCATCTGCCAGGATCGAGCGCATGCCAGGTACCAACTTGTCCCGCGAAGAGGCGCGTGAGCGCGCCGGCTTGATCGAGGTCGACGCCTACGAGATCGAACTCGACCTGACCACGGGGGATAAGACGTTCGGGTCCACCACCACCGTGCGGTTCCGGTGCGCCGAGGAAGGAGCGGGCACTTGGCTGGACTTCATCGCGCCGACGGTCGGCGAGGTGGTCCACAACGGATCCCCACTCGACCCGTCGTCGGTCTATGACGGGTCGCGAATCCAGCTGGCCGGATTGCAGGCGCAGAACGAGGTGCGGGTCGTCGCCGAGGCCGCATACATGCGCACCGGGGAAGGCCTGCACCGGTTCGTCGACCCGGTCGATGGCGAGGTCTATCTCTACAGCCAGTTCGAGGTTCCCGACGCCCGCCGGGTCTTCGCCTGCTTCGAGCAGCCGGACCTCAAGGCGACGTTTGCACTGACCGTCGTTGCGCCGGCCGATTGGCAGGTCGTGTCCAACTCGCCGACGCCGGAGCCGACGAAGGTCAAGAACCAGGAGACCGCCCGGCAGTGGGTGTTCGAGCCGACGCCGCGGCTGTCCACCTACGTGACGGCTCTCGTCGCCGGCCCGTACCACGTCGTCCGCAGTGAGTACACCGGCAAAGACGCTACGGTCCCGCTCGGCCTGTACTGCCGGGCATCGCTTGCCGAGCATCTGGATGCCGCCGAGCTCTTCGACGTAACCCGCAAGGGATTCGGGTTCTTCGAGGAGGTCTTCGGGCTTGCGTATCCGTTCGCCAAGTACGACCAGCTGTTCGTACCCGAGTTCAACGCCGGTGCGATGGAGAACGCCGGCTGTGTGACGCACCACGAGGACTACGTGTTCCGCAGCCGCGTCACCGACGCCGCATACGAGCGCCGCGCAGAGACGATCCTGCACGAGATGGCGCACATGTGGTTCGGGGATCTGGTGACGATGCGCTGGTGGGACGATCTGTGGCTGAACGAATCGTTCGCCACTTGGGCGAGTGTCCTGGCCGAAGCCGAGGCGACCCGGTGGACAGAGGCGTGGACCACCTTCGCCGTCTCCGAGAAGCTGTGGGCGTTACGGCAAGACCAGCTGCCGTCGACACACCCGATCTCGGCCGATATCAGCAATCTCGAGGACGTCGAGGTCAACTTCGACGGCATCACTTACGCCAAGGGCGCCAGTGTGCTCAAGCAGCTGGTTGCCTGGGTCGGCCGGGACGAGTTCCTCACCGGGATACGCGCGTACTTCGCCGAGCACGCGTGGGGCAATACCGAGCTCGCGGACCTGTTTGCTCATCTGGAGAAGACGAGTGGCCGCGACCTGTCTGCGTGGGAAGAGCAGTGGCTGCAAACAGCCGGCGTCAACACGCTTCGGCCGGAGGTCGATGTCGGGAACGGCACGTACTCGTCTGTGACGGTGCTGCAGGAAGCCGCCCCCGAACATCCCACGCTGCGCGATCACAGGATCGCGATCGGCCTCTACGACGAGTCACCCGACGGACTCGTCCGGCGCAAGCGAGTCGAGCTCGATATCACTGGCGAGAGCACTGAGGTGTCCGAACTGGTCGGCGAGCGTCAACCCGACCTGATGCTCGTGAACGACGACGACCTCACCTTCGCCAAGATCCGGCTTGATGACCGTTCCCGCGAAACGGTGATCCGCAGCATCGGTCGGCTGTCCTCGTCCCTCGCCCGAGCCCTGTGCTGGACATCCACGACCGACATGCTTCGCGACGCCGAGCTGCCGGCCCGTGACTATGTCGAACTCGTGCTCGGTGGCGTCCGACGAGAAACCGACATCTCTGTTGTGCAGACGGTATTGGCGGCCGGGCGTACCGCCATCGACCTCTACGCCGACCCACACGACCGGTTGATGCTCTCCGCACGTTGGGCCAGCGGACTGCGCCGGCTGGCCGACGTCGCCGAGCCCGGTAGCGATTCCCAGCTCGCCTCCACCCGAGCCTGGGCGGCTGTCGCCGCCAGCCCGGAGCACGTGGAGGACCTGTGGTCCCTGCTCGACACGACCGACGGCGGGGAGATCCTGCCGGGCCTGAAGGTCGACACCGATCTGCGCTGGACCCTGGTACACCGGTTGGTCATCCTGGGCGTTGCCGGCGACGCGTACATCGACGCCGAACTGTCTCGAGACGACACAGCGACCGGGCGCCGGCAGGCCGCCTACGCGCTCGCAGCGCGGCCCTCGGAGCAGGCCAAGGAGGACGCCTGGGCGCAAACCGTGGAGTCCGACGAACTACCCAACGCGCTGTTGCGATCGACGGCCGATGGCTTCCACCAACCGGAGCATCGTGAACTGGTCCGGCCCTTCGTCGGCCGTTACCTGGACGCGGTGCCGAGACTCTGGGCCGAGCGAACGACGGAAACGGCGAGGACGATCATCGTGCGACTGTTCCCGCGGCTGCTCGCCGATGCGGAGATCGCCGAGACGATCCGCGGCTGGCTGGACGAACAGACGTCCGGCCGGCGCCGCGGCGGCTCGTGGTGGAAGGTCTTGCCGACATGGAGCGTGCGCTGCGAGCTCAGGCTCGCGACCGCACCGCCGGACAGGCTTCCCGCCGCCGCTGACGGATTTACTCCCGAGCTCGCGCTCGCGTCATCGGCACGACCGTTTCGGCGAAGCGGCGGAGCTGCTCCAGTTCGTCGCCATCGCCGCCGCCCCAGAAGACGAGCGTGTCCGCACGGTGGTCGGCGACCAGCGCCGCCAGCTCGTCAGCCCATTGGTCGGCTGACCCGCGGAGGAACCCGTCCGACCGGCCATCAGTGATGACGCCGTTCACGTTGAAGATCCGGCGCACGGCAGACGGTTCCTTGCCCGCCTCGGCTGCCCCCTCATCGACGCGCGCGTTCATCTCCCGCAGCTTGGACAGAGAATCGGGTCGGATCGACGACACCCAGCCGTCCGCGATTCGGCCGGTCTGCCGCAGTGACCGGGGGCCGCCCGCACCGATCCAGATACCGATGTCGTGCACGGGGACCGGTCCCGGAGTGAACACCGCGGAGGTGGTAGTAGTCGCCCTCGAATCGGAGATTGCGTTCCCCGCTCCAGACCCGCCGGATCACCTCGATGCCCTCGGCAACCTGGTCGACCGCTTCGCCCGGCGTGCGGCGGGCCCCGCCGTATCCGTCGATCGCGTCCCAGAATCCACCGGCGCCGAGGCCGAGTTCGAACCGGCCCCCGGACAGCACGTCGAGTGTCGCCGCGGTCTTCGCCAGCACGGCAGGTGGTCGCAGGGGCAGGTTGGCGACGTCGGGGAAGACCCGCAACGACGCTGTTGTCGCGAGAATGGCCGACATCAAGGCGAACGTGTCGGCGAAGCGCCGCTGATAGGGGTGGTCCTGAACCGCTACGTACTCGAGGCCGAGCCGCTCGACCTCGCGGGCCGTCTCGAGCAGCGGATCGGCGGCGTTCGGGATGAGGAAGTAGCCGAACGCGAGCTCATGGCCGTGGGACATCTGCGACCTTCCTGAACGCATCCCGCCACGGCCGAGCTTGTTCGAGCTGGACCGACAGCGAGAGCAGCGTTTCCTCCGACCCGTGCCGTCCACCGAGCATGACGCCGACGGGCAGTGTGGCCCCGTCGACTTCTACCCGGTGCAACGGCAGGCTGATCGCCGGCCAGCCGGTGAGGTTCCAGACGCTGGTCCACGGCGTGTACTCCACCTGCGCGGCGAAGTCGGCCGCCGGGTCGTCGTCGTCGCGCAGCTCGCCGACGAGCGCCGGCAGCCGGGCGAGCGTCGGCGAGACGATCACGTCGAACACCGCCCAGGCACGCCGCAGCCTCGCGGGTCGTCCGCTGTACGCCGGAGAAGGCCTCGGCGTACTCGACGTACCGGAGAACCCACGGCCCTTTGCGCGCAGCCACCGCGTATACGGCACCAGCAGGTGCTCCTTCTCCGGCGGGATCGGGCGCCGTCGCGGCCAGCACCGACCAGAGCGCCTCGAAGGACGCCCACCGCTGCGCCGGGAAGGGAACGGGGGCTTCTTCGACGACATGGCCGAGTTCGGCGAGCAGCGACGCCGTCTCGCTGACCGCGTCCATGCACGGCTGGTCTACTCTGCGCCAGCTCGGTGATCACCGGGGTCGTCGAGGACGCCGATCCGGAGCTGGCCGGGGTCTCGTTCGCACGCATCGAGAAACGTCGTCGCCGGACCGGGCAGCACGTGCACGTCGCCCGGCCAGCCGCGGGCCAGCACGTCGAGCAACGCGGCCGTGTCGCGCACGTCTCTGGTGAGCACGCCTGAAACGGCGAGTCCCGCTCCGTCGACCCCGAGCGGTCCTGGGCTTACCCGTCCGCGCGTCGGCTTCAGGCCCACCAGTCCGCAGGCGCTTGCCGGAATCCGGATCGAGCCGCCGCCGTCGACTCCGTGGGCGACCGGGACGATGTGAGCAGCGACCGCGGCAGCCGCCCCGCCGCTGGAACCGCCGGCCGAGCGGGCGAGGTCCCATGGTGACCGAGCCGGCCATGCGATGTCTGGCTCGGTGTAGCAGGGCAGCCCGAACTCCGGCGTGGTGGTCTTGCCGACCATGAGGGTTCCTGCGTCCCGCAGCAGTGTGACGACGCCGTCGTCTGCCGGTGCAACCGTGCCGGCCAGTGCCGCACTTCCGGCAGCGAAGGGCACGCCGGAGACCATGGCGAGGTCCTTGATGGGGCAAGGCACGCCGGCAAGTGGCGGTATCTCACCGCCTGCCAGCACGGCTCGATCCGCCCGCTGCGCTTGGTCTCTGGCGAGGTCCGGCGTCAGCGCGACGAACGCGCCAACTCGCTCGCCGAACCGGTCCGCCCGCTCCAACGTGTGCTCGAGAACCTCGGTTGGCGAGACATCCTTGTTCCGGACGGCGCTGGCGAGTTCGAGCGCCGTCAGCTCGTGGATCGCAGTCACAACTCGACCGTAGGCCAGCCGAACCGCCAGGATGGTGTTGCCATGACGACGCCCGCCGAACCGCCGGACCCGCAACCGCCCACCATGCCTGATGTCGGTCCCGGGGTTGCGCCGCCGACGTCATTGTTGGCCGCCGTGAAGCTGATGTACGTCGGCGCCGGCCTGTCCCTGTTGGCCATGTTCTTCGCCATTGCCACGCGTGGCCCGCTGCGGGATCAGTTGATAGAAGAGGACCCGGAGCAGAGCGCCCAGGAGATCGACCGGGCCGTCGACATGGCCACCGGTGTCAGCATCGTGATCGGCCTGATCGCGGTCGGCCTCTGGTTGTGGATGGCCCAGGCAAACGGTCGAGGCGAAGCGTGGGCGCGAATCGTCGCCACAGTGCTGTTCGGACTGAACGTCGTGCTGACGGCATACAACCTGGCGCAGACCACGGGTTTCGGAGTGGTCATCAACATCACCGCGATCGTGCTCTCCGGCGCGATTCTGTGGCTGCTCTATCGCAAGGACTCCAACGCCTTTACGCAGCGGGGACGGGCAGCGTCGGCAGGTGACCATTTCAGCCCGGGTGACCTTGCTCTATGGTGTGACGCCGGTGCAGTGATGGAAGGACCGTCAAGTCATGAGCACTACTCCGCCGTCGGATCCCTGGGGAACGCCCGCGGACCGGCCGGACCAGTCGGAGCCCGAGCAACCCACGTTGGACCAGTCGGAGCCCGAGCAACCCACGTTGGACCAGCCCGAGCCGGAGCAACCCACGTTGGACCAGCCCGAGCCCGAGCAACCCACGTTGGACCAGCCCGAGCCGGAGCAACCCACGTTGGACCAGCCCGAGCCCGAACAACCAGCGGCCGATCCCTGGGCCGCCCCGCCGCCGAATGGCCCGGCAGCCGGACCACCGGCTGAAACTGGGTTCGAACGCCCCACTGACATGGCGTCCGGCCAACCGCCCGCCTACCCGCCGCCAGCCATGCCGCCGCCGGTGCCGTACGGCGAGCAGCGCCCGAAACCAACGCCGCCCTCGTCGATCCTGACTGCAGTCAAGATCATGTACGCCGGCGCGGCCTTGTCGGCGCTGGGGCTGGTGATGAGCCTGCTGACTGTGGACTCGGCGCGCGAACGGCTGGCAGAAATCAACCCGGACTTCACCGCGGACGAGCTGGACGCTGGAGTGGCCTTCGGGATCGCGCTGGCGATCGTCTTCGGCGTGCTCGGCATCCTGCTGTGGGTGTGGATGGCTGAGTCGAACCGCCGTGGCAAGAGCTGGGCTCGAATCGTCGCCACCGTCCTCGGGGGGCTCAACATCGTGCTGACCCTGTTCGGCCTGTTCAGGGGGCAGTCCACCGGACTCGTCTTGGTCTTCAACCTGATCTCCGCGGCGCTCGCAGCGGTGATCCTGTACTTGCTCTACCGGCCGGACTCGAACGCCTACTACGAGGCCATGTCCGACATCCGCCGCTGATCGGTTCCCACAACGACGAGCTGGGTCCACCGGTCGGTGGACGGCAAATCCCATCGACCGATGCTGTCCACAGGTGTGGCGCGTCCGCCAGGCTTGACGCATGGCGACGAACCACACCGCGATCGCGGTAGAAAACCTCCGCAAGACATACGGCGAAACCCAGGCGGTCGACGGCATCGACCTCGCGGTCGGCAGCGGAGAGGTGTTCGCCCTGTTGGGGCCGAACGGAGCCGGTAAGACTACGACCGTCGAGATCCTGGAGGGGTTTCGACGACGCGACGCCGGCACGGTCAGCGTGCTGGGTGTCGATCCAGGCCGGCCGACGGCGGCTTGGCGATCCCGGATCGGCATCGTGTTGCAGACCACGGGCGGTCACGACGAGCTGACCGTCGGGGAGTTGATCCGCCACTTCGCTCACTATTACCCCGACGCTCGCGACCCGGACGAGGTCATCGATGCCGTTGGGCTCGCGGACAAGCGCCGGACCAGAGCGCGACATCTCTCCGGCGGCCAGCGCCGGCGGCTCGACGTCGCCCTCGGCATCCTCGGCCGGCCCGAACTGCTGTTCCTCGACGAGCCGACGACGGGCTTCGACCCGGAGGCGCGCCACGAATTCTGGGACCTCATCGACTCTCTGGCCGGCGGCGGCACGACGATCATCTTGACCACTCACTACCTCGACGAGGCGGAGCACCTGGCGGATCGGGTCGGCATCATCGCCCAGGGCCGAATCGTCGCGCTCGACACGCCTCAACGGCTCGGTGGGCGGGCCGACAGCCAGGCCACCGTCGGCTGGACCGAGGACGGCGAACACCGTCAGATCGTCACCGCCGAGCCCACCCGAATCGTGCGGGAACTGGCAGCGCGCCTCCCCGGTGAGATACCCGATCTGGCGATCACCCGCCCCAGCCTCGAAGACGTCTATCTGCGGCTCATCGGAGCATCGGGCACAACCAACGGAGCGTCGCTGTCATGACCACGCGCACAGACCAGACCGTCAGCCGCGGTACGGCCGCGATCGGATCGACGTCGGTGGCGCTTTCGCTGGGAGCCGCCCGCACAGGACTCGAACTCAGGACGTTCTTCCGGGAGAAGGACGCGTTGATCTTCAGCTTCCTGTTCCCGATCATCATGCTGGGCATTTTCTCCGTGGTCTTCGGCGGCGAGGAGTCGTCAGTCGGTGGCGGCCCCCCGATCGACTTCGCGCAGTACTTCCTACCCGGGATGATCGCCGCCGGGATCTTTCTCGTCAGCTTCCAGACCTTGGCGATCACCATCGCGCTCGAGCGCGACGACGGCACGCTCAAGCGGCTGCGGGGCACGCCGATGCCGCCGGTTTCCTACTTCCTGGGCAAGATCGGCATGGTGCTCATCACGGCCGTCGCTCAGACCGTGCTGTTGCTCGCATTCGCCGCGCTGGTGTACCGGGTCCCGCTCCCCACAGAGCCGTCGAATTGGCTGACCTTCGCCTGGGTCTTCGTGCTGGGCACGGCGGCAGGGACGGTTCTTGGCATCGCGTTCTCTTCGGTTCCAAAGTCAGGACGAAGCGCTCCTGCCGTTGTGACGGCACCGCTGCTGATCCTTCAGTTCATCTCGGGCGTTTTCTTCCCCTTCAACGACCTGCCGACCTGGTTGCAGCACATCGCCTCGATCTTCCCGTTGAAATGGACGGCACAGGGGATGCGCTCGGTGTTCCTCCCACCCGAGTTCGAGGCGGCTGAGGTGTCCGGCTCCTGGCAGCACGGCCTGACCGCCCTCATCCTGACGGTATGGCTGATCGTCGGGCTCGTCGTCTGCATCCGGACGTTCCGGTGGCAACGTCGGGACGCCGGATGACCGATTCGGCGCTCACCGGCCGCGGCTCGGTCGCGGACCTGGAGAACTTCTGGGTGCGGTCGAGGATCGGCTGGACCGCCGTCTACCTCGGCCTGCTCACCCTGGTAGCCGTGTTCACTGTCGTCCGCGACGACTTGACAGTTGGCGCGAAGCTCGTCGCCCTCGCTCTGCTGGCTGTGATGACGGCGAGCTACCTCCTGCGCGGGCGGAATCTGCTCGGCGAGGACTGCGGCACGGTGTCACTGGTCCAGGTCGCACTGACATGGGGGTGCTTCTACGGCCTGGTCATCGTCAGCCGCGGCACCTCCGACGACTGGGGCGGACCCGAGTACGTCTTGCTGTTCATGTTGTTCCCGCAGATCTGGGCATTCCTCTCGACCCGACGTGCCGTCGTCGCAACGGGCGTCGTCATCGCTGGACTCGCCGTGATCGAGATCGGTCTCGGCGGCTGGGATCGCCAAGCCGTCGTCGAAGTGCTGCCGTCCATGCTGCTCCAACTCGGTCTGGCGCTGCTGCTCGGTCTTTTCATCACGGGAATCATCAAGCAGGCCGAGCGGCGGGCCGTGCTGATCGACGAGCTCGAGCGCACCCGGACGGAACTCGCCACAACAGAGCACGCTCGCGGTGTGCTCGCCGAGCGTGAGCGCCTGTCCCGGGAGATCCATGACACGCTCGCGCAGAGCTTCACCAGCATCCTGACGTTGAGCCGGGCCGCTGATGTGACGGTGCCGCCTCACGCGAAGGCGGCGCGCCAACAACTGGCCCTCATCGAGAAGGCTGCTCGCGAAGGGTTGGCCGAGGCACGGGCCTTGGTCGGCGCGACCGGACCGGCCGATCTGCTCGACGCCAGCCTGACTCAGGCGGTCGAGCGTGTGGTTGCCCGGTTCGGCGAAGAGACCGGGCTGCCGGCGAAGATGACTGTCGATGGCCGGCCCCGCTCATTGCCTGCCAACTATGAAGTGGTGTTGCTTCGCGCGACCCAGGAGGCGCTCGCCAACGTGCGCAAGCACGCCGCGGCCAAGGCCGTGCGGGTCACGCTGAGCTTCCCGCCGGATGGCCCCGGCAGCGCGACCCTGGAGGTCGCAGACGACGGCCGAGGCTTCGATCCACTCGCAGCCACCGGATATGGATTGCGGGGCATGCGGTCCAGGGTCGAGCAGGTCGGCGGCACGCTCGAGATCTCCAGCATCGTCGGCGGTGGGACGTCGGTGCGGGTTCTGGTGCCGTAATTCACTGGAGCCCTTGACAACGGACTAGCGTTGCCGTCCGTGGCACTGCGCGTCCTGATCGTCGACGACCATCCGGTCGTGCGGACGGGATTGGCCGGCATGCTCGCTGCCGAGGACGACATCGAGGTCGTCGGTGAGGCCGGAGACGGCGAGGAAGCCGTGGTCGTCGCACGCCGCATGCGGCCCGACGTCGTGTTGATGGACCTGCGGATGCCCCGCGTCAACGGTGCCGAGGCCATCGCACGAATCGTCGCAGCGGATCCGAGCATCAAGGTCCTGGTACTGACGACATACGACACCGACTCCGACATCATTCGCGCCGTCGAGGCCGGCGCGACGGGCTACCTCCTCAAGGACACCCCACGGTTGGAGCTCGCTTCGGCTGTGCGCGCTGCCGCTCGTGGCGAGACCGTGCTCGCACCACCGGTCGCCGCCCGGCTGGTCAGCCACCTGCGCAGTCCTGGTCAGGAACAGTTGACCCCACGCGAGGCCGAGGTTCTGGCTGAGGTCGCCCGGGGACTCTCCAACGCCGAGGTGGGCCACGCGCTCTCCATAGGTGAGGCGACCGTCAAGACCCACTTGCTGCGTATCTTTGCCAAGCTCGGCGTCGACGACCGCACCGCCGCCGTCACGCACGCCTACGAGCGGGGAATCCTGCCCACGCCAGGCCGGTGATTCGCCCGAACTCGACGCGAACACGAGCGCCAGCCCGGCCGCGCCGTGGCCGATGACACGACAAGGACCGACACGGTGAGCTGGCACCAACGCACCCACCGCCACCGCCTGTCGCCCTCCCAGCGCTCACCGTTGCACACAGCCGACACGCCGCGCGCCCGTGCCTGCGTTGCCGCACGATTTGAGCCGAGGACCGGACGCACGCCTCATGCCGCCGTGAGCGGATACGGAAGGTGTGACTGCGCCGTTATTGGTCAGAACCGCCACTGGGTGGCGCCGCCCGGTGTGGCGGCGAGCACCACCGTTGCCTGCCGGGGTGTGAGCCGGTAGACCCGCCACGGCGGCGGCCCCGCTGACGGCGCGCTGTACTCCGCCGTCAGCGCGATACCGCTCGCATCGACGCTGGCCGGCCACCCTCCGGCGGCCCATCGCGCGGCCATCTCCGCGACGACATCGGGGGCGTCGACCGAGGCAGCGTTTCCGTCCACCGCGAGGTCGAAGTCGTCGGTCGAGACGCCCAGCGTGCATCGGGAGTCCCTCGCCAGGTTCCGCCCTTTGCGGGTCGCCTCGCCAGTCGTGAAGTAGAAGAGGCCGGACACCCATAGCGGGCCCAGGCCGGTCAGGTGGGGGCTGCCATCGGGGTTCGTCGTGGCCAACCAGCAGCGGTTGTCGTGACCGCCGCTGCCCGCCAGCTGCTCAGGGCCGGCCAGGCGCGCCTCCACTCGCTGCCAATCCACTAGCGGCAGTCCGTACAAGTCGGCAAGGTTCTTGGCTTCCATGTGCGTTCTGACCTCCGGAGGCGGCGAGACTCATCTGAGGTTGAGGCTCCGTAGCCAACTCATGCCACCCCAACCGGAGATGGTACGGACTGGCCGTGTCCAGCGGCGCCGCCCAAGGAACGAATGACTTCCCCGCAACGACAGGCTTGTCCGGTTGCGCGGGCTGGTGCCGGTGACGAACGCGATCGTCGGGATCGCTGCACGCATGCTGACCGAGAACAACGATGAGGTCCGACCGCGCCCGCATGAACCTCGACCGGCATCCCAACTACATCCTCGCCGCCTACATTGCGGCCGGAACGTGACGGCGACTACCGGACGTGCCGATGACAGCGCGTCGCGATATCCGACATGTGTCAACAAAGCTTGATGCTGTGGTCGGTGTTGGGTTGACCTGCCGGGTGACGACTCAGAACCGTTCGGCGAGCGCGGTGAGTTTGGCGACGTACGCCGGCCAGTCCTGCTGCTCCGGGAGGTTGGAGACCTCGGCTCGGAGGCCGACCGCGCCGTCGATCTGCTCGCGGAGGATGTCGGCGTGTCCGACGTGTCGCGCCAGGTCGACGATGACGTGCACCATGGTGCGTTCCAGGGTGACCGGGTTGCGATCCTCCGTCCACCACGGCACTCGGCCGAGCGCATCGAGCGGCAGCTCCTCGATGGTCGCGTCGGCGAAGGTCCACACTCGCCGGTAGAGGTCGATGATGCCGTCGCAGGTTTCGCTCTCGGTCGCGTACCAGTCGGCCTGCGGGTCGGCCTCGAAATCCTGGTCCGAGATCCGCTCGTCCGGCGTCGGCCATTCACGGCCGAAGGTGTCGGCGAAGTAGCCGATCTCGACGTTGGCCACGTGCTTGACGATGCCGATGAGGTTCGTGCCGGTGGGCGTGCGGGGCATGCGGAGGTCACGTTCGCCGAGGCCGTCTAGCTTCCACAGCAGCGCGTCGCGATTGGATTGCAGATAGTGCCGCAGTGCGGTCTTGGCTCTTTCAAATCGCTCATGTGAGCAGTCTGGGCCGTAACCTCGGCTTCCGTCTTCGAGCGACTCGGAACGGTCACCGCAACAGAGTGCCCATCTCGGCGTACTGACATGGCTCCCCTTTGTGTCAAGACATGTTGGGGAGCACGGTCTTAGGCTGGCTGGTGGCGGGTCCGGGAAGTGGCTTATCCGAAGAGCCGATGTCCGGGGTCAGGTCGGTCACGCTGGATTGCAGAGTCGTCCCCGAGTGCCCTCCCGGGCCCGTCGCCTCTCGTCGTTTCTGGTCGGCCACCATCTGGGCGTAGACGACGTTGGAGAGCCGTCGTTTGAGGGCTCGCATGGCTTCCATCGAGGTCTTGCCGGCTGCTTTCTTGGCGTCGAAGTAGGCGCGACCTTCGGTGGGGTTGCGGAGTTGGACGACGGCCATGATGTGCAGGGCTCGGTTGATCCGCCGGTTACCGGCCCGAGAGAGCCGATGCCGAGTCTGGTCACCGGAGGAGGCATCTAGCGGGGCGGTGCCGTTCCAGGAGGCGAACTTGTCGCGGTCGGCGAACCGGTGGATGTCGCCGACGTCGGCGAGCAGCCGGGCGGCGCCGGAAGGTCCGATGCCGTGCAGGGTCATCAACTCGGAACCGCGGGCCTCGACCAGCTTGGTGAGCTCCTTCTTGATGGCCTTGATCTTCTTGTCGATTCCCTCGAGCTCGATGATCAGTTCGACCGCGAGGCGGCGCCGGGTCTTCCCGACGAGATCGCGGGGCTTGATGGTCGCGATCAACGCCCGCGCCTGATGCGAGGAGAGGAACTGCTTTGCCCCACCAGGGAACAGCTCCAACAGCAGCCGGTGCAGCCGGTTGATCGTCTGCGTCCGCGCCCGGCCAAGCTCGTCGCGTCGGTCGACCAGCATGCCCAGCACCACCAGGTCGTCGTCGACCTCGACCCGGACCAGGTTCGGAGTCCGCAGCGCGACCTGGGCGACCGAATGCGCATCCACCGGGTCGGTTTTGCGGCCGTTGCCGGTGGCGAACACCCGCACCTGCGCGGACAGCTTCGCCGGCACATCCACCACGACCTCCCCGTCGTGCACCAGCCGGTGCGCGACGTGCTTGCCGATCCCGTTGCAGCCCTCCACCGCCCACATCCTGTCGTCGAACCTGCGGCCGGCCTTCAGCATCTCGGCGTAGCCGGCCTTGTCGGTGCCGTACCTTCCCACCCCGAGCACCTGACCGCGGTCGTCGATGACCTCGATCGTGGCCGATCGCTTGTGTGGGTCCATCCCGATGATCACGCCCATGCGGCGCGCCTCCTCTGCCGAACCGATGTGTTGTCAGCAAGGAGGGCACCGCTACTTCGAGCAGAACAGACCCCTTTCCAGCCTCTCCTCGCGCGGCGCCCGGCGAGATCGCAAGCCATGTGAGAACCACACCAACGACACCGGTGGGCAGCCGCGGAATGAGAGCGTCCCGCCGGGCACCTGGACCGAGTCTGGCCAGACACCGATCCTGGGAGAAGTCTTAAGTAGCCGCGGACAGCGCGACTCGAGCGGTCCTCTTGCGGGACTGAGCTGACCGACGCGCTGGTCAGTGCTGGGTGAGGGCCATCTCCAGCTCAAGCTCGTCTCGAAGCGGGATGCCATACGCTCCCGACGTGGGAATCTCGGGCTTGAGCAGTTCCCGGCTTCGGTCAACCGCACCCGGGCGAATCAGCGCCAGGCGGAACCCGCGCCGTTGGTAGAACCGAAGCGCCTCGAGGTTGTCGTTCGTCGTGACCACCCACAGACGGTGGCACCCTGCGGCGCTGGCGATGTCCTGAACTTCAGCGAGCAGTGCGGAACCGACACCGATGAGCCGGGTCGCTGTATGCAGCGTCAGGAGCTCGCAACCGTCTCCATCGATCACGTACGTGGCCACACCTGTCAGGTCGCCCTCCGACCATGCCAACACGGCCGGGTGATCCAGCGAGTCGACCAGTACGCCGCATCTCGCGACCCACAGCGCGTTCCACTCCCGGAGGAACGCCTCGAGCGCCGGTCGATGCTCAGCCCGACTTGGTACGAGTTCCACGATCGCAGTCTCGCATCGCACCGCGCGCAGATGCCGCTACTGCAAGCGCACTGAATCTGCCGCGAAGCGCGCGACTGACGGGCATACGTTTCGTGGTGCATCTCGGCGTTCAGATCGTCTCCGCCAGTACTCCGTGCGGCCTCCGCGTCGCGCAAGGTGATCAGCCCGACGGTTGACATGTTCGGTACGTATCAGCCGCGACAACGGCAATCCGCCGCGGAGCGACGGGCGATGCGCTGGGTGCGGTTCATGACTGCCGACTGAGGCGTCGATGTGGTGTTCCACGCAGTGCCGCGCCATCGGATCCGACCCCCGATGGCAGGTCTAATCCTTCGTCTTCGGGATCGCCGCCGCTCATGTCCGGCGCCGTGCGATGTGCGGCGGTGGCAGACTCGATCAGGTGGCGGACCGGGCCGGTTCGGCCCGCCGGCCGCTGGTGGGGCGTGCCGGCGAGATCGACGTCGTTTCGGGCTCGTGAATGAAGCCGTCCGAAGTAATGGAGGCGCACTGCTGGTCTCCGGTGAGGCTGGGGCGGGGAAAACCGCGCTGGTCCGCGAGGCGAGCGAATGCGCCGGCGAGGTCGCCGACGTGTTGTGGGCGCCGTGCCTGCCGTTGACGTCGCTGGCAGTGCCGTTCCTGCCCTTCGCCCGACCTGGCGGCGCAGTACATCGAGGCGACGCTCGGCGGCGTCGAGGTCCACCCGTGGGACCGTGACGGCACGCAGGGCGCCGACACGTAAGCCCACGAGCCTGTCCTCAGTCTTGCCTCAGGTCGATGACGAGGTCCAAGCCCGATGCGTTTAGCGAGCGGGCCAGGTCTCAATAGCATCACAACGACAAACGCTGACAGGAGGAGCTTCACGTGACCACCGACCGGACGACCAAGACGAAAGGCATCGGCGAGTACGCCGAGGTCAACGGCATCAACCTCTACTACGAGACCCACGGTGCGGGGCGACCGGTAATCCTGCTGCACGGTGGGCTCGGATCCGGCGAGATGTTCGGGCCGACGCTCCCAGCGCTGGCGGAGCGCCACCACGTCATCACCGTCGACCTACAAGGGCACGGGCGCACGGCGGACATCGACCGGCCGATCGACATCAAGCTGATGGCCGACGACATCGCGGCGCTCATCGACCACCTCGGGCTGGAGAAGCCCGACATCGTCGGCTATTCGCTCGGCGGCGGCGTTGCGCTCTTCACTGCGGTGAAGTACCCGGAGAAGGTGGGCAAGCTCGTCAGCGCCTCGGCTAACGTCCGGCGCGATGCGATTCCGCCCGAAATGCTCGCCCAGCAAGCCCAGGTGAACGCAGCGGCGGTTCCATTCATGCAAGACACCCCGATGTACCAGCTCTACCAGCGGGTCGCGCCGCATCCCGAAGACTTCGGGCGGCTGCTGGACAAGATGGGCGAGTCGATGGGCAAGGACTTCGACTTCAGCGAGGAGGTTCGAGGCTTGCAGGTGCCCACGCTCATCGTCGCCGCCGACGCCGACATGGCACCACCGAGCCACTACGTCGAGATCTTCAAACTGCTCGACGGCGGCCTCCGCGACGGCGGCTGGATGGGCGAAGGCCGGCCCACGGGTGGACACGCGCTCGCGATCCTGCCCGGCCTGACCCACTACAACCTCGCCGTCTCGCCCCTCTTCGCGGCGGTCACCCTCGACTTTCTCGACGCTCAGAGCGGGGGCTGAGCCGGTTCAGCCGGCCACGAGGTTCAGCTGCCAGGAGACGCCGAACCCGTCCTGCACGCGACGCCGAGGCCTGCACGCCTGGTGACGTACCTACTCGCCTGGTGATGGCGGCAATCCGTGCGCCGCTCGGACCACATCGACGATCCGGCCCATGATCTGGGTCAGGCCGACATCCTTGGGCGTGAACACGTCCGCCACGCCCAGCTTCCGCAGTGCCGCTGCGTCGGCCGCTGGAATGATCCCGCCGACCACCACCGGGATGTCCGCCGCTCCTGCCGACCGCAGGCCGCCGAGGATCTCGGGCACCAGCTCCAGATGCGAGCCGGACAAGATCGACAAGCCGACGCAATGAACGTCCTCGGCAACGGCAGCCGCCACGATCTCTGCCGGCGTCAACCGGATGCCTTGGTAGACGACCTCGAACCCGCAGTCGCGCGCTCGCACAGCCACCTGCTCGGCGCCGTTGGAATGACCATCCAGGCCCGGCTTTCCGACCAGTAGCCGCAGCCGGCTGCCGAGCTGCTGGCCGGTCGCCCGCACCGCGGCCCGCACCGCTGCGATGTCCGGGCCCGCAGCAGCCGTGATCGCCGAACCCACCCCGGTGGGAGCTCGGTACTCGCCGAAGACCTCCCGCAGCGCTCCCGCCCACTCCCCCGTCGTCACACCGGCCCGAGCGCAAGCGAGCGTCGCCGGCACCAGGTTGACGCCGGACTTCGCGTCGGACTGCAGGTATTCGAGCGCCTCCCCTACCTCGTCGTGATCTCGGTTGGACCGCCAGTTCTGGACCGCCTCGGCCGCGCGGGCCTCTGCGGCGGCGTCGACAGTTTGCACCGCGGTGCCGGGCTCGGCCGTCAGCGGCGAGAGTTCGGTTTCGGTGAAGCAATTGACGCCAACCACCTTGTCCTCGCCGGACTCGATCCGCCGGCGTCGTTCGGCATGCGCGGCGACCAGTTGCTGTTTCATGTATCCGCTTTCGACCGCCGCGATGGCACCTCCCATCGCCTGAACGCGGTCCATCTCCGCTCGGGCGTCGGCAGCAATTCGAGAGACCTGCTCGTCGACGACGGCGGATCCGTCGAACAGGTCGTCGTACTCGAGCAAATCCGTCTCGTGCGCGAGCACCTGCTGCAACCGCAGGCTCCATTGCTGATCCCAGGGCCGCGGCAGGCCCAGTGCCTCGTTCCACGCCGGCAGCTGAACCGCCCGCGCCCGCACGCGTCTGGACAAGGTGACGGCCAGCATCTCGATCATGATCCGCGCCACGTTGTTCTCCGGCTGCGCCTCGGTCAACCCGAGCGAGTTGACCTGCACGCCGTACCGGAACCGCCGGAGATCGGGATCCGCGATGCCGTAACGATCGGCCAGCAGTTCGTCCCACAGCTGCGCGAAAGCACGCAGCTTGCACATCTCCTCCACGAACCGGACGCCGGCGTTGACGAAAAAGGACAACCGGCCGGCGACGTCCGGGAACCGCCCGGAGGACACTTGGCCCGAGTCGCGAACAGCGTCCAGGATCGCGATGGCGGTGCACAGCGCGTACGCGACTTCCTGCACCGGCGTGGCGCCAGCTTCTTGTAGGTGATAGCTGCACACGTTGACCGGGTTCCATCGCGGAACGTGCTCGACCGTGTACGTGATCAGGTCGGTGGTGAGCCGCAGCGATGCACCTGGCGGAAATACGTAGGTCCCGCGGGACAGGTACTCCTTGATGATGTCGTTCTGGGTGGTGCCGGCGCAGCCGTGTGACGTCGGCCGCCTGCTCTTCCGCGACTACGTGGTAAAGGGCGAACAGCCACATGGCGGTCGCGTTGATGGTCATGCTGGTGTTGCTCTGCTCGACCGGAATGCCGTCGAAAAGCGCTCGCATGTCGCCGACGTGCGCGATCGGCACACCGACCCTGCCGACCTCGCCGCGGGCTCGTTCGTGGTCCGGGTCGTATCCCGTCTGGGTAGGCAGGTCGAAGGCCACCGATAGGCCGGTCTGCCCTTTGGCAAGATTGCGGCGGAACAGCGCGTTGCTCTCAACCGCAGACGAATGTCCCGCGTAGGTTCGCATCAGCCACGGCCGCTCGCGCATCGTGCCTCCCGGCGGGACTGCGATGCTCGAACTTTACCTGCCGGTAACTTGCTCAGCCGCTGCGTGTGACCATCCTCACGAGTACGTGTAGAAGCCCTGGCCCGACTTCCGGCCCAACTGCCCGGCCGCGACCATCCGGGTCAGTGTCTCGGGCGGGAAGAACTTGGGGTCGCCCGTCTCCGCGTAGATGTTCAACGTCGCATGGCGCAGCACGTCCACACCGGTCAGATCGACGGTCGCGAGCGGGCCCATCCGGTGGCCGAATCCGAGCCGGCATGCGGTGTCGATGTCTTCGGCGGAAGCGACGCCCGACTCGTACAGACGCACGGCCTCGACCACTAGTGCACTGATCAGCCGCGTAGTGACGAAGCCGGCAACATCGCGGTTGACGACGACACACGTCTTGCCGAGCGACTCCGCGAACGCCCTGGCCGTCAACAGGGTGGCGTCGGTCGTGCGCCGACCTCGGACCAGTTCACACAACTCCATCACAGGTACCGGCGAGAAGAAGTGGGTGCCCACGACGGATTCCGGGCGGTTCGTCACCGACGCGATTGCGGTGATTGGGATCGCGCTGGTGTTGGTGGCAAGCACGGCATCGGCCCGGCAAACGGCGTCGAGCTCACGAAACACTTCGTGCTTTGCCTCGACCTGTTCGAAGACGGCTTCGACCACGATGTCGGCCTCGCCGACGTCGTCGAGGTTACGGGTCGTAGTGATCCGGGTCAGCGCGGTGTCCCGGTCGTCGGCCATGAGCTGGCCCTTCTCGACCAGGCGAGCCGTGCTCTTTTCGATCCCCGCGATCCCACGGGCGAGCGCGTCGTCGGTGATGTCTCGCAGCACGACCTGCCAGCCGGCCAGCGCCGCGACCTGGGCAATGCCGGACCCCATCAGGCCCGCGCCGACGACAGCAACTCGCTGCGACATGTGACGACTCCTTCTTTCAGCCAGTTGGCGGGTGCCGGACTCGCTCCAGTGGGCACACTGAAGGAGTGCCGGGCACGGGGAACGCGACGTATGTCCTGGGACCGCTGGCGGTCGCCTTGCTGCTGGGCACGCTACTGCTGATCGTCCGGTGGGCGTTCGCGCGCGGGTCCTCCCTGGTCAGTCCCTCGAAGCCCGAGTACGGCCTGCTCCAACCCGTCGCCGCCAGTAGAACCGCCGCGGAGCTCGAGCCGGTCCGCGCGGCCCTCACCGCCGCGGGCATCCGGTTCACCGTCACCGTCGACCGGAGCGGTCGTCAGATCATGGTCTGGCCCGAGGACGCCGAGTCGCGCCCGGGACGTCGTCCGACGCGTGATCGACGGCAGTTGACCGCCAGGTCTGCCAGGCGATCGACACCAGCACGACCAGGCCGACGTAGACCCAGCCGAACAGCACGTCGATGACGTAGTGCTCGCCGCCGTAGACGAGTGTCAACGCCATGGCGATCGGATAGATGGCAATCAGCACCCGCAGCAGCCGATTCCGCACCAGGACCCACAGGGTGATGCTGAACAACAGGGCGAACGCCGCGTGCAGCGACGGCAGGGCAGCCACCTGGTTGGAACCGGCCTGCGCCTGGTCGAGCCAGCACGCCGGCGCTGCGCAGGCCGAGCACGGACCAGCCGTCGGTGGCGATCCGATCCATCTGATCCGGGACGAAGCCGTACCGCGACGCATACCAGGGAGGGGCGGCCGGGACCAGGATGTAGGTGGCCAGACCGGCGTACGACAGCAGCACCACCCGGCGCACATAGGTCAGCCACACCGGCCGGGATCGGACGTACAGCACTGCTGCCAATGCCCAGGGCAGCACGAAGTGCGTGACGTAGACCACCGCCGCAGCGGCGTCCCACCAGTGTGGGTTGCCGGGGTCGTAAGCGTGCTCCTGCAGCCAGGCGGTCGGCAAGACGCCGCCGAAGAGCAGCCGCTCGAGATCGACCAGCTCCAGCACCCGGATCGGAATACCCAACGTGTCGGCAATACCCCGGGTGTGGTCGTAGAGGATCAGCGCGCCGATCAGCGGCAGCCAGTCGAGGACTGCCCGCACGTGCTCACGCAGCGGCCGTCCCAGCCGCGCCGCGATGATCCCGGCCACGATCCAGATGCTTTGTCCGATTCGGTCGATCGGGACACCGACCCGGACGATGTAGGTGGCCAACACGACGAGGTAGGCCACCAGCCCGAGCGGGACAACGGCCACGTCCACGGCCGGAGCAGGCCCGCGAATCGTCCACCGTTGGAAGCGACGCCCTGGGGAGTGTGGTCCTCGGTGTCGACGCTCATCAGTCCTCGTAGTGATCGGGGTCCGGTTCCCGGATGACCCGAGCTCCGAGTGAGTTGAGCTCACCGGCGAAGTCCGGGTACCCGCGGTCGATGTGGTGCACGGCCGAGACCAGTGTCTCGCCTTCGGCCACCAGCCCTGCGAGCACCAGGCCTGCACCGGCTCTGATGTCCGGCGCCACGACCGGCGCCGCGGACAGCCGAGGCCGTCCGTGCGCGACGGCGTGATGCCCGTCGGTGCGGACGTCGGCACCGAGCCGGGCCAGTTCGTTGACAAACATGAACCTGGCCTCGTACACGTTCTCGGTGACCATCGCCGTGCCTTGTGACACGGCGTTCAGGGCAACCACCATGGGCTGCAGGTCGGTCGGGAATCCCGGGTATGGAAGGGTCACGACGTCGACCGCCAGTGGCTGGCCGGACATGGCGACCCGGAGTCCCTCGTCCGCGGTGTCGATCGTGGCCCCGGCGTAGGCAAGCTTGTCCAGCACGATCTCGAGATGGTCGGCACGTCCGTTCACCACCGTGATGTCACCGCGAGTCATCACCGCTGCGATCGCCCAGGTACCGGTCACGATGCGGTCTGGAACCGTCGTGTGCTCGGTGGGGGTGAGCGTCTCGACGCCCTCGATCCGTAGCGTCGACGTGCCGATGCCGTCGATCTTGGCACCCATCCGGGTCAACAGCCGGCACATATCGACGATCTCGGGCTCCCGGGCGGCGTTGTCGATGACCGTGGTGCCTGTTGCCAGCGTGGCCGCTGTGAGCAGGTTTTCGGTAGCTCCGACGCTCGGAAAGTCCAGCCAGATACTTGCCCCCCGCAGACCACGCGGTGCCCGCGCGACGACAAAGCCGTGTTCGACGGCCACTGTCGCGCCCAGCTTCTCCATGCCCGCCAGGTGCATCCCCAGCCCGCGAGACCCGATCGCATCGCCGCCCGGCAAGGCGACGTCGGCCGCTCCGACACCGCGCGAGCAACGGACCGAGGACACAGATGGACGCTCGCAGCCGTCGGACCAGGTGGTACGGCGCTGCGAAGCTGACCTGAGCCGGCACGTCGACGACCACCGTGCCCCGATCTCGCCGAACGACGTCGGCACCGAGGCGGCGCAACAGATCGATCATGTAGTCGACGTCGGTGATCGCTGGGACGTCTCGCAGTGTCGTCCGGCCTTCTGCGAGCAGCGCACTCGCCATGAGTTTGAGCGCGCTGTTCTTGGCGCCCGCGACGCGAACCTCCCCACGCAGGGAGGTCCCACCGGTCACCCGGAATCGGTCCATCGGGGCATCTTGCCATCCGCACGGGCCGAGCCGGTCGTGGCGCCGCTGCTACGCGACCAGGTGCCCCCCGGGCGGCGCCGCCTCCAGCCAGGCCAGGAACGCCATCGACGCGGCCTCGCTCATGGACACCTCGAGCGACCGGTCGGCGACCTGGCAGACGAGCACGATGTGGTCGGCAGGCAGGTCGAAGGCCTCCTCCGGATCCGGCGGTCGACGATCGACGACGTGGAGGTCGGCGCGCCGCGACGACCATTTCGGCCGGGCTCCGTAGCTGAATGTCCGGAACCACTCCACGTCGTCGCCGTGGTACCGACCGACACCGAAGACCCAGCCGCCGCCCCAGCCGTTGCGCCCGACCCGCAGACACATGTCGAAGCCGCCTGCGCGCTGCAAAACGCGTCGGCGGAAGAACAGCCCGCCCAGGGCCAGGACGATTACGACGGCGAGGATGGCGACGACGACGGCGACCCATTCGAGCACCCCATCGCCAACGCCCTCCCGTGCCGGCTTGCTCAGCGGGCCCCGAGCGGCGCGCAGCCGGGTCTCCGCTCTGCGGACGGCATCGGCGTCCTCGCCGGCCTCGGCCAAGGCTGCCTCGGCCCGTTTGACGTCGATCTCGTCGGACAACTCGGCGACCTCGGCCAGGATGGAGACGACGTCGTCGGCAACCGAGAGGAACCCGCCGTGGACTGCGGCGATCACTTCTTCGCCATCCGTGCTGCGGATCGTCACCGGGCCGGTGACGAGCAGCCCCAGCACCGGGGCATGTCCGGGCATGATCCCGATGTCGCCCTCGGTCGTCCTGGTGATGACGATGGTCGCTTCGCCGGACCAGACCCTCCGGTCGGCCGCGACCAGCTCGACGCGCAGCTCACCTGCCACAGGCACTCCTCGAGCGGACGTAATTCGTGGGTGCGCCAGAAATACCGGCCCGCCACCCTCACCCGCGCGAGCGGCGCTCCCTCCCGTGAAATGACCACGTCCCGTCGTTGTGGGATTAGTGGCGCTGCTCGGATGATCCATGTGAGTTTGCTGGCGCCATAGCCCCACGAATCCCACAACGCCTTGGGCAGGAGTGGCGAATCGCGGGAAGGAGGGGCGGGAAGGCTTCGTTCGCGAGGCTAAAGAACGAAGCCCGGGAACACGTAAACAGCAGACCGTGAAAAACACAGCATGGATTGGCCTCGCGAACTACGCTCCCCGCCCCGACGACCGCAGAAGCCCGCCCTACTGGGCGAGCGTCTTCGCCTTCTCCTGAGCCGACTCGATGTTGCCGACCATGTGGAACGCCTGCTCGGGCAGGTCGTCGTACTCGCCCTTGCAGATCCCGTCGAAGGACTCCAGCGTCTCCGACAGCGGGACGAACACCCCAGGCGAGCCGGTGAACGCCTCAGCGGCGAACATGTTCTGGGACAGGAAGCGCTGGATGCGCCG
Organism: uncultured Actinomycetota bacterium; assembly: GCA_963794465.1. Taxonomy (GTDB): domain Bacteria; phylum Actinomycetota; class Actinomycetes; order Jiangellales; family Jiangellaceae; genus JACVRX01. The sequence goes on along the minus strand of CAWCED010000039.1, from coordinate 62,099 downwards.
CGCCCGGTTGACGGTGATCTTGTCCTCTTCGGACAGCTCGTCGATGCCGAGGATGGCGATGATGTCCTGCAGGTCCTTGTAGCGCTGCAGGATCTCCTTGACCCGCTGGGCGACTCGGTAGTGCTGCTCGCCGATGTAGAGCGCGTCGAGGATCCGGCTGGACGAGTCCAGTGGGTCCACCGCCGGGTAGATGCCCAGCGCCGAGATCGGCCGCGACAGCACGGTCCGCGCGTCGAGGTGCGCGAACGCCGTATGCGGTGCGGGGTCGGTGATGTCGTCGGCGGGCACGTAGATCGCCTGCATCGAGGTGATCGAGTGCCCGCGCGTCGAAGTGATCCGCTCCTGCAGCTCGCCCATCTCGTCGGCCAGGGTCGGCTGATACCCGACCGCCGACGGCATCCGCCCGAGCAGCGTCGACACCTCGGAGCCGGCCTGGGTGAACCGGAAGATGTTGTCGATGAACAGCAGCACGTCCTGCTTCTGCACGTCGCGGAAGTACTCGGCCATCGTCAGCGCCGACAGCGCCACCCGCATCCGGGTGCCCGGCGGCTCGTCCATCTGACCGAACACCAGGGCGGTGTCCTTGAGGACGTTGGCCTCCTGCATCTCGACCCAGAGGTCGTTGCCCTTCGCGGGTCCGCTCGCCGACGCCGGCGAACACCGACGTGCCGCCGAAGTTCCGGGCCACGCGGGTGATCATCTCCTGGATCAGCACCGTCTTGCCGACGCCGGCACCTCCGAACAGGCCGATCTTGCCGCCCTGGATGTAGGGGGTCAGCAGGTCGATGACCTTGATCCCCGTCTCCATCATCTGGGTGCTGCCCTCGAGCTGGTCGAACGCCGGCGGCTTGCGGTGGATCGCCCACCGCTCGCTGAGGTCGAGCTCGGACTCGGCGATGTCCAGCGGCTTACCCAGGGCGTTGAAGACATGGCCCTTGACGACGTCGCCGACCGGCACCGTGATCGGTCCGCCGGTGTCGCGCACAGACGCGCCCCGGACCAGCCCGTCGGTCGGCTGCATGGAGATGGCCTTCACCACGTTGCCGCCGATGTGTTGCTCGACCTCGAAGGTGAGCAGCCGGTTCCCACCGGCCTCCTCGGGCAGCTCGACTTCTGTCTCGAGCGCGTTGTAGATCCCGGGCATCTGTTCGCCGGCGAACTCGACCTCGACGACCGGCCCGATCACCCGGGTCACGTGCCCGACGGCGCCGTTCGTCGTCTCCGCTGCGCTGGTGGTGTCAGTCGTGGTCGTCATCATTCGCTCCCCGCGGCCGCCGTGGCGAGCGCATCCGCGCCGCCGACGATCTCGCTGATCTCCTGGGTGATCTCGGCTTGGCGGGCCTGGTTGGCCAGCCGGGTGTAGTTCTGCTGCAACTCCGTGGCGTTGTCGGTCGCCGACTTCATCGCCCGTCGACGGGCCGCCCACTCCGACGCCGCCGCGTCGAGCAACGCGGTGTAGATGAGGTTCCCGGCGTACTGCGGCAGCAACGCGTCGAGCACCTCGTCCGACGAGGGCTCGAACTCGTAGAGCGGCAGGGTTTCGTCACCACCGCCGCCCGCCGCCGTGTCGGTCTCGCTGCCGCTCACGCCTTCGCTCGTGCGGACTGCGCCCGCCTCGGCGCGGTGCAGCGGCTCGGGTACGTCCTCCACGACGATCGGCAACAGCCGCCGGGCGCGGACCTCTTGAGTCACCATGTTGACGAAATGGGTCGACACCAGGTGGATTTCGTCGATGCCGCCCTCCTCGGTCGGCGTGTTGATGGCCGCCAGCACGTCGTCAGCGATTCTCGCGCGCGTCGGTGTACGCCGGCGTTCCGGTGAAGCCCGTGTACTCGCCGGCCACTTCCCGGCCGCGGAAGCGGAACCAGGTGACGCCCTTCTGACCGACGACGTAGGGAACGACCTGCTGGCCCTCCTCGATTAGCAGACCGGACAGCGCCTCGCTCTGCCGAATGACGTTCGCCGAATACGCACCGGCGAATCCGCGGTCGCTGGTGACGACGAGCACTGCTGAACGCTGCGGCGCACCGATGCCTTCGAGCAGCGGATTGTCCAGTTTGGCCGTCGCCGCGGCCGCCTCGAGCGCGCTCACCAGTGCCCGGGTGTACGGGCGGGCCGCCTCCGCCCGCTGCTGGGCCTTGATGATCCGCGACGCAGCGATCAGCTCCTGCGCCCGCGTGATCTTCTTCGTGGACTCGACGGAGCGGATCCGCCGCCGGAGCACCCGTAGCTCGGCTCCCATCGGCTAGCGACCTCCCTTCGGTTCCACAACCTCGGCTGCCATCGTCACGCCGTTGGCGCGTCGGGAGCGGCCGCCTCCCGGACCTCGTTGGCAGTGCGATGCCGCCGCCGGATCTTGGTGAGATCCTCCTCGCCCTCACCCATCGCCGCGACCGGCTCGTCCTTGACCAGCGGCTGGCCGGACGCGGTGACGAACTGCTGCTTGAACGTGTCGACGGCGTCCTCGAGAGCCGCGGTGTCGTCGTCGGTGATCTGGCCCGTGGAGCCGATTGAGTCCAGCAGATCGCTGTGATCGCGGCTGACGTAGTCCTGGAACTCCGCCTCGAAGCGGCGGATGTCCTCGATCGGCACGTCGTCCAGCCGACCAGTCGTACCCGCCCAGATCGAGACGACCTGCTTGGCCACGGGCACCGGGGCGTTCTGGCCCTGCTTGAGCAGCTCGACCAGTCGGGCGCCGCGGTCGAGCTGGGCGCGGCTCGCGGCATCGAGGTCGGAGGCGAACGCGGCGAATGCCTTGAGGTCGTCGTACTGCGCAAGGTCGAGCTTGAGCGAGCCGGAGACCTTCTTCATGGCTTTGACCTGCGCCGCCCCGCCGACGCGGGACACCGAGATGCCGACGTTGATCGCCGGCCGGACCCCCTGGTTGAACAGGTCAGCTTCGAGGAAGCACTGGCCGTCGGTGATGGAGATGACGTTCGTCGGGATGAACGCCGAGACGTCGTTGCCCTTTGTCTCGATGATCGGCAGACCGGTCATCGAGCCGGCGCCGAGCTCGTCGGAGAGCTTGGCGCACCGTTCCAGTAGGCGGGAGTGCAGGTAGAAGACGTCACCCGGGTACGCCTCGCGTCCCGGCGGTCGGCGCAAGAGCAATGACACCGCGCGGTAGGCCTCGGCCTGCTTGGACAGGTCGTCGAAGCAGATGAGGACGTGGTAGCCCTGGTACATCCAGTGCTGGCCCAGCGCCGAGCCGGTGTAGGGCGACAGGTACTTGAACCCGGCCGAGTCCGAGGCGGGAGAGGCCACGATTGTCGTGTACTCGAGCGCGCCGGCCTCATCGAACAGCTGTCGGATACTCGCGATCGTCGAGCCTTTCTGACCAGTCGCGACGTAAATACACCGAACCTGCTTGGACTTGTCACCGGTTTTCCAGGCGTCGCGCTGGTTGAGGATCGTGTCCACGGCGATGGTGGTCTTGCCGGTCTGGCGGTCGCCGAGGATGAGCTGACGTTGCCCCCTGCCGATCGGGGTCATCGCATCGATCGCCTTGATTCCGGTCTGCAGCGGTTCGCTGACGCCTTGGCGTTGGATGACGGTCGGCGCCTGCAGCTCCAGTGCCCGTCGCTCGTCGGCCTGGATGTCACCCAAACCGTCCAACGGTTCGCCGAGCGGGTCGATGACCCGGCCGAGGAAGTTATCGCCCACGGGGACGGAGAGCACCTCGCCGGTCCGCCGGACCGGCTGGCCCTCCTCGATGCCGGCGTAGTCGCCCAGGACGACGACGCCGATCTCCGTCACGTCGAGGTTCAGGGCGATGCCCAGGGTGCCGTCCTCGAACTCGAGCAGCTCGTTGGCCATCGCTGAGGGCAGCCCCTCGACCCGGGCGATGCCATCACCGGCAACGGCGACCCGGCCGACCTCCTGACGGGCGGCAGCAGCCGGCTCGTACGAGCGCACGAACTCGTCGAGGGCGTCGCGGATCTCCTCCGGGCGGATCGTCAGCTCCGTCATGGTCACTCCCCTGGGGGTCGCTACTACGTCCTATTCATCTGGTCGCACTCCGCCTCGACTCCGCTTCGCTGCGTCTCGGCTCGTCGCTCGATTCATCTGGTCGCACTCCGCCTCGACTCCGCTTCGCTGCGTCTCGGCCCGTCGCTCGATTCATCTGGTCGCACTCCGCCTCGACTCCGCTTCGCTGCGTCTCGGCTCGTCGCTCCTATTCTCACTGCTCGGCCAGCCGACGCTCCAGTTCGGCGATCCGGCTCTGCACGGTGCCGTCGACGACTTCGTCGCCCATCTCGACCTTGACCCCGCCCACCAGGTCTGGGTCGACGACGACGCTGAGCCGGACCGGGCCGCCGGCCTGGGCCGCCAACGCGTTCTCCAGCCGATCCCGGTGTTCGGGGCTCAATGCGGACGCGACCCGAACCACGGCCACTCGGCGCTGGCGCCGCTCGGCGGCGAGTTCGATGATCCGGTCGACCGCTGGCTCGAGCCGCCGGTCGCGGGAGGTGAGCACAGAGTGCTCGACAAGGCTGACGGTCTCGGGCGATGCTTGATCGGCCAGCAGCCGGCGCACCAAGTCCAGTCGAGCCTGCTCCGGCGCCGCTTGGTCGAGCAGCGCAGCACGCAGGTCGGGATTGGCGTGCAAGACCTGGCCGAACCGGAACAGCTCGTCCTCGACGCTGTCCAGCCGACCGTTGGCCTCAGCAGCGGCGAGGTGCGCCACGACACCGAACTCGTCGATCGCCGAGATCAGGTCGCGGGGACCGTCCCAACGCTCCCGGACGGCCGCGGCCACCAGATCAGCGGCGGCGGGCTCGAGCCGCTCGCCGACCAACCGGTTGGCCAGCGCCGCGCGGTCGTCTGGGGATCGGCCTGGGTCGGTCAGCGCGCGACGCACCGCCGGCTCGGCCCAAAGCAGTGCGGCGACGGTGAACAAGGCGTCGCCGATGGACGTGGCGCGCTGTGCGGCGCCGTCGCCGGTGCCACCGAGCGTCTCACCGACCCGCGCGGCGAGTGCCCTGTGCGCCTCCCGGCTGGGCCCCTGCACTCAGGCCTCCCGATCGGCCGGTCCGGCGCCGTTGCCCGACGGCTGCGTCGACTCCAGCTCGGCCAGGAATCGCTCGACCACGCGCTCCGAACGGGCGTCGTCCTGCAGCGACTCGCCGACGACACGACTGGCGAGCTGGGTGGCAAGCGTGCCGACCTCGGCCCGCAGTGACCGAACGACCTGTTCGCGCTCCGCCGCAATCTGCGCGTGTGCCCGAGCAGCGATCCGCTCGGACTCGGCCTGGGCGTTCTCGCGCATCTCCGCGAGGATGGCGGTGCCTTGAACTCTGGCCTCCTCCCGAATCCGGGAGGCCTCGCCGCGAGCGTCGGCGAGCTGGCGGCGGTACTGCTCCAGCGCCTGCTGGGCCTCCGCCTGCGCTTCCTCCGCTTGCTTCATGCCGCCCTCGATCGCCGCCGTTCGCTCGGCGAAGGTCGCTCGAACATCGGCCAGACGAACCTGCGCAGGAAGAAGAACAGCAACGCGAACGCGACGACTCCGACGATGAGCTCGGAAAGGTGCGGCATCAGCGGGCTCGGCTCCTCCGCTTCCGCCTCCTGGGCAAGCAGAGCCGCCGATGCGATGAACGCAGACATGGCTAGAGGGCGAACGCGAGGCCGATACCGATGATCGCCAGCGCCTCGGCCAGCGCGAAGCCCAGGATCGCGATGCCCTGCAGCACGCTGCGAGCCTCCGGCTGGCGCGCGACACCGCTGATGTAGGCGGCGAAGATCAGGCCGATGCCGACGCCGGGGCCGATGGCCGCGAGGCCGTAGCCGACCATGTTCAGGTTGCCTTCCATCCTGTGTTCCTTTCCTGGGTAGGTCGTGCTCAGTGATCGTGGGTCAGGGCTGCCGCCGATGTAGATGGCGGAGAGCAGAACGAACACATATGCCTGCAGGAGTTGCACGAAGCCTTCGAAGAACGTCATGACGATGCCGAACAGGATCGCGACGGCACCGGCCGAGTAGCCGATGAGCCCGCCAACGTGCAGCAGCAGGAACTCCCCGCCGAGGATGCACAACAGCAGCACCAGGTGGCCGGCGAACATGTTGAGCGTGAGACGAAGCGTCAGCGTGATCGGCCGAAACACGACGGTGGAGAGGAACTCGATCGGCGCCAGCAGCGGATAGATGACTGCCGGGACTCCCGCCGGGAACATCATGTTCTTGAAGTAGCCGCCGAAACCCTGCCGTTTGATGCCAACGTAGTTGTAGATGATCCACGAGATCAGCGCGAGGAACAGCGGGATGGCGATCCGCGATGTTGCCGGGAACTGCGCGAACGGCACGATGCCCGCGATGTTCATGACGATCAGGAACGCGAAAACGGTGGCCAGATAGGGCACGTACTTGATGCCTTCGCGGCCGATGGCGTCGGTGGCGATCCCGTTGCGGACGAAGCCGTAGAAGCTCTCGGCGGCGAACTGCAGCTTGCCGGGCACCAGCGCCGCACGGCGGACGGCGAAGAAGAAGAACAACCCGATGACGATGGTGCCCACAACGATGATCAACATCGGCTTGGTGAACCCGGCAACAAACGGCGGGAACTCGAAGTCGCCCGGGCCAGGACTGTGGAACTCCTCCGACGACGGCAGGGCGATCATCCAGGCGCTCACGGGGTCCTTCTCTCGACGCGTTGCTTTTCTCCAGCATGGCGGCGCGTTCGCGGGGGGCTTCGTGATCAGGGCTTACCGTAGCGGACCCAGACGAGATACAGCGCGCCAAAAGCGCCCAACAGAATCCCGAACATCACGAACAGCCGGTTGTCGAGCCATTCGGAGAGCAGCCACCCCACGCCGCCCCAGAAGGCCACCCCGGCGGCGATCAGGCTGAAGGCATCCCAGGCCTGGTTCTGGGCCCGGCGGGTCTGGTCGGCCGAGGACTCCTCTGGGGTCGGGTCCGGTTCCATCAGCTCTGACCTGTCGATCTCGAGGCACCCACGTGGACAGCAGTCCAGGTCAGCGCACACGCGATGATCGTGCCGCCGAGCCAGCGCCGATCCACGAAGTCCACCCGACTGAGAAGCCGCAGGACGAGGAGAACCACAGCCAGTCGCAGGGTGTAGGTGAGCAGCAGGACGGCCAGCCCGCCTGCCGGGCCAAGCCGCGCTCGATCGGTCAGCACCACTGGAATCGTCCCGCTCCAGAAGAACCCGACAACGATGAGTGCTCCGACCGCTGCGGACACCGCGCCGTCGACCCCGACTGCGAACCATCCAACGACCGAGCAGACCGCACCGACTGTGACGGCCGCCCATCGCGCGACGACTTGGGGTCGCGCGACTCCTCTTTCTGCGCCGGCGATACCGGCCATCAGCGACCGTTCCCGAACACGGCTCGTGGATGACCGGTGGTGACGAGCACCGTGACTACGACGGCCGCACCGATGACGACGGGTGCGGTCCAGCCGCCCACGAAGGCGATCACGACCAGGCCGAAAGCAACCAGCGCGGCCCACGCCCACAACAGAAACACAGCTCTGCCGTGCGAGTGCCCCATCTCCAACAGCCGGTGGTGTAGATGCTGCTTGTCCGGCGCGAACACCGAACGGCCGGCCCGGGTGCGGCGGAACACGGCCATCAGCAGGTCGGTGAAGGGCAGTGCGATGACGGCTAGCGGAAGGAGCAACGGGAGCAAAGCAACCAGCAGCGTCGCGCTTTCCGGGGTCGTCGGGAACGAACCGGTCAGGCTGATCGACCCGGCCGCCAGGAGCAGCCCGATCAGCATCGCCCCCGAGTCGCCCATGAAGATCCGGGCCGGATGGACATTGTGCGGGAGGAAGCCGGCACACATGCCGCAGAGCACCGCGGTGACCAGAGCCGACGTTGTCAGCCGAGAAAAGCCGCCCTCGACCGCGAGCAGATAGGCGTAACTGAAGAATGCCGCAGCTCCGATGCCCACCACGCCCGCTGCTGCACCGTCGAGCCCGTCGATGAAGTTCACCGCGTTTGCAGTGCCGACGACCAAGAGCACCGTGAGAAGGGCTCCTTGAGTCTGGTCCAGCGCCAACGTCCCGCCGGACGGTGTGGGCAGCCAGAACACCTGCACGCCCTGCACGACAAGCAGCCCGCCGGCAAGCAGCTGGCCGGCGAACTTGCCCAGCGCCGACAGCCCCCAGATGTCGTCGACGACACCGACCAGGCAGATCACGACGGCAGCCGTCACGAGCGCCTGAGCGTCGTTGGACTGCTCGAAAACGCGCACGCTCATCCGCGGCAGGTAACTCGCCACGAGCATGCCGGCGAGCAGCCCTCCGAGCATGGCCAGCCCGCCAAGGCGTGGGATGGGCTCCCGGTGAACGTCACGGTCACGGGTCGGCGGAACCGCCCCCACTGCATAGGCAAGCTTCCCGGTGAGCGCAACAAGCAGATACGTAGCGCCAGCGGCGACCAGCAGGGTGAGCAGATATTCGCGCACGGGCCCTAACCGCGGGGGTACGCCGGGTGCTTGGCGACGAGCGCGGACACCGCCGCGCCGACCTCGGCGGTCGCGCTGCTGTCGGCGTTGCGCACCGCGCGGGCGATCATCGAGGCGACCTCCTTCATGTCGCCTTCTGTCATGCCCTGGGTCGTGACCGACGGCGTGCCGACCCGGATGCCGGACGCGGTCATGGGCGGCTGTGGGTCGAACGGGATCGCGTTCTTGTTCAGCGTGATCCGGGCAGCATCGCAGCGGGACTCCGCTTCGGCACCGGTGACACCGATCGGGCGCAGGTCGATCAGCGCAAGATGGGTGTCGGTGCCACCGGACACCGGTCGCATACCCTCGGCCCCCAAGCCATCGGCCAATGCCTGGCAATTCGCGATGACCTGACGAGCGTAGGTCTGGAACTCCGGCTGCTGGGCCTCTAGCAACGCCACGGCCTTTGCAGCCACGGAGTGCATGAGCGGACCACCCTGGCTGAACGGGAACACCGCCTTGTCGATCTTCTTGGCGTGCTCCTCCCTACACACGATCATTCCTCCGCGGGGGCCGCGCAGCACCTTGTGCGTCGTGAACGTGACCACGTCGGCATAGGGCACCGGGCTGGGGATGGCCTTCCCGGCAACCAGGCCGATGAAATGCGCCGCGTCGACCATCAGGATGGCATCGACCTCATCCGCGATCTGCCGGAAGGCGGCGAAGTCGATCAGCCTGGGATACGCCGTGGCGCCACAGATGATCAGCTTGGGCCGGCGTTCGACGGCGATGTCGCGGACCATGTCGTAGTCGATCAGCTCGGTTTCCTGGTCGACCCCGTAGGAAGCGATGTCGAACCACTTGCCGGAGAAGTTGACCTTGGATCCGTGGGTGAGGTGGCCACCGTGCGGCAGCGACATCGCGAGCACGGTGTCGCCCGGAGCGGTGAATGCCGCATACGCCGCGAGGTTTGCGCTGGCACCGGAGTGCGGCTGCAGGTTGGCGTGCTCGGCGCCGAACAGTGCTTTCGCCCGAGCGATGCCGAGCTCTTCGGCCCGGTCGACCTCCGCGCAGCCGCCGTAGTACCGACGCCCTGGGTATCCCTCGGCATACTTGTTCGACAACGTCGAGCCGAGGGCGGCAAGAACGGCCGGCGAGGTCAAGTTCTCGCTGGCGATCAGCTGCAGGCCACCCCGAAGCCGGCCAAGCTCGTCGAGTACGACCGCGGCAATCTCGGGGTCCTCCGCCTCCAGCGCGGCAAAGTCCGGGCCCCAGAAGGGCCACCCGGACGGCCTGGCGGCGTCGGTCATGACAACTCCCGGATCGCGACGGGACGTGGGCGGCTCGCCCACTCTACGGCGACGCCGGAGCCGCCGTGGTCTCCGGCACGACCTCCTGCAGCAGCTCGAGAGCGATGGCGCCGGTCCGGAGCACCCGCGGCGTGGCGCCGGTCACGTCAACAATGGTCGACGGCACGTCATCGTCGGTCGGGTATGAGTCGAGATAGACGTCGACGGCGTCGCCGAGCTGCTCGCGTGCCTGCTCTCCGGAACGCGCCGGTGGCTGGCCGGTCCGGTTGGCGCTACTGACCGCCATTGGTCCGGTTTCGCGCAGCACCTCGATGGCCACCGGATGTAACGGCATCCGGACCGCGACCGTGCCGTGAGCGTCACCGAGATCCCAGTCCAACGACGGTTGCTGGCGGCAGACCAACGTCAGGCCGCCCGGCCAGAACGCCTCCACCAGTTCGGTCACAACGCCGCCGGACTGAGCCGAGATGCCGGCCAGCGTCGTTGGGGACCCCACCAGGACCGGAACTGGCATGTCCCGGCCACGGCCTTTGGCGTCTCGCAGAGCGGCCACCGCGTCGGAGCTGAAGGCATCGCAACCGATGCCGTACACCGTGTCGGTAGGCAATACGACCAGGCGGCCCCGACGCACGGTCCGAACGGCGGCGTCGATGCCGCGGGCCCTCTCGGTCGGGTCGGTGCAGTCGAAGGTGCGGCTCACGGCCGACGAATCTAGCCCGACGATCCGGCGTCGCCCATCCGGCGGGCGGTGACGTACCGCGGCCGACCGGTGAGGTCGGTGTGATCACCCACATCGAGCCATCGGGCGGTGCTGGCGAATACGGCAGGGGCTGCGACGGCCTGCATGTCCGCGTGCTCGGCGACCACCGTGCCTCCTGGCCGGAGCAGCCTGGCCGCATTGGCCTCCAGGATCCGCATGGCGTCCAAGCCGTCCGGGCCGGACCACAGCGCGGCAGCCGGATCGTGGGCAGCCACCTCCGGATCCCGGATCTGCCCACCGACCGGAATGTACGGCGGGTTCGCCACGATGACGTCCACCGTCCCGGAGAGCGCAGGCAGACAGCCGTCGACGTCCACGTGATGAATGCTCACCGCCGAGCCCGCTGCGTTGCGCCGCAACCACGCGAACGCGGCATCGTCTGACTCGACCGCGTGGATGCGCGCCCCGGGGACCTCGTCGGCGATCGCCAGGGCGATCGCACCGGACCCCGCGTAGAGGTCCACCACCAGCGGCCGATCAAGCGCGCTGGCGTGGTCGATCGCGGCGCCAGCCGTTACTTCAGTTTCGGGCCGGGGGACGAAGACACCCGGCCCGACGGCCAGCTCGATGTGCCGGAATGCGGCCTTGCTGGTCAGATGCTGTAGCGGCTCTCGGGCGGCGCGGCGGTCGACCAGTGCGACATACGCCGACTCGTCGACGATGTCGCGCGTGAAGAGGTCTTTTCGCTCGATGCCGAGGATGTGCGCGGCCAGCGCCTCCGCGTCGTGCCGAGGGGAGGGTACGCCCGCCAGGGCCAGCCGCTCGGTGGCCGCTGTGATCGCAGCCCGAAGGTTGACGTCCGTCACGTCCGCGCCGCGAGCTGCTCGGCGACGTCGGCGTCGACCAGAGCTTGGATCACCGCGTCGAGCTCGCCGTCGAGGACAGCGTCGAGGTTGTAGGCCTTGTAACCCACCCGGTGATCCGAGATGCGGTTCTCCGGGAAGTTGTAGGTGCGAACCCGCTCGGAGCGGTCCACGGTGCGGACCTGGCTGCGCCGCTCGGCCGACGCAGCGGCCTCGGCCTCCTCCTGCGCCGCCGCGAGCAGCCGGGCCCGCAGAATGCGCATGGCCTGCTCCTTGTTCTGAAGCTGGCTTTTCTCGTTCTGGCACGACACGACAATGCCCGTCGGCAGATGGGTGATGCGTACAGCGGAGTCGGTTGTGTTGACGCTTTGCCCACCTGGCCCCGACGAGCGGTAGACGTCGATCCGGAGGTCGCTCGGGTCGATCTCGACTTCGGTTTCCTCTTCGACTTCAGGCAGCACCAGCACGCCGGCAGCGGAGGTGTGTATCCGGCCCTGACTCTCCGTGACCGGGACTCGCTGGACGCGGTGCACGCCGCCTTCGTACTTGAGCCGGGCGTAGGGGGCTGCGCCAGGCTCGGAGGTGCCTTTCGCCTTGATTGCGACCGATACGTCCTTATAGCCACCGAGGTCGGACTCCTCGGCGTCCAGGATCTCGGTGCGCCAGCCGGCCCGCTCGGCGAAACGCAGGTACATCCGCAACAGGTCTGCGGCGAACAGGGCGGACTCCTCGCCCCCCTCCCCGGCTTTGATCTCCATGATCACGTCGCGGTCGTCGGTGGGATCGCGGTGGACGAGCAGGCCGCGCAGCTGCTGCTCCAGTTCGTGCGCCCGGGTCGCCAGCTCCTCGGCTTCAACGGCAAAACCGTCGTCCTGCTGGGCGAGTTCCGTCGCGGTCTGCCTGTCGTCCTCCGCACGACGCCACTCGTCGTGCGTGCGGACCACGGCACTGAGCTCCGCATACCGCCGGCTGAGGCGCCGGGCGAGGGTCGGGTCGGCGTGCACGGACGGGTCCGCCAGCCGTCGTTCGAGCTCGGCGTGTTCGGCGACGAGGTCCGCGACCCGCTCGAACACCTCGTCTCCTCCCTGCCCGTTGACCACGTTCACCATGCCCCGCTGCGGTTCACCGGAGACCTGCGCCTGGTGAACCACCGGCCAGGGTTGTGAACGTGATCGACATCAAGTCTAGGGACGATGTTCATGGGCGCTGGCGGCGCGGAACCAAAGCCGGCGCCCGCTCGAGGGTGCTACTTGGGGGCGACCTTCTTCTTGCCGTACCGCGACTCGAACCGGGCGACGCGGCCACCGGTGTCGAGAATCTTCTGCTTGCCCGTGTAGAACGGATGGCAGTTCGAGCACACGTCGGCATGGATGACGCCGTTCTTTGCGGTGCTCCGCGTGGTGAACGTGTTGCCGCAGGTACAGGTGACCGTGGTCTCCACGTACTCGGGGTGTATGCCTTGCTTCAACTGAACTCCTCGGTCAAGTGGCGCCGGGTCGCCTGCCATACGCAGCAGACGTGAACCGGACCGACGTACGAGTGTGCCAGCACGCTGGCCAATCGCCCAAACGCCGGTAAGGCTGCACGCATTCCCAGCCGGTCCACGACACCCTGCGGAGGTTGGCCTCTACTCTGCGCGCATGGCTGACGACCGGGCCACCGTCGAGTACTTCGAGCATCACGCACACGACTACAGCGCTGGCCGCCTTCGTCCTGCCGTCACGTTCATCAGGAAGCACAGCACACCGGACGTCTCCCTGATCGACATCGGATGCGGAACCGGCAACGTGCTCGCGCACATCGCCCGAACCACGCGAATCACCAACCTGGTCGGTCTCGATATCAGCGAGCGCTGCGTGAAGCTGACCCGGCAGAAGGTGGCGGCCGAGGTGTACCGGGCCTCAGTGCTCGACGAGGAGACCGTCGACCGTTTCCGCGCCAGCTTCGACTTCGCGGTGATGGCGGCGGTCCTGCACCACGTCGTCGGAGCGACCCGGCGGCGGTCATACCTCGCCGCGAGCCAGGCGGTGTCGAATGCGCTCGAGCTGGTGAAGCCGGGCGGGCACCTCATCGTCATGGAGCCGACGTTCACTCCCGCGGTCTCCGTCTTCGCATTGTTCTGGGTGAAAACAGCGCTGGCGAAGGTCTTCCATCGGCGGCTGCCCGTGGGTGACTACTGGAACAACATCGGCGCGCCGGTCGTGTGCTACTACAGCAGCAACCAGCTCTTGGCGATGCTGCGAACCCGGCCCGGCACCGAGATCGTCCAATTCGACGAGGCGCCGCAGACGGTGAGCAGGCTCGCCGACCTGCTGGTCTCCAAGTCCAACACGACCATCGTGGCGCACCGCGGAACTCGCTGATCTGGTGTGACAAGCGGCCGCAGTGACCCCGACCGACACATCACTGCGTGGCTGTTCGTCAGGTTCAGTCCTCGTCGCGAGTGGTGGTGAGCAGCGTCGGGGTCGTCTTCTGCACCTGCATGAGGAACTCGATGTTGCTCCGCGTGGACTTGAGTTTGTCCAGCAGCAACTCGATCGCCTGCTGCGGGTCCAGCGCCGAGAGCACCCGGCGTAGCTGCCACATCACGGCCAGCTCCTCCTTGGATACCAGGATCTCCTCTCGGCGGGTGCCCGATGCATCGACGTCGACGGCCGGGAAGATCCGCTTGTCGGCGAGGTCACGACGCAGCCGCAGTTCCATGTTGCCGGTGCCCTTGAACTCCTCGAAGATGACCTCGTCCATGCGCGAGCCGGTCTCGACCAGCGCCGTGGAGATGATCGTCAGCGAGCCGCCGTGCTCGATGTTCCGCGCTGCGCCGAAGAAGCGCTTCGGCGGGTAAAGGGCACTGGAGTCCACGCCACCGGACAGGATCCGGCCACTTGCCGGCGCGGCCAGGTTGTACGCCCGGCCGAGGCGGGTGATCGAGTCGAGCAGGACGACGACGTCGCCACCGAGCTCGACCAGCCGCTTGGCCCGCTCGATAGCCAGCTCGGCCACGGTCGTGTGATCCTCGGCCGGCCGGTCGAAGGTCGAGGCGATCACCTCGCCCTTCACAGCGCGCTGCATGTCGGTGACCTCCTCGGGCCGCTCGTCGACGAGCACGACCATGAGGTGGGTCTCCGGGTTGTTCGTGGTAATCGCGTTGGCGATCGCCTGCAGGATCAGCGTCTTGCCCGCCTTGGACGGTGAGACGATCAGGCCTCGCTGGCCCTTGCCGATCGGCGCCACCAGGTCGATGACCCGGGTGGACATGATGCCGGGCTCGGTCTCGAGGCGAAGCCGGTCCTGCGGGTACAGCGGAGTCAGCTTGGCGAACTCGGGGCGGTGCTGCGCGGTTTCGGGATCGGCCCCGTTGACGGTGTCGACGCGGACGAGCGCGTTGAACTTCTGTTGCTTCTCACCTTCCCGCGGCTGGCGGACGACGCCGGTGACGGCGTCACCCTTACGCAACCCGTTGCGGCGAACCATGGCCAGGGACACGTAGACGTCGTTCGGCCCGGGCAGGTACCCGGAGGTCCGCACGAACGCGTAGTTCTCCAAGATGTCGAGGATCCCTGCCACCGGGATGAGCACGTCATCCTCGCTGATCTGCGGTTCATCCACCCGGTCGCGGCCCCCGCTGCCTCGGCGGTCACGGTCGCGGTTGCTGCCGCGCCGGTCACGACGGCGACGACGATTGCGTCGGTCATCGTCGTCGTCGTCGCGTTGGCCCATCTGCTGACTGGCAGGCCGTCGGTCCGGGCCCCGATTGTCTTGGTCCTCGCGCCGCTCAGCAGAGCCGCCGGCGCGGCGGTCCTGCGGCTCGTCCGGGCCGCGGGTGTCGACCTCGTGCTGACCGTCGTCGGCGCGCGGTTCAGTTCGCTCGGCAGGTACCACCTCGGCCCGCACGACGGTTTCCGCATTGACCCGGTCCCGGTCTTTTTGCTCGAGGGGACGACGGTCATCCGACCGCGGTTCTGCCGTGCCTCGCTCGGCCGGCGCTTCGTCAAAACGGGACAAAGCAGGCTGGGCAGCAGCACCGGTGTCGAGCGGGACCGACTCGGAACGAGCTGATCCACCCCCCTGCGCTGCGCGGATAGCCTCGACGAGCTGTCCCTTGCGCATGCGCCCGGTGCCGCTGATACCAAGGCTGCCGGCCAGTTGCTGCAGCTCGGCGAGCACCATTCCGTCGAGCCCGCCGGCGCGCCGGCGTCGCGGACGGTCGGTGGCGACGTCGTCGTCAGTGGAGGTCTCGGGCGGTTGGCCCGAGACTCCGGTCAGTTCAGTGTCTGTCACTCAAAGGTCCTTCCCTGGACCGGCACCGGCCAAGAAGACCGGCGCGTGGAACGCTTCGGGGTTTAGACCCCGGATGTCGTTGTGCACACGGCGCTGCGGGTTGTTGTCCCCCTCGGTACGGCCCGACCGTACGTGCTGAGGTGCGAGGTACACGGTGTCCTGCGGCGGGACGAACCCGCGCGAGGAAAGTGGCTACCAGCCCGGAGGGCATCGGTGCGTTCCCGAGAATAACACGCCCGCGCGCGATGCGTGGTCAGAGGATGTCTACGACCGCGCCCGCGTGGTCCACGGCGATCCCGTAGACATCCCAGCTGCCCACCGCGGCTACCTCCCGGACCGCACCGGGAGAGTCCGCCGGGCCGGTCAGCACCAACACCGACGGTCCGGCGCCGGACACCACCGCCGGGAGGCCGCTCGCGCGCAGTCGCGTCACCAGCGCAACCGTGTCGGGCATCGCCGCAGCCCGATAGGACTGATGTAACAGGTCGTCGGTGGCATCGAGTAGCAGGTCCGGCCGGCCGCGAAGCGCCTCCACCAACAGGGCTACCCGGGCAGCGTTGCTCGAGGCGTCTGCGTGCGGGACGGCGTTGGGGAGCAGCCCGCGAGCGGTCTCCGTCGGCAGCGCCCGGTCCGGCACGCACACGATCGGTCGGATGTCTGGGTGGATCTCCAGTCGGATGGCCCTGGCGCGCTCGCCCGGATTCCACGCGAGGGTCAGACCGCCGAGCAGGCATGGGGCGACGTTGTCCGGATGCCCCTCGAGGCCCGCGCAAATCGCCAGCACGGCTTCGTCGTCCAGGACGTCCGGGCCCCCTTCGACCAGTGCTCGCGCGGCCAGCACACCCGCGACGATCGCAGCCGCTGATGAGCCCAGGCCGCGGCCGTGCGGGATCGTGTTCACACACCGCAGGTCCAGCCCGGGTGGTTCCCTTCCGATCTGTTCGTAGATCGCGTGCACCGCCCGGACGACGAGGTGGGACTCATCGTCGGGGAGTTCCGTTGCGCCCACCCCTTCGACTGTTACGCGGGCCGCGCCAGTGGGCTCAGCCGGAACCGTATGCGCCTCGACGACGTCGTGCAGGTCCAGGGCCAGCCCCAGCGCGTCGAAACCTGGTCCGAGATTCGCGCTCGTGGCCGGGACCGTCACCCGGACTGCGCGATTCATCCGAATCCCAGAACGGACGCCGCAGCCGTGACATCGGCGGGCACCACTTCAGGTCGCACGTCGCCGTACGCCGCGCTGGCGATGTCGACGTCCTTGAGTCCGTGACCTGTCACCGTGACGACGACTACCTGGCCGGGATCGACCCGGCCGGACGCGGTGGCCGCCACCAGCCCGGCGACACCCGCCGCCGACGCCGGCTCGACGAATAGTCCCTCGCGGCCGGACAGCTCCTGCTGGGCAACCAGGATCTGTTCGTCGGTCACCTCGTCGATGAGCCCTCCGGACTCGTCGCGCGCCGCGACGGCGAGCTGCCAGGAGGCGGGGTTGCCGATCCGGATCGCACTCGCGACCGTCATGGGTTTTGCTACGGGTTCTCCGCGCACGATGGGCGCGGCTCCGGACGCCTGAAAACCCCACATGCGAGGGCGTCGACTTGCGAGACCATCGGCCGCGTACTCCTGATAACCCATCCAGTACGCCGAGATATTCCCGGCGTTGCCCACCGGCAACACGTGCAGGTCGGGCGCGTCGCCGAGGTCGTCGACGATCTCGAAGGCGGCGGTCTTCTGGCCGGCGAGGCGATGCGGGTTGAGTGAGTTCACCAGGGCAACGGGGTAGTCGGCGGCCAGCGCCCGGGCGAGCCGAAGACAGTCGTCGAACGTGCCGTCGACAGCGACGATCCGGCCGCCGTGAACGACCGCCTGCGCCAGCTTCGGCCCGGCGATCTTGCCGTCGGGGACCAGCACGATCGGCGTCATGCCGGCTCGCACCGCGTACGCCGCCGCTGAGGCGCTGGTGTTGCCCGTCGACGCGCAGACGACCGCCTTCGCGCCTTCCTCCAGCGCCTTGGAGATCGCGACCGTCATGCCGCGGTCCTTGAACGAGCCCGGTCGGATTCGATCCCTCGACCTTGAGATGAACCGAACAGCCCGTCATGCCCGGACAGCCATGCACTCGGGACCAGTGGCGTCCCGCCCTCGCGCAACGTGATCACCGGCGTCGCGTCGCTCACGGGTAGTCGCGCGCGGTACTCCTCGATGACCCCCCGCCACAGCTGGGTCACGGCGATTCCCCCTCCACCCGCATCACCGACAAGACGTCGCGCACGGCCGGCAAGCTCGCGCAGGCCGTCTACGGTCGCGGCGAGCGCATCGTCGGTCGAGTGATGCGTCACGATCACCAGTTCGCGCGTCGTCCGGCCCGTGCATCCGTTGCCGGACAGTCTCGATCGAGACGCCATGGGCGGCGAAGACAGCAGCGACGGCCGCCAGGACGCCGGTCGGTCGTCGACGTCGAGGCTGATGTGGTAGCGGGTCCTGGTCTCGCCCATCGGGCGACCGGCCGGTCCGCGTACCACGACGCCCCCGGGCCGACGGCGCCGGTCAGCCGGTTGCGCGCGACGGTCACGAGGTCGCCGAGAACCGCGCTCGCCGTCGGCGCGCCGCCGGCTCCCGGACCGTAGAACATCAGCCGTCCGGCGGCGTCGCTCTCGACGAACACGGCGTTATAGGCGCCCCGCACGCTCGCCAGCGGGTGTGAGCGGGCAGCATCGCCGGGTGTACGCGGACGCCGACCGACCGCTCGTCATCAGAAGCTCGCAGATGGCGAGGAACTTCACGACGGCTCCCATGTCCCTCGCGCTGGCGATGTCCGCCGAGGTCACCTCCGCGATTCCCTCCCGGTGGACGTCGGCGGCGACGACCGGTGAATGAAAGGCGATCGCGGCCAGGATCGCGGCCTTGGCCGCCGCGTCGAAGCCCTCGACGTCCGCTGTTGGATCGGCCTCGGCGTATCCGAGCGCCTGGGCTTCCTCCAGCGCCTCGGCGAAGCCGGTGCCGGAACTGTCCATCTTGTCGAGGATGAAGTTGGTCGTCCCGTTGACGATCCCGAGCACCCGACGAATCCGGTCGCCGGACAGGGACTCACGCAGGGGTTTCAGCAACGGGATGGCCCCGCCGACAGCCGCCTCGTAGTACAGGTCGACGCCATGCTTTTCGGCGGCAGCATGCAGCGTCGCCGCGTCTTCGGCCAGCAGCGCCTTGTTGGCACTGACGACGGATGCGCCGGACTCCATCGCCGCGAGGACCAGCGAGCGCGCCGGTTCTATACCGCCGATCAGTTCGACGACCACATCGATGTCGTCACGAGTCACCAGCCCGGCCGCATCGGTCGTGAAGAGCGCCGAAGCCAGGCCGCTTGCGCTGCGGTCGCGGCGGACCCGGCGCACCGCAACACCGACCAGCTCGAGGCGGGCACCGATCCGGGCCGCCAAGTCGTCTGCATGGTCGGTGAGCAGCGCGCGCCACCTCCGAGCCGACGTTGCCACAGCCCAGCAACGCGACCCGCACCGTGCTCATTCGTCGCCTCTTTCGCCTGTGCTGTGCCTGCCGGCCAGTCTTGGCCACCGCTCCCTGTCCGCCGTCCATCGTCCATGATGCGAGATTCGCGGAACGTGGCCAGGTGCTCCGGCCAGTGCCGGGGCCGCCCGGTCAGCCGGGGTCGTGAGATCGTCCGTGATTCTGCGGCACGCTCGAAGTGGTGCAGAAATCCACACGACGATCTTCACGGTTTCGGTTCACTCCACGTCGAGGCGAAGCAGGTCGTCCTCGGTCTCCCGGCGGACGATCACCCGGGCCCGGCCGTCGCGCGACGGCGACGACGGGCGGGCGCGGCACGTGGTTGTACGTGCTCGCCATGCTCCGGGCGTACGCGCCGGTGCCGGGTACGGCGAGCAGATCGCCCGGGCGGACGTCGGCCGGCAGGAACTCGTCCTTCACGACGATGTCGCCGCTCTCGCAGTGCTTGCCGACCACCCGGGCGAGCACGGGCGGAGCGTCCGAGCGCCGGCTGGCCAGCGTGCAGGAATAGTCGGCGCCGTAGAGCGCAGCGCCGGATGTTGTCGCTCATCCCGCCGTCGACGGCGACGTAGGTCCGGTCAGACCCGCGTCGAGCTCGACCGGCTTGACCGTGCCGACCTCGTAGAGGGTGAACGTGCTGGGCCCGGCGATCGCGCGGCCGGGCTCGATGCTGACCCGCGGCACCGCGACACCCAACGTTTGGCATTCACGTGCCGACGATGGCCGCCATCTCCGCGGCCAGCTCGTCCGGCCGGCTCGGGATCGTCCTGCGTGGTGTACGCCATGCCGAACCCGCCGCCGAGGTCGAGCTCGGGCAACTCGACGCCGTGCTTGTCGCGAATGTGCGCGTGCAGCCCGAGGGTCCGGCGGGCGGCGACCTCGAACGCCGCAGTGTCGAAGATCTGCGACCCGATATGCGAGTGCAGCCCGAGCAGCTCGAGGGCGGGCTCGGCCAGGACCGCGCGCGACGCATCGCGCAGCAGATCCGCCGCGCAGCGAGAACCCGAACTTCTGGTCTTCGTGTGCGGTGGCGATGTATTCGTGCGTGTGCGCCTCGACGCCGACGGTGCTGCGCACCATCACCTTCGCCCGCACGCCGCGGTCATTGGCCAGCCGGGCCAGCCGGTCGATCTCCACGAGCGGAGTCCACGACGATCCGGCCGACCCCCGCCTCCAGCGCGCGGTCCATCTCCGCCTCGGACTTGTTGTTGCCATGCATCCCGATGCGCTCCGGCGGGAACCCGGCCCGCAGCGCGACCGCGAGCTCTCCACCGGTGCACACGTCGAGACCCAGACCCTCGGCGGCGATCCACCGGACGACGCCACGTTCATGAACGCCTTGCCCGCGTAGAACACGTCCGCACCGGCGCCGATCGCGGTGAACGCCGCGTGGAAGGCACGTCTGAACTCCACGTGCCCGGGACCGGAAGTCAGCTCTCGTCGACGACATAGGCCGGTGTCCCGAAATGTTCGGCGATCTCGTCGACGCCGACTCCCGCCACGTGCAGCACGCCGTCGGCGCCCGCTCGACGGTACGCGGCCACAGCATCGGTACCAGCGCGTTGACGTCAGCTGGCTCGCGCAGCCACAGCGGACCGCGATAGCCGGCGACCGCGTGCAGAGCGCCGGCCTCGTGAGAGGCCACCGCTACATCCGCTCCGGCGCCGTCACGCCGAGCAGACCCAGCCCGTTCGCGATGACGACCCGGGTCGCCTCCACCAACCAGAGCCGGGCCCGGTGCAGGTCCGTCGTACTCCTCGTCGCCCATCGGCAGCACCCGGCAGTCGTCGTAGAACTTGTGGAACGTGGCGGCGAGATTTTCGAGATATCGGGCGACCCGATGCGGTTCGCGCAGTTCGGCGGCGGTCGTGACGATTCGAGGGAACTCGCCGAGGGCACCGAGCAGGGCCGACTCTCGTCTCGTGATCGAGCAGCTCAGGATTGCAGATCGCCGCGTTCGACGCCGAGCTCGTCGGCGTTGCGCAGGATCGAGGAAAGCCGAGCATGGGCGTACTGAACGTAGAAAACCGGGTTGTCGTTGGTCTGGCGAGCCCAGCAGGTCCAGGTCGAGGTCGATCGTGGAGTCGGTTGAATACCGGGCGAGTGCGTACCGCGCGGCGTCGACGCCGATAGCATCAACGAGGTCCTCGAGGGTGATGATCTTGCCGGCGCGTTTGCTCATCTTGATCGGTTTTTCGTCACGGACGAGGTTGACCATCTGTCCGATGAGGATCTCCAGGTTGCGTCCGGGCTCATCGCCGAACGCCCGGCACATCGCCATCATTCGGCCGACATATCCGTGGTGGTCCGCACCCAGCATGATGACGACCCGATCGAACCCGCGTTCACGCTTGTTCAGGTAATAGGCAAGGTCGGCCGAGATGTACG
Organism: uncultured Actinomycetota bacterium; assembly: GCA_963794465.1. Taxonomy (GTDB): domain Bacteria; phylum Actinomycetota; class Actinomycetes; order Jiangellales; family Jiangellaceae; genus JACVRX01. The sequence goes on along the minus strand of CAWCED010000039.1, from coordinate 40,630 downwards.
CCGGCCGGCCGTTGCTGCGGATGATCGGGCGGTCCTTGTCGTCCCCGAACGCCGTTGACCGCAGCCAGAGCGCTCCGTCCTTCTCGTAGAGGTGCCCGAGCTCGCGCAGCCGGTCGACAGCGTGTTGCACCGCGCCGGTCTGATGCAGTGAGTCCTCGTGGAAGTAGACGTCGAAGTCGACGCCGAACTCGTGCAGTGACTTCTTGATCTCGGCGAACATCAACTCGACGCCCTCGCGGCGGAACACCTCGCGAGCGTCGGAGTCAGGCAGCTCCGAACGTCGGGGTGTCTTCTCGACGATCTCTCGCAGCGATCTCGCCGATGTAGTCCCCGCCATAGCCGTCGTCGGGTGTCTGTTCGCCCCGAGCAGCGGCGAGCAGCGACTGGGCGTACCGGTCGATCTGTGCGCCGTGGTCGTTGAAGTAGTACTCCCGAGTGACGTCCGCTCCGCATGCGGTGAAGATCCGGCCCAGTGCGTCACCGACCGCCGCCCAGCGAGTGCCGCCCATGTGAAGAGGACCGGTCGGGTTGGCCGAGACGAACTCCAGATTCACCCGCTCACCGGTCATCAGGTCGCCGTGCCCGTAGCTGTCCCCGGCATCGACGATGATGCGTGCGAGCTCGCCCTGTGCGGCGGCCGAGACCGTGATGTTGAGAAAGCCCGGTCCAGCCACATCGACGCTCTCGATGCCGTCGACCTTGCGCAAGCCGTGCAGCCAGCAGCTCGGCCAGGTGATCGCGGCGTCGATTCCGGCCTTCTTGGCCAGCTGGAGGGCGACGTTGGTCGCGTAGTCGCCGTGGTCGCTGTTGCGCGGGCGTTCGACGGTGACCTGCGCCGGCACTCCGTCGGGCAGCGTCACTTCGCCGACGTTGACCGCGTCCGCAAGCGCGTCACGGACCGCGACAGACAGCTGCTTCAGGGGTCACCGGCCAAGCGTAGCCAGCCGGCTTCTGCTCAGCGGCCCGAGCTCCCGGCGCCCAGCCTGTTTGAGCCGACGGCGCTGCGACGGGTCGAGCATCAGGTAGCCCGCTACCGGCACGCCGACGATCAGCAGCAGCGCGATCAAGTTGGGCAGCAGAATCCACGCAACGATCGCCAGAGCGGCGTATCCGAGCACGTACTTGGTTCCAGGACATGTCATCACCTTCCGGCCGAGTTCTTGCCCGGCCAGTTCCATTGTCGGTCATCGCGGCTCAGTCAGCCTCGGGGTCATCCCTGATCAGAACCCGGACATTCGCACCACGGCTGACCCAGAGCTGGCTGGTATCGTCGTGCCCGCCCCAGCCCCCGTAGCTCAGGGGATAGAGCACCGCCCTCCGGAGGCGGGAGCGCAGGTTCGAATCCTGCCGGGGGCGCCATGTGATGTCTCAGGTCATCGGCGACAGCTGGACCCACGATTGTGGGTTCGGCTGTTGTCATTTCGGTGGTTTGCGGGTGGGTCCTTTGGGTGCTCCGGTGGGCTGGTAGTTGCGGCTGGGATCGATGCTGAGCTGGCGGAGGAGTTCGCCGGTGGTCGGCGTTGACGATGCGGACGTCGAGGTCGTGGACGAGCAGGAGGACGTGGGTTCCGGCGTGGGTTCGGCCAACGCCGATGTGGCGGAGTCGGCCGGCCACGCGCAGGGTGACGTTGCCGGTCTTGCTGATCCGGTCGTGGCGGATCCGGTGGTGGGTGTCGGGGTCACGAGAGCTGCCGGGTAGGGCCTTGGGGATCGTGTGGTAGATCGCCGCGGGGGTGGCCCGGTGCGGCAGGGAGCGGTGCGGCCGGTGCTGGTTGTAGGTCTCGATGAATGCGTCGAGCAGGGCCTGCAGTTCGGCGATGGTGGTCGGCTGGACCGGCTGGGCGGCCAGCCACTTCTTCATGGTCTGTTGGAAGCGTTCGACCTTGCCGCAGGTGGTGGGGTGGTTGGGGCGGGAGTTCTTCTGCACCACGTTCCAGTCGCGGAGCTGGTGTTCAAAGGCGTTCCGGCCGCCCCGGCCGCCGGCCCAGCGCACCGTATAGACCATCCCGTTGTCTGTCAGCGTTGAGGCCGGAATGCCGTGCTGACCTGCAGTTTCACGGAAGGTGTCGAGCACGATCGGCCCGGTGACCCGGACATGGGCGCTGACTGAGAGGGCAAAGCGGGCGCAGTCATCCAGCCAGCTGATGATCTCGGTTCCGGAGCCGTCGGCGAGCCGGTAGTGGGTGACGTCGGACTGCCAACACTGGTTGGGCATCGAGGCTTGGAACCTGGTGTAGGACGACTTCGGACGTTTGGCCGGTTGCGGGGTGACGGCGCCGGCGCGGGTCAGGATCCGGTTGATGGTCGCCCGGGACAAGCTGAGCCGGTGATGGTGCTGGAGGTGCCAGCCGATGGTCTCGGCGCCGGCGTCCAGGCCGGCCTCAGTGAGCTGCTTGCGTAACAGCAGGACCCGATCGATCAGGGCCGTCGGTGTCGCGTTCGGTGAGTTCTTCGGCCGCCGGGATCCAGGCTCGAAGGCGGCCTCGCCCTCGGCCTCGTAGCGGGCCTTGAGCTTGTAGACCCAGCCGCGGTGCACCCCGTAGCGGGAGGCGACCTCGGCCGGGGTCTGGTGATCGACGAACAGGGCAGTCAGGACCAGGCGAGCCTTCGACATCGCTGAGCATCCAGGCCATCACCGGGTGTCGCCGATGACCTGAGACTCGTGTCGCCCATGTCTTGAGACACCTGTCGCCGATGTCCTGAACCAACACACTGCCGGGGGCGCCATGCTTGACCAGGGAAACATCGGCGAATCCGCGAGCAGCTCCTTAGCGTGGAAGGGTTCGTGGAATGAACGGCGGTACTCGCTGCGTGCCACCTCATCGGAGACGCCCTCGCGGCCACATCGAGCAGCTGCGCTCTGGCAGCTACCGGGCGGTCGTCTACGTCGGTATCGACCCACTGACCCGCAAGGAGCGCTACCTCAAGGAGACCGCGAACAGCTACGCGCAGGCCAAGGTCGCGCTCACCAGGCTCCAGCGCGAGGTCGACGAGGAGGCACACCCAAAGACAAGGCTCACGATTGGCCAGGCCATCCAGCAGTGGCTCGACGTGGCCGAGATCGAGGACACCACCCGGGAGCGGTACGACAGGCAGCGACGTCGACACCGGCGTCGGGAAGCGCCCGCTCCAATACCTGTACCCGGCTGATCCCACGATCGTGCGACGCGAGCACCCCGAGGACCCTGCCCCAGCCGTCGACGCGGCTGGCCTGTGCGGCCGGATCGACGAGGACGAAGGCGCCGTGGCTGACCTGCGAAGGTGACTGCCAGTAAGATCAGCCAAGCGGGTGCGCTGGCTACTACCCCTACTGGGCCGGCGACTACCAACGAACTGGTGAACGCCGCGAACGCCGTAGCCGTGGCCATCGCGTCGAGCTGCTTCGCACACACGACACGCGGAACGAAGCGGAGGACTCGGGGCGACCCGGGCAATCCCTTGATCACCGCGCGGGCCGAGAGGACGATGATCTCGGGGCGAGGCGGCGCCGTCGGGCAGGGTCGCCCCTTGGGGAGGGGTCCAGCTCAATGCCACGACGAGCGCGAGAATCCGGCAAGGGCAAAGACACGAAAAGCACCAAGAAGACGGCAGCGAAGAGGGCCCAGCGGTCGAAGCCGCGCACTAAGCGTGCGAAGAAACCCGTGGCCCTCGATCTGACGGTTGACTCTGCACACTACGTCGCGGGTGACAACGTCGCTGCGCCCACGAGGCCCGGCGCATTCGGCGACCTCGTGACCGAGGCGGCGCCAGTCCCGTCGCACCAGTTCCGGGTACTTCGGCCGCTCGACCTCGTGGTGCTCGACGTGCTCGGGTTCGGGCTCGAGCTTCAAGACGCCGGCGACGGCAGCGGTCCGGCGCTGGTACCGGTCGCCGAGGATGCCCGGCTCGAGGTGCGGTATCCGTTCCAGCACGTCGGCGAGCAGGCCCTCTTCGTCGAAAGCAAGCAGCTGACGCAGACGACCAATCCACCAAACGATGTCCCCGCCCCCACCGATCCACCGCCCATACTGGTCGACCCCCCTCCGATCGAAACGATCACCGGACCGCCCGTGCTCGCCCTGGCGGCAAACGGGTCCCAGCTCGTGCTCGCCGTGCCCGAGGGTGAGCGCATCGGCTTCAGCGTCGAGGGGGTGCTCGCCGCGATCTCCCGGCTGCCGCTGCAGGTCGTGCCCCTTGCCACGCCTCGGCCGCTTGGCCGGCGCCCGCCGGTACTTGGCGGCGTCATTCTGCTGCCCGGGGGATTTTCGCTCTCGCGCACGTCGGCCGGTCTGGTGTTACAACGCGCTGCTGCCGGGCGCGGCCGCAAGCCAGTCCCGGTCAGCGCGGTCGACAGGCTGATCACCGGGAGCAACGCGCTACGGACGGCCCGTCGGTTCATGACCACCGAGGGGACGCTCGACCTCGTCACGGACGGGCAAGGCCCCGGCGTGCGGGTTCCTGGCGGTCTCGGCGACCTGCTCCCACCACCGATCATCCAGAAACCACCGCCCCGCCAACAGCCACGGAAGCCGCGACCAGACGAAACCGCGATCGAGGCGCCGTACCGGCTGATCGTCTCGCCTAGTGTCCTCGGTGGGTTCGCGCACGTCGTCGAACCGCAGGCAGCTCCGACCGACCCGGACCGGGTGGAGTTGTGGCACAGCCGGCTCGGGGTCCGCCGGGAGGACGCGGACGGTGTCGTGACGATCGACGAGCGCGCGGATCCGCAGCGGATCATCCGAGCCGTCTGGGCGCGTGACAAGGAAGGCGACCAGCCGCCGGCGTTCCGGATGTCCCTCGATGGGCTGGACCGGACCATGCTGGTCCGGCAGAGCGCAGACCCGTCCATCACCGTGCCGCAGCCGGTCAGTGCGGAGCGGCTGGCGCTGTCCAGCCTCGGTGCCTGGCTCGATCTGCAAGGCAGATGGGACATCAAGCCGTACGCGCTGGCAGGCGAATCGAGCATTCTGGCCTGGGACCACGTCGCCCCGATGGGCCGCGACCAGTTCGTGCGCGTCGTCTACCCCGGTTACCTGTTCCCGTTCGGCCACCGTTGTGCGCTGGTGAAGGTCACCGAGCGCAAGGTAATCGCCGATCCATCCGTCGACCCGGCGCAGCCGCAGGCTCGGCTCTTCCAGCGCAAGTTTCTGATCATCTCCGAGCCGGTGCGCAGCTATCCCGACGACCTCACGCGGCCGCGGCCGTTCACCCAAGTCGCCGTTCGGCCGCTCACGACGCCGGACCTCGACGACCCACTGACCAGCGGGCAAGCCAAAATCGGCGAATTCCTGTTCTGGCCGGTGGTGGCCGGCGCCAAGTTCGAGTTTGTCCTCGACTGCTTCGACCACGACGGACGCCGGGCTCTGCTCCAGGCGCCGCTGCTGTTCGTGGCGGCTCATCTCGGTTCAAAGTCCGAAAAGGCGACCATCATCGGCGAGTATGAAACGGACAACAAGATCACCGCCGACGGCCAATCCGTCGCGTTCGCGCCGAGTACGCGGCCGGGCGACACCGCGTACGAGAGCGTGGTGTTGCGCTTCACCGGGGATCCGGGCGACCCCGGCGACCTGTCCAGCGACCCGCACCTCAAAGCCGCCGACGTGGTGGTCCCGGCCATGCGGCATCTTGCACCGGCGGCCCCCGCCGTCACGGTCTCCTACGCGGTTCCGTACACCGAAGACGGGTTCACTGGGACCAACGCCGGACCGCAGGTGCTCCTCGAGCTCGCGACGCTGACGGAGATCTCCTTCAGCAGCACCGACAGCTCCGGCGGCTTCATCCAGCCCAACCTGCCCGTGCGGGGCTTGTCCCGACTGCTCGGCACCGTGGGCGACATCGACTCGCTGGTCGCGCCGAGCGACCCGGCGGCGCCGTTCGACCCGACCAAGTTCCTCGCCGGTGTGCTGCCCAAGCTATTCGGGCTGTTCGACCTCGTCGACATCCTCGCTGCCGCCGGGCTGGACAAGGCGCCGGCGTTCATCACCGAGCAGCTCGACGCGATCGCCGCGCTTCTTTCCGACCTGGACGAGCTTCGGGTTGCCGTCGCCGATGGCGTCACTCGGACAGCCCAGGACGCCGTCAGCGCGGCCACCGACACCTTGCGGGCCCAGGCCGAAGCTGCCCGGGCGAGGCTCGACGCCGTTCAGGCCACCCTCGACGCCCTCGTCACCGACCTCACCGACGCCATCGACGCCCTCCTGGCGCTCGACTCGCCGAGCGACATCTCGGCGGTGACCGCCGCCGTCGGAGACCTGCTCGACGACCTGCGCGACCTGGTCGACGAGATTCTCGCGATCGTCGCCGAGCTGGCGCTGCCACCGCTGGTGAAGGCGCAGCTCGAACGACTCGCAGGGGCCACCGCGCCGCTGCTGGCGGCCAGCAAGGTCGTCGAGACGATCGAGGCCATCGCGAACTTCGTCAACGGGTTCGACCCATCCGCCGGCGCTGTCCGGGCCAGATTCGAATGGCAGCCGACGCTGACGAACTTCCCGGCCACCGCGACCATCGAGGACGACGCGCTGTTCTTCGTCGACCCGCAGGGGTTCACGCTCTCCATCGAGGCTCGGGTCAGCGGGACAGAGGGCGTCGGAGTCGACGTCCTCGCCGAACTGCGCGACTTCGGCCTCAACCTGTTCCCCGGTGAACCGCTGATCAGGCTGCGCTTCGACCGGATGGCGTTCCGGGCACCGAGTGGCCGCAAACCCGAGGTCGACGTCGTCTTCAACGGCATCGAGTGGCTCGGCGTTCTCGGCTTCATCTCCACCCTGCAGGAGCTCATCCCGTTCGACGGCTTCAGCGACCCGCCGTTCGTCGACGTGAGCGCCGAGGGCGTGACTGCCGGCTTCGACCTTGCCCTGCCCAACGTCGGGGTCGGCGTCTTCAGTCTGGAGAACATCAGCCTCGGCGCAGACGTCAACGTGCCGTTCCTGGGCGAGGCGGTCACCGCCGGCTTCGCATTCTGCAGCCGAGAGAAGCCGTTCCGGCTCACCGTCATGATGATCGGCGGCGGCGGTTTCGTGGGGATCCGGCTCTCGCCCAAGGGACTCGTCGTCCTGGAGATGTCGCTGGAAGCTGGCGCCAGCCTGTCGATCAACTTCGGGGTCGCGTCCGGCTCGGTGTCGGTGATGATCGGCATCTACCTCCGGCTCGAGGTGGAGGCAGGCTCGCTCACCGGCTATCTCCGGATCCGTGGAGAGGTCGACGTGCTCGGCCTCATCACGGCGTCGATCACGCTGGAGCTATCGCTCACCTATGAGTTCGAGACCGGCAAGATGGTCGGCCGCGCCTCGGTGACGGTCGAAGTCGAGGTGCTGTTCTTCTCCACGTCGGTCGAGATCAGCTGCGAGCGCCGGCTGGCCGGTTCCAACGGTGACCCGACGTTCGCGCAGGTGCTCGGGATCGCGCCGGACGGGACTGTTCCCGTTCCCGGTGCTCCCGATGGCGGCGTCCCCGCCTGGTCCCAGTACGTCGCCGCGTTCGCGCCGGCCTGAGCGGAGGTCAGGATGGCCACGGAGTCCTTCCTCGTCACGGCGCTGCCGCACTCGGCCGAGCCCGGCGCCGAGTTCCATGTCTCCTTGTTCGTCACTCACCGGCTGATGCCCGACCGGGCGTCCGGGGTCGTCAAGGACTTCCCGCACGTCGTCGACTGGACCGACCGGCTCGCAAAGGCTTCGTTCGGGCTGATCGGCCGTACGTCGGCCGGTGTGACCGTGAAGATCCCGGTCACGCCGCTGCTGACGGTCCTGGAGCCGACCCTCTGGCCGCGGGTGTTCCCGGCCGATCTCGTCGTCCTGCCCTGGGAGACCCCCGAACCCACTGCCATCCCCTGGCAGACCTTCCCCGCCCACCGGATGCAGCAGCACAGCCTGTTGACGCACGCGAGCGGGATGTTCAGTTCGCCGGTCAGCCCGCCGACGCCGAGCGGCAACGCGCTCACCGAGCCGCTGATCCCCGCTCTCGGCCTCAGTGATTTCACCCGCTTCCTCACCGTCGCCGGAATCCTGGCCCCGGAGATCGACGGTCAACCCCTCCGGCCGCTCGATCAGATCACCAAGCAGCACCTGGACCGGCACAGCGGCGGCGGCCGGCCAGGCAAGGGCACCGGCTCCGAGCCTTCGGAGACGACGGCGCTGCAGCTGCTCACCGCCGACACGCACCGCACGCTGCTGTATTACCAGCGGCCGGAGCTGCAGCAGGACTACTTCGAACGGCCGATCGAGGGCACGGTCGCCGAAGCGGTCGTGAAACCAGACCCGGACTTTCACGAGCGGGCGTCCATGCTCGGCGACCTCTCGCCGCTGCTCCGCCGGCTGGGGCTGGTGATCGACCTGCGGGTCGACGACGTGTCGCTGCTCGCCGGCGTCGTCGAGCTGCGAGCAACCCTGGACGTCCCGGAATTGGCGAACACCATCGTGCTGCAGCCCGCCACCGCATGCGCAGTCCGCGGCCATACCTTCTTCGCCACGTCGAGTACCGGCGACTACTCGTTCGGGCTGCTGCGGATCGGCGACGAGGACAGTTTCACCGTGCTCGACCTCGACCCGGACGCCACCGGCCTCAAGCTGGAGCAGTACGTCCGCACCGTCCCCCGGTTGGTGGCCACCGAGTCGAACGGAGACCCGGTGTCCGCGGCGCCAGCCGGATTGCGCGCCACCGGCTTCTCCGTCGCCCGCCTCGACCGGGCCGAGCAGCTGCAGGAGCGGCTGACGGACACGACAGCCCGGGACGACGCGCTCGTGCAAGGCAAGGCGCCACCGCTGCACATCGAGGACGTCGCACGCGGGATCCGGCTGGAGGTGTGGGACGACGTCACCACGCGCTGGCACTCGCTGCACCAACGCCGGATCGACGTCGAGGTCGAGGGTGCCGGCTCCGTCCTGAAGGACGAGCCAGACACCGGGTTCCTGCAGGGCGCGTCACTGTCCCGTGCCGACGGCGCGGCACCGGACGACACCGAAGCGCCGTACTACGCGCATGAGGTTGTTGCCGGCTGGGACGGCTGGTCGCTGGCGGCACCCCGGCCAGGCCTCACGGTGGTGCACGTCGACGGCGAGGAGCAGCTCCTGGAGGCACCGCCGCCCGACCCTGACCCGGTGAACCCGGTCGCGACGACCACCCGGGTCGAGCCGCTGACCCTGCCGTGGCTGCGGTACGGCCGGCGGTATGCGATGCGCGCCTGGGCGGCCGACCTGGCCGGCAACAGCCCGCCGCATCTGGTCGCTGGACCGCCGGACGGCCAGGTGGTTGACGAGTCCGTCGGGACCGGGGAGCTGCCCCGGCAGATCGCCGAAGCGGTCGACCGGCTCGCTGCGACGCGAGCCGCGCAGGTCCCGCTCGACGCGACCGCCCACCCCGGCAAGGGCCCGGCGGCCGAGCTCGGCCGGGCCGCACACGAAGCCGTTCGGGATGGCCTGCGGGCCCGGCGGCCGCCGGTGACCGACGGTCCGCGGCCGGGCAAGGGTGCGGCCGGCCTGGATCTCAGTGGCCTGCAGCCAACCGGGGTCGCCGACCTCGACCGGCTGATCGTCTCTCGGGTGCGGGAACGATTCACGCGGGCCGCCGCTTCGGCGCCGTCGCGGCAGGCGCGAATCGAGGCGTTGTTCGCCGGGGCTCCTGACGACGTGGAGCATCTGGTCGAACGTACCGACGCCCGGACGCCGGTTCCTGCGGTGAGCTCTGCGCTGCAGACGGCGATCGCCTCGCACCCGGAGGTCCTGGAGCCGGAAACCCCGCTCGGCGAACTGCTCGAACTGCTCGCAGCGGTGATCACGACTCCTCGGCCATTCCTGCGCTGGGACCCGATTCTGGAGCCCGCTGTTGTGCCGCGGCATCCGTTCACCGAGGCGGAGTCCCTGCTGACGTTGGTGATCCGATCCGGCGTCGAGGGGCCGGTTCCGGTCGAGGACGGCGGTGACGGGCTGACCCTCACCCTCGTCGAGCCGCCTACGTTCGCTGCCGCGACCCTGGCGGCGCGGCCGGAGCTCAGCCTGCTCTGGCGGGGGGAGAGCGAGCGTCATCTGGCTCCGCCGAAGGTCGGCCAACTGACCGCTGAGCTGCACGGATTGTTCGACGCCGCGTTCGGCGGTGGATCACCTGAGCAGATCCGCACCGCCCTCTCCACGGCTCTGCGCGAATCCGGGAGCTTCCTGGACACGACCGTCGCCGACCTGTCGAACCCCGGTGGGCGGCTCCCACAGCCGGGCGTCTCGCTGCACACCTCACCGACGGCAGGGACACCGGAGGTGACCGACCCGGCTGACCTGCCCCGGGGCGAGCCGCTGATCCCGGGTCAATACGTCGCGCACGACGTCGATCAGCTCGTCGTGCCCTACCTTCCTGATCCACTGGCGACCGGCCTGTCGTTCCTGTTTCCCGACGCCGGGCAGGGCCACGCTCTTGCCGGGCTCTTGGCCGTCGAGGGCACTCGACTGGCCTACGGCGGCTCGTGGCCGGAGCCGGTCCCCTGGCGGATGGTTTTCGCCGGCGGTGAGCAGCTCGGAGCAGAGGTGGCGGGCAACGTCGTGCGGTTCACCGTGCCGCCGGGACAGGAGCTGCGGATGCGGCTGTCCTCGGCACTGGACAAGCCGTCGCTCGACTTGCTCGGGCTGTGGCGGTCGCTGCCCGAGGTGCTCCGCCGGATCGACCTCCTCGCGGAAGCTGCGGCGGACGGCTGGTTCTGGTGGCTGACACCTGGGACGACACTGCGGCTCGTCCATGCGACGCCCAAGCCCGTCGAGGTGCCGCGGATCACGGTGCTGGTTCCGATTCGGAAGGCCGCTGACACCGGCGTCGGGCTGTTCGGCGGCGTCGACCTGCACGGTCCGAGCACCGAACGGCTCGACGTCGAGGCAGCGTGGAGCGAGCAGGTCGACGACATCGCCAAGCCGGCGCCTGAACAGCTCGACCTGGTCGCGGCGGTGTGCCAGACCCCGGTCCAGCCGGCGGAGGACCTGGTCGTGCTCGCGCCGGTCGACGCCGACTTCCCGCTGCCCGACGGCACGACCCTGCACCTGCACGGCGCCGTGCATCAGATGGGCGACACCCGGCACCGAGTCGTGGACTACACGATGCGCGCGACGACCCGGTTCCGCGAGTACTTCGACCCACGGCTGCTGCCGACCGCGGACGACATCTCGGTCGTGGGGCCCGCCTTCCGGGTGGACGTGCCAAGTGCGGCCAGGCCGGCGAAGCCCGTCGTCAAGGACGTCCTGCCGCTGTTCCGCTGGGAGGAGTCCACCGAGCCCGCGCACCCGTTCGGGCTGCGCCGCAGCCGCAACCCGGGCCTGCGGATCTACCTCGACCGGCCGTGGTTCAGCTCCGGAGACGGCGAACTGCTCGGGGTGATCCTGGCCTTCGGCAACGACGCGATCGTCGGGGAAGAGGTCAGTCAGTGGGCGGCAGACCCGGTGTTCGTGCAGGAGGGTCCGGCAGCCCGGGCGGTGCTCCCGCTGAGCGACCTGCTCCATCTCACCGGCCTGGACGACCGCATCGAGCCGGGCCGGCCGGTGCGGCCGCCGGTGGCGCGCACGCTCGTCGACCTGCCGGGGAACCCGGACGTGTGGGTGCTCGGCTACCAGCCGGAGTTCTCTGCTGACCGTGGACTGTGGTTCGTAGACGTCGCCCTCGACCCGGGAACGGCGTTCTGGCCGTTCGTGCGGCTGTCCGTCGCTCGGTACCAGCCGAGTTCGCTGTCCGGGCTGCACCTGTCACCGGTGGTGCGGTGCGACTTCACGCAGCTCCCGCCCCAACGGACGGCCACACTCTCGCGCCCTGACGACCGGCACGCCCGAGTGGTCGTGACCGGGCCGGTCGGCGTCCCGGGTGGACTGACCCCGCTCGGATTGGACACTCCGGGGTTCCTGTTGATGCTTGCCTCGTCGCGCACGATGCGAGCCCGGCTCGAACGGCGGGTTCCCGAGATCGGCACCGACTTGGGCTGGCAGGCCGTCGCCTCGACGACGCTTCCCGTCCTCGGCATCGACGGCACCGTGGTCTCCTGGGCCGGCGAGCTCGACCTGCCCGTGCAGCTCGGGCCCACTCGTCCGGGTCGAAGCGGGAACTGGCGCGTCACACTCGAGGAATGGGAGCGGCTGCCGGCTGACCCGGACCTCGAGACCGGCGCCCCCCGTTCGGAGGTGCGGGTGATCTACGCCGACCACCTCCCGCTCTAACGACTCAGGGGCCCGCACTCGTCAGTAACGGCACGCTGGGCGGATCGCTTGACGGCATGTTCATGCCCAGGCGCCGGCCGGCATACCGAGCTGGTCTCGCAGCCATGCGGTGTCGGCGCCGCGCCGCCGATGCCTTGGCTTAGTGCCGATCGTTCGGCTTGTTGAATGTCGCCCCTTAGGCGCTCAGCTCGACATGACTTGGCGTGATCTCGATGTGAAACTCGATGCCGAGCCGGTGGGACAATCGGGCCAGCGTGGCGCGGGTACGTCACGACAGCGAGGATACAGCGCCTCACCACACCTGACGTGCTCCCTAGAGAACTCCACTCGCCTGCGGGCTTCGGCGCCAACACAGCATTCCGGCCCAGAGCATCCACACCCAGAAAATGAGCGCGAAGGCGGCCAAGCTGTTTGAGACGGTAGCGAGCGCCGGTGCCGCCGCGAGTTGGGCGCCGACAATGGCAGTCCCTGATACCACTCCCGTGATGTTGAGAGCCAACGGGAACAGTCCTGACCGCCACATGCAGGCCGCCATGCACACGATCGCGACGCCGAGCCCACCAACCAGCATCGAGTTCAGCGCGGCACCCGCTCGGTCGACCGCTACCATCATGGCCTTGTTCTCGGAGGCGAGCGAGGAGGCCCCGGCCGCCAGCCCGTAGGTCGCGATCTCCAGCGCGACGCTGACTGAGGCTGCGGCCACGGCCAAATCCTGCAGAGCATGCCGGTGGCCTGAGTCGGCCAGCGCACACCGGAGACCGAGAATACAAGGATTCGACCTAGTAGGACCACGCCGAACCATCCGGCCATCGCGTAGACCGCATCCTCGTGACCCGTGTAGATCTCGGCCAACATCTCAGTGGGCGTGCCGAGTGTCACAAGATCAGTGACCCCCGCGAGAGCACCAGATCCCGCCATCCCTCACAGAGCGGATTTCAACCTTCCTGCGGACGTCACAGGCCCACGAAGCGAGTGGGGTCAGACCGACAAGATAGCCGGAGAGACGACACGCTGATGACAAGAGAGCGGGATCCGACAAGTTCTTCACCCGGATCCCCACTGTGCAGCCCGGGTCGAAACATCGGAACGCGCGGGAAGAGTCAGATATCGCAACCACATGACCACGCCCCCACGAAGTAGAGAGGGCGAGGCGAAGGTCCTTCGCTACTCGGGGCGGCAGTGCTGGTCGTCGCTTCCACCTCGAGTTCTTCGCAAAGGCCCTGTAGGCAACCGCCGACTGATACGGTTCGTCGCGATCTTCACCCTCGCGCCGGGCCAGGCAACGTCAGGGCGACGGGACGCGAGGCCGAACGAAACGTTCGGAGGGAGGAACACATGGCATCGAGAAGTTGGACAGGCTGGATCGTGTTCGCCGCGATGCTGATGGTCATCATCGGCATGCTCGACTTCTTCCAGGGCCTGATCGCGGTCATCCGAGACGACTACTACGTTCTGACGCAGGAGCAGATCATCGTCTTCGACCTCACCGCGTGGGGTTGGATCATGCTCATCTGGGGCGTCGTGTTGATGTTCGCAGGCAGTGCCCTGTTCGCCGGCAGGAGCTGGGCGCGCTGGTTTACGATCATCGTCGGAAGTCTCAACGTCATCATCCAGCTCGGCTTCGTCGGCAGCAGCCAGTACACGCTCTGGGCGCTGACCGTCTTGGCTTTGAACGTGCTCGTCCTCTACGCGTTGATGGTGCGCTGGGAAAACGTTGAGGAGACAACGATCTAACGGTCGCACCCGCAAGTCGGAGTTAAGGCTTTCGATGCTCTGGGGAGCCCAAACCGTCGAGGTAGATCACGACCCCATCGGGCGGTTGGTTCTCTCCCTGTCGAACAGGAAGATCGCTTGCCTGGACTGGTGAAGAGCGTCGGTCCGAACTCGCTGTCGCCGTCTTGAGGACATGCCCGACGACGGCCTCCGTCGATGGATCCGTCTGTGGCTCCGCGTGCCGCCCATCAGGTCCCCGACATCCCGGACACTCCCGGCGTTCGGGTCCGGGCCGAATCTGAGCCGGCGGTCACGGTTGAAGGTGTCGCCCCACGTATCGTTGCCCACTCAACCAAATGGTATAATGATCTTGGTTGACGAACTTGTGGCTACCGGTCACCGTCCGGCCGCAAGCGCAGCGACACAGCCGAGGCACGTCATCCGGTAGATGCCCGTAGACACGACCGTCTCCGGCACCGCCCTTTGACGACACGCTCCAGGCGGATCTTTGGGGTTGCGCCATCGGGCGGGTGTGTGTGTTATGACGCTCGCGTCATCGATAGCTCCTGAGCCGAGAGGGAGATCATGCCGCTTGTTCCGGTCAGCCACCAGTCCTGGCTGTTCAGCCCGCCGCTGGAGCTGCCGCTGCAGCTCCGCCTGGAGAACGGCCGCTTCGACTCGCTTCGCCGCAGAGAGCTTGGGAGGGTGCCGCCGTGCAGCACCACCCAGTTCGTCTCCGCCGACGATCCATCGAATCCAACCGGCCGCGACGTCCATTTCTCCAACGGCCTACATCAGGCCGTCGACCTCGCTTCGGAAGCGGGGAACTGTGTCTACGCCGCCTACAGCGGTCGCATCGTCAAGGTCGAGGTCCAACCGGGCGGTGACACGGCCAATGTCAGCATCGACCATCATCCCCGCGGGCTGGGCTTCGTCACCAACTACAACCACATCACCGAGGTGCAGGTCGATGTTGGCAATTTCGTCGGCGCAGGCGAGCCGTTCGCCGAGGTCTCCGCCGTGCCGGATGACCCGACGCTGCACTTCGAGCTCTGGGCGGTCGTCGATCGCGAGGATGCTGAGCAGGGCGCGCCGGGCGACAGCGACATGGTGCCGATCGATCCCACTCGGGCTCTCTACGCGTGGGAGCGGCGGCTCACCGCCGACGAGCCGCTCGCCGGCCCGCAGGTCCCGATCGCAGTTGGAGTCACGCGCCTGAGCACCGTTCATTTCTTCTTCGCCAGGTTCGAAGCGGGGATCACGCTGCACGTGCCGATGTACGAGCCAATGACCGAGGATGAGCGGCTCATGGTCGGGCTGCTGCGCGAGGCACGCCGTTGCGGCGATGCTTTGGAGCTTTCCTTCCGCCATTCGTCGTTCTGGGGAGTCGACGTGGTAACCGCGGCGGAGCTGCCCTCCTGAAACTAAGCCTGCGCGGGCGCCGACGGACCTTACATGCCCGTCACGTAGGTAGCCGGAGTCGGCGAATGCGCTCTCAGCCGCGCTTGCGTGCGACGAGCACAGCTATTCCAGTCAATCGCAGCTAGTTATCGAATCCGAAGAGTCGTCGAGGGGTGTCCCAGAGCACCTTGCGACGTTCCGTCGGGTCGGGCAACAGGACTTCGGTCAACGTGAGCAGCGGGCCGTAGTCGATCCGCTCGGACGCTCGCAGAAACGGCCAGTCCGACCCCCACACGCACCCTTCGGGCCCGAACGCGGCGATCAGTTCGCGCACGTACGGCCAAACGTCGCGGTACGGGTACGGCTCGCCGGAGAATTTGTAGTGCCCGGAGAGCTTGACGTGGACCCGATCGGTGCCGGACAGCCTGAGCAACGTCTGGAATCCGGGTTGGGTCAATCCGGCGCGAACATCCGGGCGCCCGCAGTGATCGACAAGCATCCGCACGCCGGAGTCTCGTAGGCGCGGAGCGATCGCCACCAGCTGGTCATGCTCGACCTGGACATCGACGAAGAGGTCCAGATCCCTGAGCTCGCCCAGCAGGTCCGCCGCGTTCATGAAGTGATCGACGCCCAGCAGGGCGACGTTGAACGTGATGCCGATGATGTTCATGGCTTTGAACCGTTCGAGGTCGGCGCGCCTGATCTCGTTGGACACCACGGCGATTCCCTTCAAGCGCCCATGGCTTCGCGCGATCGTGTCGAGCAGACACTCGTTGTGGCCCTCGCCGTATCCGGAGTTTGGGCCGACGACAACTGCGTTTCGTACGCCATACGTGTCGAAGACGCTATTGAGCTGTGCCGGGGTGCCCACTTCCTGGCCCGACGGCAGGTAGTAGGCGTCTGCTGCGTAGGGGAACCGCGCCGGGTCGAAGACATGGTTGTGACAGTCGATCTTCGGCTCGTCATAGGTGGTCAACTGGCTTCCACCATCTCTTCGGGTGCATGGCTCTACGTCCGGCTTCCTAGACGGTAATCCGGCCGCTGCAGTGGCCGGGTGACCTTCCGCTGGTCAGGAACGCCCTGCCGCCGATGCCCACCACAGGCCGAGTATCGGCCTAGGCCACCAACCGGCGTGGGCACCGCTTGACGTCCACGGCACCGAGCGAACGAGGAGCGGCGATGATCAGCGGGAAGACGACCTTGATCGCGCACCTGGGCTATCCCACGCACGCCTTCAAGGCGCCATTGATCTACAACCCGTGGTTCGAGAAGAACAACATCGACGCGGTCGTGGTGCCGATGGGCGTCAAGGCTGAGGAGTACCCCGAGTTCCTCAAGTACTTGTTCAAGCTGTCGAACATCCGGGGCGCCTTGGTGACGATGCCGCACAAGGTGACGACTACCCAGCTTGTCGACGAGCTCACGCCAACTGCCCAGGTCGCCGGGGCCTCCAACGCGGTTCTGCTGCGTGAGGACGGCACGTTGCTCGGAGACCAATTCGACGGCGCGGGGTTTGTCCGCGGGGTCGAGCGAAAGGGCTTTCCCCTCGACGGAAAACGAGCTCTCGTGGTGGGAAGCGGCGGCGTCGGCTGCGCGATCGCAGCATCGTTGGCCGCGGCGGGAGTCTCCACGCTTGGTCTGTATGACGAGTACGCAGAGTCGGCAGAATCACTCGCCGGAAGGCTGCACGAGCACTACCCGCAGATCGAGGTGAAAACGGGTTCGAAGGATCCAGAAGGCTACGACCTAGTCGTCAACGCCACACCGCTCGGAATGAACGATGGAGACCCACTTCCGGTGGACGTCGACCGGATCGCACCGTCGACCTTTGTCGGCGAGGTCGTGATGAAGCAGGAAATCACGCCCTTCCTGCAAGCCGCCATGGACAAGGGCTGCCAGATCCAGGTGGGCACCGACATGCTCTTCGAACAGATCCCGGCATACCTGGAGTTCTTCGGCTTCGGCACCGCTACGGCCGACGAGCTGCGCGAGGTCTCGCAGATCAAGAACTGACGGCGACTGACGTCGCTGCCCGTGCTATGTGCATCAGCGCAGCTTCAACGCGGCATCACGGCCGATTACGACCCATCATGAAAGGGCATCGATGACCACGTACCAGGTCGGCTACTTCGTCGGAAGCCTCTCCTCCACATCCATCAACCGCGAACTCTCGAAGGCGCTGATCCGCCTGGCCCCCGAGGACCTTGCATTCACCGAGATCCCGATCAGCAACCTGCCGCTATACAGCCAGGACTACGACGCGAATTACCCGCCCGAGGCCAGGGCGCTGAAGGAAGCGATCGCTCGGTCTGACGCCATTCTGTTCGTCACGCCGGAGTACAACCGCTCCATTCCGGGAGCGCTGAAGAATGCGATCGACTGGGCCTCGCGGCCGTGGGGCCAGAACTCCTTCGACCACATCCCGGCGGCTGTGATCGGAGCATCCATCGGGCAGATCGGCACGGCCATGGGCCAACAGAGCCTGCGCGGCGTGCTGAGCTTCTGCAACGCCCGGCAAATGACCGCGCCCGAGGCCTACATTCAATACTCCCCGGATGTCTTCCCTGGCCACGGAGTGGTCGCAAACGAGTCCACCAAGGCGTTCCTCACCGACTACATGGCGGAGTTCCGGATTCACCTTGTCCGGGTCCTGACCGTCCTGCCGCGACAGTAGAGGCTTGATTCTGCCACCCGACTCGTGCGGTCAGGGCAGGCGTCACTTGTCGCTACGTGCGCCAGCAGGGCCCGCCCAGATCTTCACCGGCTCGACTTCTCCGAAGCCAACCCAATGAGCCGTTCGGCCTTGAGTTCGGTCTCGTCCCACTCGCGCACCGCATCTGACAACCAGGTGATGCCGGCTCCGGTCCCGAAATGAAGCCGACCCTCGACACACCAGAAGGTCCTGATTCCAACGGCGAGTTCGCCCTCGCCAGAATCTGCGTCAACCCAGCCAACTGCTCCGCAGTACGGTCCGCGCGGCACCGGCTCAAGCTCGGCGATGGCCTGAATCGCAGTGGACTTCGGGGCGCCGGTCACCGATCCTGGCGGAAACGTCGCCTCAACCAGGTCGGCCCAACCGCGGCCCGGTGCCAGAAGGCCAGTCACCTTCGAGACGAGGTGCACAAGTCCCGGGTACTTCTCCACGGTCAGCAGGCCCTCGACCGCGATGCTGCCCGTTGCGCACACCCGGGACAGGTCGTTGCGGACCAGGTCCACAATCATGATGTTCTCGGCGACGTCCTTGTGGGTCAGGTTGTCTTGGGTGCGGCCAGTGCCCTTGATGGGCGCGGACGACACGTGGTCGTCGCGGCGACGCAGGTACAGCTCGGGCGATGCCGTCGCGATGTTGACACCGGCGTCCGGCAGCCTGATCACACCCGCATACGGCGAGTCGTGCCGGTCAGCGAGTAGCCGGCCCAGCGGAAGTAGGTCCGAGCCGCCAGCGAGCGGAGCTGACAGCACCCGGCACAGGTTTACCTGGTAGACGGTTCCTGCGCCGACGCGTCGGCGGATGTCCTCGACCGCAGTCACATATCCGCTGCAGTCGAACGAGCTGGACCAGCTCTCGATCGGCGGCCCAACCCAGGCCGGTGCGGTGGGCAGCGGCGCGAGCTGCCAGGTCTCGAACCGCGCGCAGGTGACAACTCCCTCATAGGTGACTACGACCGCCCATCTGCCGGTGCCGTCCAGCACCCGCAGGTCGTCAGAAATGTCGACCAGACCCGTAGCGAGCTGCCCACCGAGGTGCGCCAGCGGCTGGCCCGGGTCATCCACCACGTCCACCGTGGCGCGACAGTACTCGTACGCAGCCAGCTCCGACCTGTCCGCCTGACCCGATCCCCTTGCCCGCAGTTGTTTCGTGCCGAGCCAAACGAAGCGGACGCTCTGGTCAGGCTGCGTAACTCACTACGGCCATGCCGTTGATCCACTCGTAGATCGGTTCGTACGAAAGCATCGTCATCTTGTGTCCGCGCATCGCGCCGCCTACCGCGACCCACGCCCGGACCTCACCGGTGCCGTTGCCGGCCTCCATCAGCTCGTCGTTGGGCAGGTCGAGCAGCTCGCCGAGATCATCCTTGCCCAGCTCCTCTAGGAACCAGCGGTCGAAATCCTCGTCGATGTCGCCGACCCGTGGCTCCCCGACGAAGTGCGAAACCCCGCCACCTGCAACCAGCGCAACCCGTTCGAGTCCCTCATACGAGCGGATCGCGTCGCCTAGAGCGACCCCGAAGTCGTAGCTCTGCCGCAGCGTCATCAACGGCGGCGTGGTGCAGTTCATGACCATCGGCACCATCGGCAGCTGCCATGTCGGGTCCAGCTGGTTGTAAACCGTCAGGAACCCATGATCCGGCTCCATGTCGTAGGACAGTGCCGGCCAGTAGTTCGCCGCGACTAACTGCTCGGTGATGTGCGTGCCCAAACCGGGCTCACCCTTCAGCTCGGTGCCGGACATGTTCAGCCACCGCGCCGAGGGCGTCTCGTACCGCTCGGCCAGCCCGATCGCAATCTGCGGCAGGCAGTCGAGGAAGAAGTTCGTGAAATGCTCCCCAGACAGCATCACTACCGCCTGCGGCCGCGCCGCCTGGGCTTGCTCACGCACCGCCTTCAGCGCCCCGAAGAACCGCTCGCCCTGCTCCGGGGGTGCCGACCCCGGGTCCGCGGCCTGCATCGGCGCATGCGCCGCGGAGTAGGCCGTCACGATTTCTGCCATCTGGTCCTCCTCGGTTCCGCGGCCGCCGAGCCCGCCAGCAACGGCTTGTAATCAGCCCTCCGGTATCCCATCGACCGGCACAGACTGTTGATGATCACCGGATGTGTGCCCATCGCGAAGAGCGTTCCCACATCCAGGGTCTCGACCGCCTTGCGCTCCTCATCGGTCAGGTCATAGCCCTCGACCGAAATCTCCGGCTTCGCATCCGGTGGCGCATGCTCCTTCTCACGCAGGTAGTCGAACAAGCACTTCTGAACCTGATACAAGCTCATCGACTGTGCCCCCTCCCGGTGTCGAGCACGTAGAGCGACGTTCCGTACCCGAAAGCGCTGCGGAAACGCCGTCGCCGCCGTCAAACCTCAACCAAATCAGTCAACGAGCCTACGGACGGACGCGGTATCGCCAAACCCGAGTTTCCAGTCAGTGGATGCGACCGGGTAAGGTTGCCGTCGAGCCAATGACGGCATGTGCTACCCGAAGGGAAGGCCGGCGTAGTTGTCGGCGAGGTTCTTGGCCGCTGAAGGCGAACTGGTGACCAGCTCGAGCTCGGCGATCTGACGCCGCAAGTCGAAGTCGGTGGCCTCAGTGAACCGATGCAGCATGGACGTCATCCAGAACGAGAACCACTGACCCCGCCACACTCGCCGCAATGCGGTCTCGGTATAGGAATCGAGCAGTCCGGCGTCTTTGGTGTCGTAGTAGGCCCCAAGAGCCCGGTCCAGCACATGCACGTCCGCGGCCGCCAGGTTGAGTCCCTTGGCACCGGTGGGCGGCACCGTGTGCGCGGCGTCGCCGGCCAGGTACAGCCGTCCATACTGCATCGGCTCGCAGACGAAGCTGCGAAACTGTAGGACGTCCTTCTTGAAGATCCTCCCGGTCTTGGGTGTTACACCCGACGGCGAGAGCCGGGCCTGGAACTCCTCCCAGATCCGATCGTCGGACCAGTCGTCGACGTCCGTCTCAGGATCGCATTGGAAGTACAGCCGTTGCACGCTCGGCGACCGGGTGGAGATCAGCACGAAGCCGCGTTCGGAGTGGGCGTAGATGAGCTCGTCCGAGGAGGGCGGCGCCTCGGCGAGGATTCCAAACCAGGCGAACGGGTACTGCCGGAAGAAGTCAGTACGGACCTCACCCTCGGGGATCAGGTACCTGGTGTAGGTGCGCGAACCATCCGCTCCCACGACGAAGTCGCACTCCAACGACTGGGGCTGATCGTTGTCTATGAACCGGATCGTCGGCTGGTCGGTGTCCACTCCCTCGACCTGGGTGTTGCTCACTCCGAACCGGATGTCGCCGCCGTCCGCAAGCCGCTTGGCGATCAGGTCGATGAGCACCTCGTGTTGCGCGTACACCATGACTGCCCTGCCACCGGTGAGCTCATACAGGTTGATCCGGTGCAGCCCTCCGGAGAATGCCAGGTTGATGCCATGGTGGACGAATCCATCGCGCATCATCCGATCCCCCAGGCCCGTCTGTCGCAACAGGTCGACGGTGCCCTGCTCCAAAATGCCGGCCCTGATCGTCTGCTCGATGGTTTCCCGGGTCTGTAGATCGACCACGACCGATTCAACCCCCCGCTGGTGCAGAAGGTGGGACAGCAACAACCCGGCCGGCCCTGCGCCGACGATGCCGACCTGAGTGCGCATGGGTGGGCTCCTGCCCTGACCGACCGTTGTGAAAGTACCTACCCTCCGCCTGGCCGAATCATCGCAGTCAGGTCAATGCGATGTCCTCGCGCGCGGCGCGTTCGACCCCGGCACATACTTGGTCGCATGACCACACCGACTCTGGCTGTGACCGGGTCCACCGGCCGGCTGGGCGGCCGGGTCGCCAGTCGACTCGCGGCGGCCGGGGTGCCGCAGCGGCTGATCGTCCGAGACCCGGCCCGGGCGCCGAGCTTGGCCCGCACGGAAGTGGCTGCCGCCGAGTACGGTGACCCCGACGCTGGATGCCGTGCTCTCGCGGGCATCCGCACGCTGTTCATGGTGTCGGGATCGGAGACTCCGGATCGGGTCGATCAGCACCGCACATTTGTCGACGCAGCCGTCGCAGCAGGCGTCGAGCATGTCGTATATCTCTCGTTCTATGGCGCCGCCTCGGACGCGACGTTCACGTTGGCCCGGGATCACTGGGCGACCGAAAAACACATCCGGTCCAGGCGCCTGCAGTGGACCTTTCTGCGGGACAACCTGTACCTCGACTTCTTTCCGGCCATGGTCGGCGCGGACGGCATGATCCGCGGCCCGGCTGGCGACGGTCGGGTAGCCGCTGTGGCCCAGGACGACATCGCTGACGTGGCGACGGCCGTTCTGCGTGACCCAACCCCGCACCAAGAACGGACGCACGACCTCACCGGCCCGGAAGCGCTGACCATGTCAGATGTCGCCGACCAGCTGTCCTGGGCCACCGAACGCGTCGTCGGATACATCCCCGAGACACTGGACGAGGCATATCGGTCACGAGCTCACTACGGAGCACCCGAATGGCAGGTCGACGCGTGGGTGAGCACCTACACGGCAATCGCGGCCGGTGAGTTGGCCGAGCCAACCGACACGGTCGAACGAATCGCCGGGCACGCTCCTGACTCGTTGGCTGACCTTCTGCTCAAACGCGCAAGTGACCTGCGGCTCGGTTCTGCGCTCTGACCCCCGGTCAATGGCCCGACCGAGCCTGCAAAACTCAGCGCCATGCCTTACAACCCGGACGTCGATTCGTGGTTCGCCGAGTACGACCACCCACTCAAGGACGCGATGCTCCGTGTCCGCGAGATCATCCTCGAGGAACCACGGATGGACGAGTCGATCAAGTGGAAGACCCCGACCTTCAGCTACCGGGGCAACCTGGCAAGTTTCAACCCCCGGTCCAAGGCGCACGTGAGCCTGCTGTTTCACAATGGCGCGTCCATCCCAGGTGATCATCCACGGCTGGAAGGCGGCGGTGACGTCGCCAGGTACATGCGCCTTGCCGACCTCGCCGACGTCCAGGACGCCGCGGAAGACCTGCGGCGGATCGTCGCCGCATGGTGCGACCGCCCGTGAGCGGCATCGGCCGGAATCCGTCCGGAATCGATGTCGTTGTCGTCGGCGCCGGCGTGATTGGGCTGACCACCGGTGTATGCCTTGCCGAAGCCGGGTTGCGCACTCGCATCGTCGCGGCGGAGCAGCGTGAACGCACCACCTCGTATGCAGCCGGTGCGATCTGCGGCCCGGTATTCCTCCCGCCCGACGATCCCGTGGGCGCTTGGGAACATGCCGGATTCGACGAGTTCACGGCCCTCGCTGCCGATTCGCACACCGGCGTGCGGTTGCGCGAGGGCGTGTTCGTGGCCCCAGTGGTGATGACTGACGTCCCTCCGATCGCCCGGCCGGCCGAGGTACGCCTGCTCGGCGCCGAAGAGGTCCCCGCGGGCTACGCATCCGGATTCGTCGCCAGCATCCCCTGCGTCGACATGCCCAGGTACCTGGACTACCTCACCGGGCGGTACCAGGCCGCGGGCGGGGTCATCGAGCGTCGACGGTTACGGTCGGTCGCGGATGCCGCGCAGATGGCGCCTCTGGTAGCCAACTGCTCCGGACTCGGCGCCCGTGACCTGGTTCCTGATCCTGACGTGCGGCCGATTCGCGGGCAGCACGTCGTCGTGGAGAACCCCGGCATCGACACCGTGTTCATGGAGCCGCCGTTCGGCACCGCCTGGGCGGGGATCGTGCCGCACGGCGACGTCGTCGTACTCGGCGGTATCGCCGTCGAAGACGACTGGAACCTCGAGCCCGACCCCGCGGTGGCCGACGAGATCCTGCACCGATGCGTCGCCGTCGAGCCGCGGCTACGCGACGCCCGGATCATCGAGCATCGCGTCGGGTTGCGGCCCGGCCGGCCGTCGGTCCGGCTGGATCGTGAGGAGCTCGACGGCGTGGTGGTCGTACACGACTACGGCCATGGGGGCACCGGCGTGATGCTGTCGTGGGGCTGTGCCCGCGCCGCGGTTACCCTTCTGACCAGCTAATGCTGTGCCAAGTGCCAGGACGTCCGGGGCGGGGGTCGGTACTGGTTGTGATCACAGACCACCACCTCTTAGCAGTGAGGACAGCCAGATGGGCATCACTCGGCTGAACCACGCAGTGCTCTTCGTGCGCGATCTGGAGCGCAGCGTCGCGTTCTACACCGACGTACTCGGCTTCCGGCGCATCGACATGACCCCGGAGGGCTTCGCAGGTGCTGCATTCATGCAGGCGCCGCGCTCGACCAACGATCACGATCTGGGCCTGTTTCAGGTCGACTCCGCCGCCGGACCATCGGGAGCGGGCCGGACCACAGTTGGCCTCTACCACCTTGCCTGGGAGATCGACACGTTGACCGAGCTGAAGCGGCTGGCCGCGGCACTCGCGCAACACGGCGCGCTGACCGGTTCGTCCGACCACGGCACGACCAAAAGCCTGTATGGGAAGGATCCCGACGGCCTGGAGTTCGAGGTGGCCTGGATCATCCCCGCCGACCGGCTCGACGACGCTGCACTCGACGCGCGCAAGCGGATCCGGCCGCTCGACCTGGACCGCGAGATCGCCCGCTATGGCGCCGACACCCGGGGCGGGATCGGCATCTCGATGCCCCTGGGCCAGTCAGGCTGACCTGGAGACCCGGCGTTCTGCACATCAGATCACTCGGCCGAGCCTGACCCCGGTCCGAGCGCCGGCGACTCGGGCGCACCGGTGACCGCGCCGGATCCGCCTGTGCCCGCCTTCATCGCCGCGAGCCGGGCCTCGATCTCGGCCTGCTCGCCGAGATCGTCGAGGCTCTCGAACTGCGCGTCCAGCGACGACGCAGCAAGCTCCGCCTGCCCGCGGACCTTGGCCTCCTCGCGCCTGATCTTGTCCTCGAAGCGGCCGAGCTCGCTGGTGGGGTCCATGACGTCGATGCTCTTGATCGCGTCCTGGACCTGGGTCTGAGCCTCAGCGGTCTTGGCGCGGGCGACCAACTCGTTGCGCTTGGCGGTCAACTGGTCGAGCTTGTCCCTCATCTGGGCCAGCCCGGTCTTGAGCTTCTCGGCCACCTCCTGCTGTGCGCGCAGGTTCGGCAGCGAGGACGTGGCCTCGTTCTCGGCGTCCATCTGTTTGCCGATCGCGATCCGAGCCAGGTTGTCGAACTTCGACGCATCCGCCGCGTTGCCCGTCGTGCGGAACTCGTCGGCCTTCTGGCTCGCTGCGAGCGCCTTGCGCCCCCACTCGTCGGCAGCCTGCTGGTCCTCGTTGTAATCGTCTTCCATCATCCGGACGTTGCCGATGGTCTGCGCGATGGCCTGCTCGGCATCGGCGATGCTGTTGGTGTAGTCGCGCACCAACTGGTCGAGCATCATCTGCGGGTCCTCGGCCTGATCGAGCAGGGCGTTGATGTTCGCCTTGGCGAGCTGCGAGATCCGGCCGAAGATCGATTGTTTGGTCATGGTTGGTTTCCCTTCTGGACTAGAATTTGCCGCCACCGCCGCGGCGGCCACGGGTGCCGCGGCCGCCGAAACTCCCGGGCCCGAGGCTGCCACCCCTGCCTCCGCCGCCGAAACCACCTCCGCCACCGAAACCGCCACCGAAGCCACCGCCCCGCCCGCCGCCGAGCATGCTGTCGATCAGGATCCCGCCGAGAACCAGCCCGCCGAGCCCGCCACCACCGCCCCCGCCGCCGAGTCCTCCGGATTGGGAGAACGCGCCGACGTCGGACCGCGCGAGCTGGCCAGCCTGCTCCGCCAGGGCGTCGGCCTGCTGGGCGAGGGCCAGCGCGGCCACTGGATCTGATTGGGCCGCCGCCACGGCCTCGTTGTAACGACGCTGCGCTTCGGCCAGCCGGGTCCGCGCTTCACTACCCACCCCGCCGCGCCGGGTGGTGATGAAGTCCTGGGTCGCAGATATCTCGCTGCGGGCCGCCAGCAGCGCCTGCTCGAGCGACGACCGAGCCCGCTGGGCCTGCTGCTGTTGGTCCCGCACCGCCGCGAGCGCCTGGTCGAGACGGCCGCCCGCCTCCTGAATCCGGCGGATGGCCGTGAGGGGGTCGTAGCGACCCCCTGCCATCTCCTGCTGAACCGTCGCCAGCGCCGATTCGGCCGCGGCCACATGTCCGGCCAGATCCCCGGGTGCCTGGCCGCTCGATACCAGCGCCTTCGCCTCGGCCAGGTCCTGCGCCGTCTCGGCCATCGCGGCCTGAACTCCGGTGGCGGCCTGGTCGAGGTCTGTGGTCAGTCGATCGATGGCGTCCAAGAGCTGACTCGCCTGAGCCGCCGCCTCTTCACTTGCGAGCAACGACACAGCTGCGCCCGAGGCGTCGCTCGCGGCGAGATCCTGGCGAGCATCGCCGAGCGACGTCCGGGCGAACTCCAGTCGCTCGTTCGCCTGCTCCGGATTGCCGGAAACGGCGGCGAGTGCGCTATCGGCGTAGCGAGTGCCCAACTCCTGCAGCGTTGTGACCGCCTGGGTGAGCCGGCTACCTGCTGCGGCGACCTTCTGCTCGACCTCCCCGATCAGCTCTGGCGCGTTCTTCTCCAGATCGCGCAGCCTGTCGAACGCCTCGGCTTGGGCGTCTAGCCGGGTGTTCGCGTCCTCGCACCCGGTGACGATCTTGGTGAGCATCGTCCGTCGTGCGGCGTCGTCTTCGGGAAACGCGTCGTCGAGCTGCTGGCGGATACGGAAGGCCGCGCTGAGTTGCTCCTTAGCCGCCTGCAGTGCCGCCGCGAAGGGAGCGGCGGCCTGTTCACCGAACTGGGCGGTCGCGAACCCTAGTTCCTCCTCGCTGGTCTTCACGGCATCGTCGGTCACGACCAGCAGCCGGCTGGCCCGTCCGTCGAGCTCGTCGAGCGAGGGCAGCTCCGGCCCGGCGCCCGGTTGACCAGGTGTCGATATCACCTTCCGGCGCCGACGCGCCCGCACGAAGGCAAAGGTGCCCACCGCGCCGACCCCGACGACGAGCGCGACCGGCACCACCCATGGGATGCCTTCGCTGGGGTTGGCCTCTCCCGGGGTGATCTCCGGTTCGGGGACCGGCTGGCCCTCGAGGACTGCGGCGTAGCCCTCGGCCGCGCTGATCGCCGCTCCAGCCCAGTCGTTCTGCCGAAGTGGCGGTTCGATGGCGACGGTAGCGACCTCGGCGAGCTGCTCGTCCGACAGCGGGTAGTCCGGGTCGAACGAGATACCGAACTGCCGCTCGCCGGTCGCGACCGCGAGAACCGCGTCGTTGAGGCCCAGGCTGTTGCGGTTGGCGGTCTCCGCCGCCCAATCTTCGGCATTCGTTCCCGAGAACGAGTCGACATAGACGACGAACAGCTGCAGCTGATGTTGCGCGTCGAGCTCCGCGAGCGCCGACTCGACGTCCGCCCGCCGATCACCGAGCGCGTCGACCTGGTCGGTGATCTGGCTTTCGAGGTCGACCGGATCCTCGGCGTGTGCGGTCGCCGGTGCAATCGTCAGCAACACGGCGGCCCCGGCCGCCGCGGCCGGACCCACCCACTTGCCCATGGCGACCCTCCGCGACGGCATCGTCGATCTTCTGCGGAGCGTATTGGCAGACCTCGACTTCGGCCACTGATACCGCGAACGAGGATTTGGCAATCGACGTTGCCGGCGGCACTGTGTCCAGATGACCGCCGGCCTCACCACCCGTCGCGCCGACGTCGTGGTGGTCGGTGGCGGCCACAACGGCCTCGTGGCAGCGACCATGCTGGCCCAGGCTGGACTCGATGTGTTCGTCGCCGAGCGGGCAGCGACGCTTGGCGGAGCAACCAGGACCGAGAACTGCTTTCCGGCAGTGCCCGGACTGCGGCAGTCAACCGGCGCCTACCTGCTGGGGTTGATGCCCCCGGAGATACTCGCCCTCGCAGCCGGCCGGATCCGCCCGCTGCGCCGCGACCCCCACTACGTGCTTCCGACGATCGGCGGACCGGGTTCCCCCTATCTGTGGTTCGGTCGCGACCGGGCGGCGAACCGGAACCGGTTGCGGCGGGCGTTCTCCACGGCCGACGTCGCTGCAGACGAAGCCCTGCACAATCGAGCTCGGGCACCTACGCGAGGATCTCGCGCCGGCATGGCTTGCCGAGCCGCTGACTGTCGAGGAGACCGCTGAGCGATTCATCCGTCCACCGCTGCGCCAGTCCTTCGTCGACCTCGTCCGCGGCAGTGTCGTCGACTACCTGGCGAAGTTCGGGTTCTCGTCCGAGCTGCTCATGGCGATGTACGTCGTCACCGACGGCCTGTCCGGCCTCAACGCGGGTCCGGACACACCCGGCACCGGCCACAACTTCCTGGTCCACAACATGTGCCGACTGCCCGGCGCCGACGGCACCTGGATGGTCGCCGAAGGCGGGATGGGAGCCGTGTCGGGCGCCTTCGCCGAAGCTGCGGCCAAGGCCGGCGCCCGGCTGGTCACGGGCGCCGAGGTGACCGGGCTGGTCGTGTCTGCCGGGGCCGTGAGCGGCGTCGCTCTCGCCGACGGCCGCGAGGTCGCGGCGTCGGCGGTGCTTGCGGCGTGCGACCCGTGGCGGGCTGCGCGCATCGCCGCTGAGCACGCGCCCGCCGAGTTGGTGAACCGCTTGGACCGGATCCGCCGGGCGGGCACCACGCTCAAGATCAATTTGGCGCTACGCGACCTGCCCCGGCTCCGTTGCCTTCCCGGCGACGCCCCGTCGCCGTGGGGCTCGACAGTGCATCTGTTGCCCGACGCGACCGGCCGGCCACTCGAGGCCGTTCGCCGGATGTGGCGCGATGTCGAGGCCGGCCGCCTTCCCGACTTCCCGACCATGGAGTGGTACGTCCACACCACCGTCGACCCAACCCTGCGCGACGACGCCGGCCACCACTCGTCTGCTCTGTTCGTGCAGTCAGTCCCGTATCAACTGACTGGATCGACCTGGTCGGCGTCGCTAACGCCCTATGTCGAGCAGCTGATCGGGATCGCCGACCAGTTCGCGCCGGGCATCGCTGGCTTGGTCGCGGACACCTTTCCGCTCCCGCCGCCCGGCATCGAGGAGCATTTCGGCATCACCGGCGGCCATATCCATCACGTCGACAACACCGTGGCATTCGCCGACCGAATCCCCTACGCCACAGGGCTGCCCGGGTTCTATGCCGGCAGCGCTGGCTGCCACCCCGCTGGCTCGGTGATCGGGGCGGCCGGGTGGAACAGCGCGAATCGCATCCTCGACGACATGGGGCGACGCCGGAACTGAGGGCGAGCACTCGCGGACGGACGACTAACCTGTACTGGAGCAGCCGCGGTTCTGTCGAGCAGGGGAAGGCGGAGGCTGACGTGTCCCAACAGACCGGCCCGTTGTCGGGTTTCGGGCCGAACGAATGGCTCGTCCAGGAGCTTTATGAAAGCTGGGTCGAGGACCCGAGCAGTGTGGACCAGTCGTGGGCACAGTTCTTTACCACCATTGCCAGCGACCTGCCCGACGGCAAGCAGCATGCCGAGCAACCGAGCAAGGGGGCAGACGTGACGACGTCCACGCCACAACAAGCCGGTTCGGATGGCTCGGCCGCCAAGGCAGCGCAGGCAACCGCTCAGGAGGATGCCGTGCCGATGGCCGGTGTCGCCGGGGATCGGGCTGCCTCCGCACCGGCTCCGGCAGCCACCAAGCAGACGGTCGCGCCGGGCCGGCCGGCGCCCGTGGCGACAGGTGCACCCGAGAAGCCGGCCATGCCGAGTCACGTCGATGGTGCCGGCGCCATGGAGACCACGCCGCTGCGGGGAGCGTCGGCTCGGGTCGTCACCAACATGGAGACCAGCCTCGAGGTCCCCACAGCGACCAGCGTGCGAGCCGTGCCCGCGAAGCTGCTGATCGACAACCGGATCGTGATCAACAACCACCTTGCCCGGTCTCGCGGCGGCAAGGTGTCGTTCACCCACGTCATTGGATATGCCCTGGTCAAGGCGCTGCGCCAGATGCCGGACATGAACTACTCCTACGACGAGGTCGACGGGAAGCCGGTACTGGTCAAGCCGGCCCACGTGAACATGGGCCTGGCCATCGACTCGCAGAAGAAGGACGGGACCCGGCAACTGCTGGTGCCCAGCATCAAGCGGTCGGACACGCTCGACTTCGCCGGGTTCTGGGCGGCGTACGAAGAGGTCGTCCGGCGCGCCCGTGGTGGCCAGCTCACCGTCGAGGACTTCGCCGATACCACGATCAGCCTGACCAACCCCGGCACTATCGGTACCGTCCACTCGGTGCCCCGGCTGATGAAGGGGCAGGGCACGATCATCGGCGTCGGGGCCATGGAGTACCCGGCCGAGTTCCAGGGCGCTGCCCCGGAGACACTCGCCCGGATGGCGGTGTCGAAGATCATGACGCTGACCAGCACCTACGACCACCGGATCATCCAGGGCGCACAGAGCGGCGACTTCCTGCGCATCGTGCACGGGCTGCTGTTGGGCCAGGACGACTTCTACGACGAGATCTTCCGGGCGCTGCGCATCCCGTACGAACCCATCCGGTGGGCCGCCGACGTCCCCGCAAGCCACGAGGACGAGGTCGGCAAGCAGGCCCGGGTGCTCGAACTGATCCACGCCTACCGCGTGCGTGGGCACCTGATGGCCGACACCGACCCGCTGGAGTACAAGCAGCGCAGCCATCCCGACCTCGACGTCACAACGCACGGGCTGACGCTGTGGGACCTCGACCGTGAGTTCGCCACCGGGTCCTTCGGCGGCGCCAAGCCGTTCATGCTGCTTCGCGACATCCTCGGAGTGCTCCGCAACGCGTACTGCCGCACCGTCGGCATCGAGTACATGCACATCCAGGAACCTGACCAGCGGCAGTGGATCCAACACCGGGTCGAGCGCAAGCACGAGAAAATGGACCGCGAGGACCAGCTGCGCATCCTGCACAAGCTCAACCAAGCCGAGGCCTTCGAGACGTTCCTGCAGACCAAGTACGTCGGCCAAAAGCGGTTCTCGCTCGAAGGCGGCGAGTCGACCATCTCGGTGCTCGACGAGATCTGCGAAGCGGCTGCCGAGGCCAAGCTCGACGAAGTGTGCATCGGGATGGCCCACCGGGGCCGTCTCAACGTGCTGGCGAACATCGTCGGCAAGAGCTACGGCCAGATCTTCCGTGAGTTCGAGGGCAACATCGACCCACGGACGGTGCAGGGCTCCGGCGACGTCAAGTACCACCTCGGCGCGGACGGTGAGTTCGTCGGGCTCAACGGCGAGAAGATCAAGGTTTCGCTCACCGCCAACCCGAGTCACCTCGAGGCCGTCAACCCGGTGCTGGAAGGGATCGCGAGAGCCAAACAGGATGTCCTCGACCGAGGTGAGGAGTTCCCGGTTCTGCCCATCCTCGTGCACGGTGACGCGGCATTTGCCGGCCAGGGTGTCGTAGCTGAGACCCTCAACCTGTCCCAGCTGCGGGGATACCGCACTGGCGGCACGATCCACCTCGTCGTCAACAACCAGGTCGGCTTCACGACTTCGCCGGAGCAGTCACGCTCGTCGATCTACTGCACCGATGTCGCGCGAATGGTTCAGGCGCCGATCTTCCACGTCAACGGCGACGATCCGGAAGCCTGTACCCGGGTGGCTCGGCTGGCGTTCGAGTTCCGGCAAGAGTTCGCCAAAGACGTCGTCATCGACCTGGTGTGTTACCGCCGGCGTGGCCACAACGAGGGTGACGACCCGTCGTTCACTCAGCCGCTGATGTATGACCTCATCGAGCAGAAGCGTTCGGTGCGCAAGCTGTACACCGAAGCCCTCATCGGTCGCGGTGACATCACCTTCGAAGAGGCTGAGCAGGCGTTGCGCGACTATCAGCAAGCACTCGAGCGGGTGTTCACCGAGACCCGTCAGGCGGAGGAGCAGGCAGCCGCAACCATCACCGTCCCGTCCTACCCGGACAAACCACTCATCGCAGGTGGCTTTGTCACGGCCGTCACCGACAAGCTGCTCAAGCAGATCGCCGATTCGTACCTGAGCCTGCCCGACGGGTTTACCGTCCACCCGAAGGTCCAGCCGCAGCTCCAACGCCGCGCGGCGATGCTGACCGAGGGGGGTATCGACTGGGGCACCGCCGAGATCGCCGCGTTCGCATCGCTGTTGGTGGATCGTCGGCCCATCCGGCTGGCCGGCCAGGACAGCCGCCGCGGCACGTTCGTCCAGCGATTCGCCGCGATCGTCGACCGCCGCACCGGCGAGACCTACATCCCGTTGCAGCACTTGGACAAGGGCCAGGCCAAGTTCTACATCTACGACTCACTGCTGTCCGAATTCGCGGCCATGGGCTTCGAGTACGGGTACTCCGTCGCGCGCCCGGAGGCGCTGGTGCTCTGGGAGGCCCAGTTCGGCGACTTCGCCAATGGCGCACAAACGATCATTGACGAGTTCATCGTGGCCGGGCAGTCGAAATGGAACCAGCGCTCCGGGGTTGTCCTGCTGCTGCCACATGGATACGAGGGACAGGGGCCGGACCACTCGTCCGGCCGGATCGAACGCTTCCTCGCCATGGCGGCTGACGACGTCTTCCGGGTCGCCCAGCCGTCGGTTCCCGCCTCGTACTTCCACCTGCTCCGGTTGCACGCCCTTGGCGAGGATCACAAGCCGATGATCGTGTTCACGCCGAAGTCGATGCTCCGCCACAAGAAGGCGGTCTCGGCCGTGGAGGACCTCACCGGTGAGACGTCGTTCCGGCCGGTGATCCGCGACTCCGATGTGAACCCGGGGAAGGTCGAGCGGGCGCTGCTCTGCTCCGGCAAGATCGTGTGGGACCTGCGAGCCGAGCGGACGAAGCTGTCCGACGAGCGCACCGCGATTCTGTCTGTCGAGCAGCTCTATCCACTGCCGGTGGAGCAGGTGAAGGCGGAATTGCAGCGGTTCCCGGAGTTGCGCGAGGTGCGCTGGGTTCAAGACGAGCCGCGGAACATGGGCCCTTGGCCGTTCATGGCGCTTTACCTCGGTCCCCAGTTGGGCGTCGACCTCGTTGGAGTTACCCGACCGGCGGGGGCCGCCCCGTCGTGCGGCTCCCACTCCCTGCATCTGGACCAGCAGCGCGCACTCCTGGATGAGGCCTTCGCATAGATGTACTTCACCGATCGTGGCATCGAGGAACTCGATCACCGACGTGGCGATGAACAGGTGACCCTCGGTTGGGTTGCCGAGCGCCTGCGCGAGTTCGTGGACGACAACCCCGAGTCCGAGGATGCCGTCGAGCGGCTGGCGACCTGGCTGGCCAGGGTCGACGACGAGTGACCACCTCGGCCGCGCCGCGAGATGTCCGCGTCTGCGTCTTCGGCGATTCGTTCGTCGCCGGCGTAGGCGATCCGAAGGCGTTGGGTTGGGTTGGCCGCGTGGCGGAGAGGACGCCGCCGTCCACCGGTGTCGCGCTGACCATGTATCCGCTGGGTGTCCGTGGCCAGACGACCGAGGACATCGTCGTACGCATGCCCCTCGAGAGCTCTCCTCGGTTCGCCCGAGGTGATGAACAAGGCGTCGTGCTTGCCGTTGGTGTCGCCGACGCGTTCGCCGAGGTCTCCGCCGCGCGATCAGCCGCGACGCTCGAGTTCGGCCTGCAGTCGACGCCGACGCGCCGCTTGGTCGTCGGGCCGCCGCCGGTCGGACCCGACGAGACGCGTGGTCGGATTGCTGAGCTCGACGATGCCTACATCTCGCTATGTCGCCGTCTCGGGGTTCCCTACATCTCCACGT
Organism: uncultured Actinomycetota bacterium; assembly: GCA_963794465.1. GTDB lineage: Bacteria > Actinomycetota > Actinomycetes > Jiangellales > Jiangellaceae > JACVRX01. The sequence continues at coordinate 6,991 of CAWCED010000039.1, read as the reverse complement.
ACCGCGCGCTGATCGGGCGCAAGCCGTGGCTCGAGCAGGAGCTCGCCGACGGTATTCATCCCGGCCAATCGGGCTACGGGATGTTGGCCCACACCGTGCTCACCGGCGGCTGGTACGAGTGGCTCGCCGTACCGGCGCCAGCCCCGTCCACCAGGCGCCGAAGCAGTCTCAGGGCCTGAGAACGATCTTGCCGAAGACTTCGCCCCGCTCCATGGCGGCGAACCCGTCCTGCGCCTGATTCATGGGCAGCACCCGGTCGATGACCGGGCGGACACCGGCCCGGGCGCAGAACGTCACCAGGCGCGCGAGCTCGTCCCGCGTTCCCATCGTCGACCCCAGCACCCTCAGCTGGAGGAAGAAGATTCGGCTCAACTCGGTCTCCGCGCTCCGACCCGACGTCGCGCCGGAGAGCACGACGGTTCCGCCTGGCCGCAACGACCGCAGCGAGTGCTGCCAGGTCGCGGCCCCGACGGTTTCCATCACGGCATCCACCCGTTCAGGCAGGCGCTCGCCGGCCCGGAAGACCTCAGCGGCGCCCAGCTGCAACGCGCCTGCGGCCTTGTCCGGATCCCGCGAGGTCACCCACACTCGAGCGCCCGCGGCGGCTCCCAGGGCGATCAGCGCGGTCGCGACTCCCCCGCCCGCGCCTTGGACCAACACTGTCGATCCGGGCGTGACGGCGGCCTGAGTGAAGAGCATCCGATACGCGGTGAGCCACGCCGTCGGGAGGCAAGCCGCCTGCTCGAAGGACAGCGCTGCCGGCTTCGGCACAAGATTGCGCTTCGGAACGGCGACCCGCTCCGCCAACGTCCCCTGAAAGCGCTCGGACAGCAGCGATCGGTTCGGGTCGAGGGTCTCGTCGCCACGCCAGTCCGGGTCGGAGATCACCGCGTGGACCACGACTTCGTTGCCGTCCGCATCGACGCCCGCGGCATCACAGCCGAGGATCATCGGCAGCCGGTCGGCACTCAGGCCCACGCCGCGCAACGACCACAGGTCATGGTGGTTCAGGGCGCAAGCTCGGACGGTGACGACGGTCCAGCCATCGGGCACGTCGGGATCGGGCCGATCCCCCGAGGCGAGCCCGGACAACGGGTCGTCGGCATCGAAGCCGTCGGCGTAGATCGCGAACATGGTCGCGACCCTAATGTCAGTCCACTGGTCGCGCAGGCCGGAGCTGGGTCACGTGCAGGGCAGCCTCTTCGGCGGACAGGCCGCCCCAGTCGTCGACGTTGCGGCCGACCAGGTCTGGATCGGTTCGGGAGTGTGACACGTCACCACCAGAGACGAGCTCAGCGATCTCGCGCTGGGTCCGGCGCTCGTCCCCCGGCGGAATATCACCTCCTTCGTCGACCAGGTCGGGCTCTTCCTCAGCGAGCCGCTGGTCCAGGGACTGCCCCCGGGCCTGTTCCGCGGCGGTGGTGCCGAACATGACAGAGCCCCGGTACCGGTCGCCGGCATCACCGGTGTTGTCGCCGGTTCCGTCGACCAAGGTGTCCTCGGCGCCGTCGCCCTCGAGGATCTCGCCGACGTCATCGCGTCTGGTCATGTGCCGACCTCGGAACTGGCCGCATCGCCGCGGCCTCGCCGGCGGTCAAGTGCCGCCTGCTCCCACACTAGTCGTCACACTGGAGTTCGGAGCAGCCTCGGTGTGCCGGGCACCAATACCGGGTCGTTCCTGCGGGCTGGATCGGCGAGCTGGCTGACCAAGGCGTCGGTCCAAGCGATCAGCCCCGGCACGTCGATGTCGTAGGGCGGATCGCCCGCGTAGCCCGCGATCCGATCACGGCCGCGGCGCAACACGGCCGATGCTCCGGCTCGGTTGCCACGCAAGACGTGGGTAAGGCCCACTGCCAGCTGGGCCAGTCCCTGCCAGAGATCACGCTCCTGCTCAGGGGCCGCCTTCCAGGTCCCTTCCAGGACCTCGTGGGCGTGGAACGGCAGGCCCTCGTCGAGCAGCCGCTGAGCCTCCGCCAGGGAGTGGTCTGGTGGCAGGACCAGTCCATCGGGAACCCGGGCGACGCCGGAACCTCCCCTGGGCAGGGGGCGACCCAAGCCGTCACGTGGGCGCGCATTGAGCGGTCGGCCCCTCGCGTCACGCTCTCGTGGAGCCATCACCGGACTCCAGACATCCACATGAAAGCAGCGTTGCAGCCTGGTCGCTGAACTGTCGAGGTACTGCATGATTGACCCACCGTCATTGTTGGGAGAGGTGCGGAGCCGATGGGCCTACTCGACCGGGTGAAGGCGGCGTTCGGCGGTGGTGGGGCCGATCATGACGACACTCAGGGCGAAGCGCTGGAACTCCCTCTCGACGTCGATGCTCGCCGGGCCCAACTCGATGAACTCCAGGCGGCCCTCACGGAGCTGACCCAGGCGATGTCGGGCGACGCCGACCGCATGCGCAACCCCGGGTGGCGTGGCCGCGTCGAGGACCTTCGGCTCGGCGCTGCGGAGACCGCACGGCTCAGCCGCCGCGGTTTCGACCGGGCGGACCTGCTCGATCTCGCCGCGGAGGTACGGCCGCTGTACGGCAACGGCCCGGTTCCAGCGGAGTACGTCCCATACCAGGCCGCGCACGAGCGAGTCGTCGCAGCGGCGCACGCGGTGCGCGCTCCGCTGCCGTCGGAGTCCGGGCCTGCTACCGCCTGATCAGCGTCCGGGCACACTTGGCGGCGTGGGCAAGCAGAGTGCTGGAATCCTGCTGTATCGGCGTAGCTCCGACGGAGTACAAGTGCTCCTGGGCCACATGGGCGGGCCGCTGTGGAGCGGCCGTGAGAAGGGCGCATGGTCGGTACCGAAGGGTGAGTACGGCACCGACGAGGACGCCGAGCATGCGGCCCGGCGGGAGTTCGAGGAAGAGCTCGGCATACCCGTTCCTACGGCTGATCTGATCGATCTTGGCACCGTTCGCCAATCCGGTGGAAAGGTCGTCACCGTCTGGGCCATGGAGGGCGAGATCGATCTGAGCGCCGTTGTCTACGGCACCTTCACGATGGAGTGGCCGCGCGGGTCGGGACGGTTCCGGGAATTCCCGGAGCTCGACGCGGTCGCCTGGCTCGACCTGTCGACAGCCAGAGACAGAATCATTGTTGCCCAACAGGCGTTTCTGGACCGCCTGGACGATCACCTCGCAACCGGTTGAGCATCCGAGGCTTCGGCCAGATCCGTAGCAGCGCGACCGCCTCAACCGCGTCGGCGGCCACTGGGCCGACCTGCCACGAGTCGACGCCCTCGGCAGCGTTGTCGCGCTCGATCCACCAGCCGCCGGAGTCAGCCCATCCGATCCGCTTTACCGACAGGCCGCTGCGTTCGGGTAGCTGCACGATCGCGATCCGCCCCGGTTGCGGGCTGGCGCCATAGCGGATGAGTAGCCGGTCACCGTCGGCCAACGTGGGCTGCATCGACCGGCCGCGGACCACGGCAATGCCCCACCTGCGGGCAGGTCTACCCCTTACCTCCCGACCATTCGTTGGCACGCGACCCCTCCCGTTTGGGCTCTGCTGGCGGCGTTGCCCCCCGCCGTACCCACCATTCCTCGGGGGTAGTGTCCCCCGGGTAGAAAGAGTCGACCTTCCGCGACCGTTACGGAGAGGACATCGGATGCTCGTGCGCCTGTTCGCCCGCACCATCGAGGTCTCGGCCCACTGCGATCTTCCCTGCGGTGTGTACGACCCGGCACAGGCCCGGATCGAGGCCCAGTCGGTCAAGGCCATCTGCGAGAAGCTGCAGGGCAACGACGACCCTGAGTTCCGCACCCGCGCCCTGCTCATCAAAGAAGAACGGGCCGATCTGGTGAAGCACCACCTCTGGGTGCTCTGGACCGACTACTTCAAGCCGCCACACTTCGAGAAGTACCCCAACCTGCATCAGCTGTTCAACGACGCCACCAAACTTGCCGGTGGTGGGGCCGGTGGTGCCAAGTCGTCGACCGACCCTGCCGTCGCCGACGACCTGCTCGCCAAGATCGACGAAATCGCGCAGATCTTCGCGGAGACCAAGGCCGCCTGACCCGACCCGCTGGAGTTCGCGACAGAGGCACCACCGCCCCGGCGGGGTGCCTCTGCGCTGCCCGGCACGGGCGAGGAGGCAGTCATGTCAACCGACCACGTTGAACTGCGAGTACCGGCGACGGGCGCGTACGTCTCGGTCCTTCGCACGGCGACCGCGGGCCTGGCCGCCCGGCTCGACTTCACCGTCGACGACATCGAAGACCTACGAATCGCCGTCGACGAGGCCTGCGCGGTGCTGATCCCACTCGCCGAGGCGGACGCGCGGCTCAGTGCCCGCTTCGACCTCGAACCCGGCCAACTGCAGGTCGCCGTTTCGGTTCCGTCAAAGGCGACGGAACCACCGAGCCGGAACACGTTCGCGTGGACCGTGCTCACCGCGCTCGCAGGTGATGTCGACGCCAGCGTCGACGACGGTCGAGTCACTCTCACGTTGCGCAAGCAGCAGGTGGTGAAACCGGGGTGATGTCGACGGGGATGGGCGTCAACCGCGAGGAGTCCCGGAGCCTGCTGGTGGAATTGTCGGAGCTGCCGGCAGACGACCCGCGACGTGAGGACGTCCGCAGCCTGTTGATCACCGTCCACCAGCCGCTCGTCGAGCATCTGGCCCGTCGCTTCCGCAATCGCGGCGAGCCATATGACGACCTCGTCCAAGTGGCAACGATCGGCCTGATCAAGGCGATCGACCGCTACGACCTGGGACGAGGCGTCGAGTTCTCGACCTATGCCACACCCACGATCATCGGCGAGATCAAACGCTGGTTCCGTGACAAGGGCTGGGCGGTGCGGGTTCCGCGCCGGCTTCAGGAACTGCGCCTGGAGATCGGCTCGGCGACCGCGGAGCTCACCCAGCAGCTCGGCCGTTCGCCGACCGTCGCGGAACTCGCCGAACGAATAGGCACCGGCGAGGACGAAGTGCTGGAGGGTCTGGAGTCAGCCGCGGCCTACAGCACCCTCTCCCTCGACGCACCGGAAGGTGGCGAGGCCGACGGGCCGTCGGTCCTCGACATGCTCGGCGTCGAGGACGACGCACTGGTGGGCGTCGAGAACCGAGAGGCGCTCAAACCGTTGCTCGCCGGCCTGCCTGAACGGGAACGGCGGATCCTGCTGCTGCGGTTCTTCGCCGGGATGACCCAGTCGCAGATAGCGATCGAGGTGGGCATCTCGCAGATGCACGTTTCGCGGCTGCTCGCTCGGACCCTGGTCCGGCTGCGGGAAGGCCTGCTGGTGGACGAGGCCTAGGACTCTTCCCAGTCGGATCGCCATGCGCGATTCGCCGTGACGGCCTGCAGCGCGTTGCGCTGGCTCATTCCGACGTTGATCTCGTCGATTCGCACCACTGCTCGGGCAAGCACACCGAGCGTCCTTTCCAGCATCGCAATCGACAACAGCGCCGCTCGGCCGGTGACGGTTTCCGCGAGTCCTGCCATGGATTCCTCCCCGGGGAACGGAGTAGCCCACGCACTGCGAGCCTGGACCGCGATGATGTCGGGGCTGTTACACCTGGGTAAACCCTCGGCTCGTAGCCTCAGGGCCGGCCGAGCGCAGCTCGGGCGGGTGCCGAGAACAGCGCCAACAGCGCCGCCACACAGACCAGCCCGAGCAGCATAGCGCCTGGCCAGAAGCCTCCGTCTGCCATTTGGTATGTCACGCCGAGCCCCAGTAGCTGCAGGAAAACGCCGGCTCCGAAGGCCCAGCGCTTCTGCAGCCAGAGAGCGAGCGCGACAGCCAGCACGAGCAGTCCCATCACCAGCACGTATGCGGTCGCACCTTGGAACACTTCTGGATTGCTCGGCTGCTCGCTCGTGCGGCGAAGTAACAACCAGCCCGCGAAGCCGAGCAACGCGGCTCCTTCGACAGCGATCAGGCTTGCGGAGATCAGCAACTGGGCAGGTCGTCTGCCAGATGGCGAGCCGATCGGCATCCGGACAGGGTACGGGGGTCGGCAGATACCCTGACCGCCATGCGCGCCCTGGTCATCGTCAACCGCCAGGCGACGACGACCTCGCAGCGCACCCTGGGAGTCCTGCTGGCGGCCCTGCAACACGATCTCAAGGTCGACGTCGCGGAGACGACACACCGCGGCCATGCCGTAGAGCTCGGCCGACAGGCGCGGACAGACGGCCTGGACCTGGTGATCGCGGTCGGCGGTGATGGCACGGTCAATGAGGTGGTCAACGGTTTGCTCGCCGACGACGCCGGTACGGATGATGTCCCGGATCTCGCGATCGTTCCAGGGGGCAGCACGAACGTGTTTGCCCGAAATCTCGGGCTTCCCGAAGATCCCGTGGAGGCGACCGGGTTCTTGCTCGACTCCGTGCGTCGCGGCCAGCGAACGCCGATCGGGCTCGGCCGGCTGGACGAGCGGTGGTTCACGTTCTGCGCCGGCGTCGGGTACGACGCGGACGTCATCCGGGCCGTCGAGGAGCTGCGGGCCCGGGGAAAGCGCTCCACCCTGCCGCTGTACACACGGACTGCGATCCGCCGGTTCTTCGCTCAGGACGCTCGCAAGCACGGCCAGATCGCGCTCCAGCGAAGAGGTGCCGAACCCGTGCTGGGGATCAGCATGGCTGTGGTCACCAACTGCGCACCATGGACATACCTCGGTGGCCGCCCGCTCAACCCGACACCGGAGGCGAGTTTCCAGGCGGGATTGGACGTCTTCGCGCTGCTGGGCTTGCGGGTGTTCTCGGCGCTGCGGCATCTCGGCGAGATCACCCTGGCTGCCGGACGTGGCCCGCGTGGGCACGACGTGGTGGTGCTCCATGACCTGCCCGGTTTCGTGTTGTCTGCTCCGAAGCCCGTGCCGGTGCAGGTTGACGGCGACTTCCTCGGTGAACGGTCCCGGATGACATTCCTCGCTCGACCGTCGGCCCTGCGCGTGGTCAGCTGACCCTTCCTCCGTCGTGAAGATCGTCGTGTGTGTGGTCAGCTTACCCCCTCCGTTGTCGTGAAGATCGTCGTGTTGGCTGGCGCACATC
>CAWCED010000038.1:0-6779 GCA_963794465.1 uncultured Actinomycetota bacterium | reverse complement strand
TCAGTACGCCGAGATGCGGACACTCGTTCGTGCCAGGCTGACTCCATGCCGTCCCCCAGAGTCGAGTACGACCCGGGGCCGATGCGGCCTACAGCTAGCTCGTGGAGGAGATCCTCAGTGGCGAGGTCGAGCGGACCATCTCGATGGATTCAAGCGAATGGCCAGCCTCGACCTCGGCTCCGACGGTCGAATCATCGGCATCGAGGTGCTGGATGCACGGCGGATGCTGCCGGCGGAGCTCCTTCAGCCGTAAGGGGCTCGGCCTCAGGCAGCGACTGGACATCGGCAGTTGAGTGGGTTGCTAAGGCAGCCGGCAAGCGGCGCTCCGGACGATGCTCTCAGCCATCGCGTCGACAGTCCCCTCGCGGCGCTGTGCTGATCAGAGTACGGCCGAGGCACCTCTGGGCACCCCGCTCGGGAGGACGACACGGGCAGCGTGCCGCCTCGAACCTGACCAGGAAGATGCCCGCTCATCGGCACGTCCGGATGTTCCAGACGCGAAGTTGACAATGGACGCAGCCCACCAGGAGACCCTGGCAATTTCCAGACTCTCGGCCAGCTGCTGTTTGATCCACCAGATCCTCGATATGGCCTCGATTAATTCCGTCCGTCGACGATCCAAGGCTAACTGCACTTAATCTGGGTCGCGGCCGGTCACAAGACGATCTTGAGCGTTCGGATACTGCCGTCTGGCCCTGACTGAGTAACCTGTCCACGGGCCCTCTCGTAGGCCTCTGTTCCACCAACGATCGCAAACGTCAATGGCCTTAAAGGGTCGAAGTTGCTATCAAAGAGAGCCACCCCTCGGACGATGATCTGGCCTCTCGGCAAGGCGGTCGGCAAGTTGGCGGTCACGGCGTCGAACATGAACGTGCCCTCGTACTGGAAAAGCATGCTGCCCTCGGGATAGAACTTATCGTTCGTGTCGGCCACGCGGAGGGTCGTAGCGAACCCAGAATGCGTGCCCGCAAGCCGGTCATCCGGGGACTCCGGAAGGCCGTTTCCCGGCTCCTTGTTGTCGATGCGTTCGAGGACAAGATCGTCGCTGAAGACGAAGCGGTAGCGCGGCCCCGCAGGGCCAGGGAGTCGACCGTCAATGGGGGTCACGGTGACGTCCACTTCGACTTCTATGGTCGCGATAACCTTCACTTCGATTTCCATGCTTGGCGCTCCTCTTTACCGCCGGGATCTACCCACGGAAGGTCGTGGCATCGCTCGGACGCCGCCGCGATCTGGTCCGCGCTGACGTCGATGGCACACACGCGACCCGTGGCGCCGACGGACTCCCCCGCCTCGTAGGCGTAGAAGCCGCCGCCACAGCCGACCTCGAGGACGCGCTCACCCGTGCGAAGGTTCAGGGCCCGGAGCACCGTCGTCCGCCGCACCACCTTGTCATGGGACTGGGCCAGCGCGCGCTGCATGCCGGCCATGTCGGCGTCGAATCGCAGGGTGTCCACGGATCTCTCCCTCTCCTCGCCTCCGACGAGGCGTAGCTTGCGGCGCCGAGGAAGGTAGGGCAAGGGCCCGACCTGCCTTCGCCGCGCGGGTCGGACACTGCGTGCGTACCCAGGTGCCGAATGTGGCAACGCGCAAGAGTCGCCAAACACAACGCCGTCGTTCGCTACGAGCGCGCGCGTGTTACACACCGTCGACGGCCAAGAGATCCGGCTGCGGGTGCTGGAAACTCGAGCTTGGCGCGAGCAGGTGATGGCGCGTCATGCTCGGCGGACGTGGTTGCCTACCCAGGCGATCAGCGTAGGCGGAGCATCCGGCTGGTGCCGTCGTCGGTGCTCCGATCCGCCCACACCTGGCCAACCTCGGTGACGTCCATCAGGTTAGTGCGAAGGCGATCCTGCGGGCCTCGATCGATGCCTCGACCAGCCGGACCGCGATCTCCTCCCCCAACGGCAGGTCGTCACCGAGCACGCGACCCCGGACCGCCGGCTCGTCGATGACGACCTCACCCCTGCCGTCGCGCGGGGAGATGTCGACGACGACTCCCGGGAACACCTCGTCCTCCCGGCCGGTGAGCACGGCGGCCTCCACGAGGGCGACACAGGCTGCCTCGTAGGCGCCCGCCCGCCGACCGGTCTCGACCATGACGTCTGGCAACACCGGTAGTCCGGCCCGCACCCAGTCGGGCACGTCGCGTCCGCTGGCAACCGAGAGGCAAACCTCGAGCCCGTACCGGTCGACCAGCCGACGTAACGGCGCGGTGACGTGGGCGTACTCAGCACCGATCGCGGCGTGCGCGGATTTCGACGGCACACCACCGTCGAACGCGTCATACCCGGCGCCGCGAAACAGCGTTGCCGCCTGGTTGAGAAAGGCGGCATGTGTCGGCGGCGCCGGGTCGAGGGACCGGATGAGTTCGGCATACGACGTGCCATCGGGCCAGTCGATGTGCAGGGCCTTCGCCGCCCGGCGTAGCCGCGCCAGGTCACGCGGCCGCGCCGCGGGAAGCGTCCGGAAGATCCCAACCCGGCCGTCACGCATGAGCGCCGCTGCCGCGATGCCGGTCAGCAGGGACAACTGCGCGTTCCAACCCTCGACCGGCAGCGGCGTCTCGTACTCCAGCCGGTATCCGCCGTTGTCGGAGACGATCTCCTGCTGAGGTACCGGCAGGGACACCCCGCCCCGGGCGCGCTCGTGCTCCTGCCGCAGCCGGCCGATCTCCGGCAGCAACGAGAGCATCTCGCCGGCAGTGCCTGCGTCGATACCGTGTTGGACGTCTTCGTACGAGAGCTTTGCACGGCTGCGGATGTGCGCCCGGCTGACGTTCGTTGAGATCAGCGAACCGGCGGAGTCCAGGCGCAACTCCCACACCAAAGCCGGCCGCTCCACATCGGGCAGCAAGCTGGCGGCGCCCTCCGACAGTTCCACCGGGTGCAACGGTGCGCGGCGGTCGGGGCCATAGAACGTCACGCCGCGCCGGTGCGCCTCCAGGTCGACCGTGCCGCCGGGAGCGACGAACGCCGCAACGTCGGCAATGGCATACCGGACCAGGTAGCCCGAACCGTCGCGGGACAGGTGCACGGCCTGGTCCAAATCCATCGAACTCGGCGGGTCGATCGTCACGAACGGCAGGTCGGTGAGGTCCCGGCCGGACGTTTCCACCGAGACCGCTGCCCGCACGGCTTCGGCACGAACCTCCGCCGGGAACTCCGCCGGCACGTCCAGTTCGGCGTGAATGGCATCCAACGCCGCCTGCAACCGGTCAGCATGACCAGCAAGGTGCAGTTGGCGGCTAGGCATGGCCGAACACTACGTCGGCTCTCGACCCTGGGTGTCCATCCTGACGTCCACCGCTACGGTCGGCGGATTGCCGGAGATCGAACCGATCGACGACCTGGAGCTACCACGAGGGCCGGTCGGTCCCGTCCAAACCGTCGAGGGCGGCATTGAGCAACCGGTCTGCGTGCGCGTTCCGCGCCCGCGGCACCCAGGTGTAGGAAACCTGGCTGGACGGCAGGATCCGGTTGGCCTCCAGTGCCAATGGCCGCAGCGCCGCGTTCTTGATCTTCCACCGGCCAGACATCTGCTCGACTACGAGTTTCGAGTCCAACCGAGCCTCGACCGAGGCATGCGGGTCGATGCGCCGGGCAGCCTGCAGCCCCGCGATCAGCCCTCGATACTCGGCAACGTTGTTGGTGGCCACGCCGAGTGTCTCGGCCACCTCCTCGAGAACCTCCCCCGTCACGGCGTCGCGGACGACGGCACCGAACGCCGCCGGCCCGGGATTCCCCCGCGAACCGCCGTCAGCCTCGACGATCAGCCGGCGCTCGCTCACAGCCCTGACTCGGCAGTGCGCACCTGGATCCGGCGGCACTCCTCGCAGCGCACCACGAGGTCGTGCGCCGCCGCGCGGATTCGGGTCAAGTCGGCCGGATCGATGGTGATCCGGCAGCCCTCACATCGACGCTGCCGGATCTCGACGGCACCCACACCGCCGCGCTCCGCCCTGGTCTTCTCATAAAGGGAGAGCAGGTCGGGGGGAATTTCGCCGGCAATGAGTTCGCGCTCTTGTCGGACGGCCTCGGTTGTCTGGTCGATCTCGGCCCAAGCCTCGTCGCGAACGCCCTGCGTCTTACGGCCCTGCCGTTCGACCTGGGTACGGTCGGAAACGACCTGCGCGGCACGGCGCTCCGCGTCCTCCAGACGCTGCATGATGTCCAGCTCTGCTTCTTCAAGGACGCTTTGGCGCCGCTCGAGCGAGGTGATCTCGCTCTGCAGGCTCTCCAGCTCCTTGGGCGAGGACACCTGACCGGCGTCGAGCCGCTTGCGATCGCGGTCCTTACGCTGCCGCACCTGCTCGACGTCGGCGTCGGCGCGTATCTGCTCGCGTTCGAGGTCAGCAATCTCGGTCGCGACGGCCACCTCCTGATCACGTAGGCGGGCGTGTTCAACGGCAAGTGACCTGGCCTCGGCGGCCTCTGGCAAGGCCTCCCGCCGGTGTGCGAGCTGGTCGAGCTGGAGGTCGGCCGCCTGCAGGTCGAGCAGCCGGCGCTGCGCGGTCGGATCGGCGTTCAGGACGAGTTCGCCTCCTCGGGGGCTGAGGTTGAGTCCGACGCTGCGTGCACGGTCCACGGGTCCGTTGGGATCGAGGACACCTGAGTGACCACCGTAGTGCCCGCACCGGCCAGCACATCTTCGAGGCGGCGTGCCGCGTCGCCCAGCCAGGGCCACTCGCTGGCCCAGTGCGATACGTCCACCAGTGCCGGAGATCCGTGTTCCCGGGCCTCCGACGCGGGGTGATGTCGAAGGTCGGCCGTGACGTACACATCGACGCCCGCAGCGCGGACGGCGTTGAGTACCGAGTCGCCGGCGCCTCCGCAGACGGCGACCGTTCGAACCTGCGCATCGGGCTCCCCTGCACCACGTACGCCGGCAACGGTCGCGGGCAACGCCTTGACGACCCGCTGAACAAACGCGGCAAACGGCTCGGCCTCCTCCAGAATCCCGATGCGGCCGATGCCGGTGGACCCCGCCTGTTGAGCGAGTTCGTACACGTCGTAAGCCGGCTCCTCGTACGGGTGGGTCGCGAGGAGCGCCTGAAGGACGGCCGGACGGTCGGCTCTGGGCAGCACCATTTCCACCCGAGTCTCCGGGACCCGCTCGATCGATCCGACCGACCCAATCGTCGGGTCGGCATCGGGGCCAGGCCGGAACGTTCCCGTTCCTGCGGTGATCCACGCACACCTCTCGTAGGCACCGATACTGCCTGCGCCGGCGGCGGCCAAGGCGTCGACAAGCCGCTCTGCGTCGGGCTCCGGGACGAAAACCACCAACTTGTCGACAGCTTCGGCAGGCTGCGGGTCGAGCGGACGGCATTGACTGAGACCCAGCGCTGAGGCCAGCGCATCGGATACGCCGGGATCGGCGCTGTCCGCGTTGGTGTGCGCGACGTGCAGGGCGACGCCGGCGCTCAACAAGCCGTGCACCACCCGACCCTTCGGTGTCGTAGCCGCCACGCTGTGCACGGCGCGCAGAAACAACGGGTGATGTGTGATCAGCAGGTCCGCGCGCCATTGCACAGCCTCGTTGGCGACGACCGCTACTGGATCAACGGCAAACAACACCCGCCTAACCTCGGCATCCGGATCACCGCAGACCAGTCCGACCGCATCCCACGACTCGGACCGCGCAGGGTCGTAGAGCCGATCGAGTGTGTCGATGACGTCAGCAACAGTCGGCACTCGCCGGACCTTATCCGCCCCGGACGATGTCAACGCTCCTGGTCCGTCGAACCGAACAGCCGCACCTCGACGCCGACCCGGCGTCTGGTGACGAAATATCTCCAAGCAGAGCTCGGGAGTTTCTCGATAAGGCGGTCCCGTTCCGGCGTTGCCACAGGCTCCGAAACGGGACCTCGACGGGAAGGAAGGTCCCGCCGTGCCAAACAACCTATCCAGGCTTGCAGCCGCACCTAGCCACGGGCGCCGTATTCGGTGAGTGCCGCACCGACCTGATCGGCGAGCGAAATGGCGACCAGACGCTCGGTCTGCGACGGCCTGGAATCAGGTCCCGCTGTCATCAGGAAACGTCCGAGGAAGGCGCCGCCCGCCTCCACGACCAGTTCGATCTCCTTGTCGGTGGGGAGACCATCGCGATCGACGTCCCAAACGTCGCGGCCACGCACGACCTGACCATCGTGCCGCAACCTCGGATGGTCCAAGCCGGTCCCATAATCGAAGCGACAGTGCTCCAATCCGAGCAGGGTCATCAACTCCGCACCCACCTTTTCCACCAGTGCGGACGGGGACGACTCGGTCGTGGCCACCGCCTCGGCCGCGGAGTAGATGCCCGCAAGGTAGCCAGCCTGCCGACTGGCCAACGCCGCCTGCCGGCGCCCCCAGGCGCACAACTCGGTGACGGCCACGCCCACGAGCAGGAGCAACACCGTCGTCTCGACATCGGCCGAGTCGTTGATCGTGAACTGGTTGTAGGGCTCAGTCAGGAAGAAGTCGAACCATGCGCCGGCGGACAGTGCGCATAGAACCCCGGCCAGCCGTCGCCCAGCCGCGGCTACCGCGACGACCACGACGACCAGTAGGAGAGCGGCATTGGTGTTGGCGAAATCCTCGCGGAAGATCGCCAGGATCGCGCATGCCACGAACGGCGCAACCATGGCCACGGGAATCAACAACCGGTTGCTGGTCAGCGACGCCGGTACGGCCACTCGTCCCTTCTACGTGACCTCAGCCGTAACGGTCAACCGCAGCTGACCTAGAGCTGCGTCCGCGTCACTACAAAGTGTCGACCGTGCCACACCGCACCAC
>CAWCED010000037.1:0-125578 GCA_963794465.1 uncultured Actinomycetota bacterium | reverse complement strand
CACGGCGGGACAGTCCCAGCGTGCTCATCTCGTGCCCGAGGTAGATGTTCTCGGTGACGGTCAGGCCGTCGACGAGGTCGAGCTCCTGGTAGATCGTCGCGATACCCAGCTTCATCGCCGCGATCGGGTTGGCCAGCCGGACCTCGTCGCCTTGCCACGTGATCGATCCCTCGTCAGGTTGGTGGACCCCGGCCAGGACTTTGATCAGCGTCGACTTGCCTGCTCCGTTCTGGCCCAGCAGGCAGTGCACCTCAGCGGGGGCGACCTCCAGGTCGACCCCGTCGAGGGCGCGGACACCCGGAAACTGCTTGACTATCCCACGCATGTGCAGCAGCGGTTCAGTCATGACGTACCTCCAACGGCGCCTACCCCGATGAGCACGAACTCGTTGACTCTTCGCGCGGAGCGGTGTGAGCACTGACGGCGACGACTTGGCGGACGGCAGGCAGCTTAGACATGACAGGACACCTCCGTCATGGTCGCCATACCGTGTGGCCGAACGTAGACGATGTTTCGATCGGGTGACAAGAGCTTTGGGCTGGCCGCGAGCTAAATTGTGATCGAGCGGAGCGAAAGTCGCCGACGTCAAGTTTGAGTGAGCCGGAGATGGGAACCCTTGGGCCGTCGGTTGCCTAAAACCAGCAGATGGGGTGGGCCATGAGGACATCAATCGTCCGACGCGTCGTCCGCGGGGTCATTCTCGCTGTTCTGGCGGCAAGCATCAGCCTAGGCGCCACGAGCACTGCGACCGCCCAAAGACCGGACTGTGGCCGCGGCGTTCCGGACAGCAAGATCTCGATCCAGCTGTGGACGTTCGCCGAGTACGTCGGCTTCGGGACCGACCCGGCGACGATCGCACGACTCGAGGAAGTGCTGAGCAGCCTCGACGAGATGGGATATCGCAACGTCGAGCCGTTCACGCTCAGCGGCCTCAGCGCCGAGGAGTATCGGGCGCTACTCGCCAAGTATGGGCTGAAGGCGTCCGCCCGCCACGTGAACGTCGGCTCGCCGGAAAGCCCCGTCGACTTCCAGCAGATCCTTGATGAGAACAAAGCGCTGCGCCTCAAGTACTTCGGATCCGGCGGCACGCCGAACTATGCCACTGAGGCCGAGTGGATCGCATACGCCGAGTACCTCAACGAGCTCGGCGAACAGGCGCGGAAGCAGGGCCAAACCCTGATGGTCCACAACCACAACTGGGAGTTCCAGCGCGTGTTCGGCGACCGGACCGCGTTCGACATCCTCATGGAATACACCCAGCCGAAGAACGTCGTCTTCCAGCTCGACCTGTACTGGGCGACGAACGGCGGCGGTCTCGACAACCCCGTCGAGGTGCTCGAGCGCTACGGCAACCGAATCAAACTGTTCCACGTGAAGGACATGGCGGCCGGTTCGTTCCCCGGCCGGATCGAGATCGTCGGCGAGGGGATCATCGATTTCCCCGAGATCTTCGCGGCATCCAAGGGGCAGATCAGGTACTACGTCGTCGAGCATGACCCGCGCTTCGGTGACCCAACGTTTGACCCGTTCGAGGCCGCCGAAAAGGGCTTCAAGTACCTCGACTGCGTGACGTTCTGAGCTCGCCGGACAGGAGGGCCTCCCAACGCGGGAGGCCCTTCCGCCTGCGGCACTTGTGAATAGCCCAGCAAGGCGCGAAGTTGCGTCCCCGGGCAACGAAAATACCTCCGTTACCGCGCAGAAGTTCTTTTGTCAACCTCTAGCTTTCGCTCGTCATCCACCGTTATGCTCCCACGCCGTTGGCACCGTCATATGCACATCGGTTACCCCTGCAGCCACGAGCGAGGTGATCGAGCATGCGCACCGGTCACGACGACACCATCGGCCCTGAGGACAAGATCCCGCTCGTCGACCGCCGCGGCTTCCTGCGCGGAGTGGCTGCCACGCCGCCGTCGCCGCCGTCGGCGCCCCCGCGGCGCTGGCCACGCCGGCGCTCGCCGCTGACGGCCGGGCGTGGGCGAGACAAGGCACAGGGTCCCGCCCGATCAGATCAGCATCCAGCTGTTCACCCTGCGCGACCAGCTCGCCGTCGACTTCGAGGGCACGATTGCCGCGCTCCACGCGATCGGCTACACGCGGGTCGAGCACGCGGGCTTCGTCGGCCGGACCGTCGCGGAGTTCAAGGCGGTGCTGGACGCCAATGACATCGTGTCGACCTCCGGCCACGTCCTCATCCCGCAGCCGTTCGACCCCGCCGCCTGGAGCGCCTCGCTAGCCGACGCCAACGTCTGGGGTCGACCTACATCGTGCACCCGTTCTTCGGCATCAACTTCGGGACCGGTGAGGTGACTCGCACGACCGCGCCGTGGCGGGCGTTCGCGCGCGACCTGAACCGGGCCGGCCGCATGGCCGAAGACGCCGGGCTGAAGCTCGGCTACCACAACCACAACTGGGAGTTCTTCCGGCTGACCGACAATCCGTCGCGAACCGCCTACGACGTCCTGACCGACGTCACCGACCCGGATCTCGTGCATCTGGAGCTGGACCTGTTCTGGGCCACTCGGGGCGCGCGCGACCCAGTGGACCTCATCAAGGAGAACAAAGGGCGGATCCTGCAGTACCACGTCAAGGACATGAATCAGGCTGGCAGCTTCACCGACCCCGGTGAAGGTCTCATCGACTTCGGGAGGATCTTCCAGCATTCCAGGCAGGCCGGCGCGGTCGAGTACATCGTCGAGCGCGACGACGCCGGCTCCCCACCGCGGGAGCCCGCCGACGCCCTGACCACCGCCGAGGTCGGCTACGACTTCCTGGCGGCAATCCGCTTCTAGACCGTCCCCGCCGGATACCCGGCGGTTCCTCTGCGCTGAACCGATGGAGGAGGACGTCACCATGCGAAAGGCAGCTTTCTCGGTCATGCCGGCTTGCCTGGTCGTGGCGCTTGGCGGGTTGTCCATATCGCCAGCCGCCGCGCAGGTCGCCCCGCCCCCGCCCGACTCGAGTTCCAGAAGGTCGTCATCGACGACTCGCCTGGTGAGCCGATGGACCTGGCCGTGCTTCCGGACGGCCGCGTGCTGCACGTCACGCGCCAGGGCCATGTTTGGCTGCACGATCCGGACACCGGCCTGAAGACGCTCGCCGCTCAGCTCGACGTGTACCAGCACGACGAGGAGGGGCTGCAGAACATCGCGCTCGATCCGAACTTCAAGAAGAACGGGTGGATCTACCTGTACTACTCGCCGCCCCTGGACACGCCCGTCGACGACCCGGCGACCCCGACGGTCAACGAGGGCGACGCGCCCGAGTTCGGCACGCCGGAGGAGTTCGCCGCGTTCGAGGGCGTCATCCGCCTCTCGCGCTTCCAGTGGAACGAGAAGACGGACACCGTCAACCTCGGCTCGGAGCAGCAGATCCTCGACGTGCCGGTCGACCGCGGCATCTGCTGCCACGTCGGCGGGGACATCGTCTTCGACGGCGACGGCAACCTGTACCTCTCGACCGGGGACGACACGAACCCGTTCCAGTCCGACGGCTACACGCCGATCGACGAGCGCGAGGGCCGCAACCCGGCGTTCGACGCACAGCGCACGGCGGCGAACACGAACGACCTGCGCGGCAAGATCCTGCGGATCACGCCGACGGAGGGCGGCGGCTACACGATCCCCGACGGCAATCTCTTCGAGGACGGCGACCCGCTGACGCGCCCGGAGATCTACCTGATGGGCCTCCGGAACCCGTTCCGGATCGAGTACAACGTCGAAGAGGGCGAGCTCTACGTGGCCGACTACTCCCCGGACGCCCAGAGCGCGAATCCGCTGCGCGGGCCGGCCGGTCAGGGCAAGTGGTTCATCGCCACCGAGCCCGGCTACTACGGCTGGCCGTACTGCGCCACGGCCGAGCTGCCGTACGTCGACTACGACTTCGCCACCGGCGTGTCGGGTGAGCCGTTCGACTGCGCCAACCCGGTGAACGAGTCGCCGAACAACACCGGGCTCACCGATCTGCCGCCGGTCACGCAGCCGCAGGTCTGGTACAGCTACGGGCTGTCGGCGCAGTTCCCGGAGCTTGGGTCGACCCCACCGGGCGGCATCGGCCCGATGGCCGGCCCGGCGTACCAGTTCGACCGCAAGGCGACGCACGGCCGCAACCCGACTGCGTGGCCGGAGTACTACGACAACGTCCCGCTCTTCTTTGAGTGGACGCGCGACTACATCAAGGAGTTCCGGCTCGATGCGAGCCGGACCGAGGTGGCCGAGATCAACGATGTGCTGGCATCGTTCGACCTCCAGAACCCGATGGACATCGAGTTCGGTCCGGACGGCTCGTTGTACGTGCTCAACTACGGCAACGGGTTCTTCGGCCAGAACCAGCCCGGCGCTGAGCTCGTCCGGATCGACTACCTGGGTGCCACCGGCAACTTCGCTCCGACGGTGAGCATCGAGGCCGACACCACGAATGGGCTCGCTCCGCTCACGGTCAACTTCACGAGCGACGTGAGCGACCCCGAGAACCAGAAGCTCCGCTACGAGTGGGACTTCAACGCGGACGGCAAGGTCGACTCGCGCGCGTCCAACCCCACCTACACGTTCACCGAGAACGGCGTGTTCAACGCGACGCTCAAGGTGACCGACCAGGGTGGGCGCTCCGGGACCGATTACGTGACGATCATCGTCGGCAACACGCCACCGGTTGTCGAGTTCGTCACTCCGCAGGACGGCGACGCGTTCGCCTTCGGCGATGCGGTGCCGTTCGAGGTCAGCGTGACGGACGACCAGCCGGTCGACTGCTCGCGCGTGCAGGTGACCTACATCCTGGGTCACGACACGCACGGCCACCCGCTGACGACGGCGTTCGGCTGCACCGGCACGATCCAGACCTCGTTGGGCGGCCATGATCCCGCCGCGAACCTCAGCGGCGTCTTCGTCGCCGAGTACACCGACGACCCAGGCGACGGCCTGCCGCCGCTCACGGGGTCGGACGAGGTCGTCCTCGTCCCGACGCCGTAGGCACGGGCTGTGAGCGGGGGCGTCGTCTCCAGCGGCGCCCCCGCTCGGCTTGCTGGCGCGGGCTTGGTTGTCTGGCTGCTTGGTCTGGTGCTGGCACTTCCTGCCCCGGCTGCGCCTGATCGGCAGGCGGATGGCAGTGCGGCCCTCGGTGCCGGCTCGCGGCTGGACGTCGAACTGGTGGCCGATGGGCTGGTCGCGCCGGTCAACCTCACCTTCGCCCCTGACGGCAGCGGCCGCCGCTTCATTGTCGACCAAACCGGGCTGGTGCTCATTCTCACGCCTGGCGGACGGTTACTTCCCAGGCCCTTCCTCGATATCACCGATCGTGTGGTCATTCAGTCTGAATTCGACGAACGGGGCTTGTTAGATCTCGCGTTTCATCCGCGGTTCGGTAGCAACGGAAAGCTCTACGTCCAATACAGCGCCCAGCGGCAAGGTGAGAATATCTGCGTCGACGAGAACGGCCTTGTGCCGGAGAACCCCGAGGGTTGCCCGCTCCAATACACCCGCCGGGTGGCCGAGTTCAGGGTGTCGCCCACAGATCCCAACTGGGTCGACCCCGCAACCGAGCGGACTCTCTTCGAGACGCAATGGCCCGGCCGAAAGCACAATGGTGGCGGCCTCGCCTTCGGCCCGGACCGGATGCTCTATATCGGCCTCGGTGACGCCGGTTTCGTCCACGGTCCGAGCGGCGCAGATGATCCGTTCAACGTCGATCCCGATCTGCTGTTCGGTGATCTCCTTGCGCAAGATCTCACCTTGCTGTACGGCAAGATCCTGCGCATCGACGTGGACCGCGGCGACCCATACGGGATCCCATCGGACAATCCGTTCGTGGGTGCCGACGGGATCCCTGACGAGATCTTCGCCTGGGGTTTTCGCAACCCGTACCGGATCTCGTTCGATCGCGGGGGCGATCGGGCGATGTACGTGAGCGCCCCCGCCGAGACGCTGTTCGAGGCGACCTACAAGGTGACCAGGCCGGGTAACTATGGGTGGGCCCGAAAGGAGGGGACCCACTGCTTCGAGCGAACCAGCGCGTTCGCGCCACCGGCGACCTGCGCAGGCGTCGGGCCGCTCGGCGAGCCGATCCACGACCCGATCATCGAATATCTGAACTTCGCGGTCGACGATCCCCGTTCACAGTATCCCGGCGATGGCTTCGGCCGAGCCTCGGTCGGCGGACACATCTACCGCGGCGAGGCGATCAAATGGTTGCGCGGCCGCTTCGTCCAGGGAGACTTTGCCCTGAATCTCCTCGACGGACAGATCCTTGAAGCGAAGCGGAGGCCGAGCGGTCACCTGTGGAAGCTTCGGCGGGCCTTCGTGTTCGATCCCTCAGATCCGGTGCGGTCGGGGTTCATGAAGGGCATCGGCGTGGACGCCGAGGGCGAGCTCTACGCGATCACCGGGAATTTCACCCCGACAGGACTGGAGGGCCGGATCTGGAAGATCGTCGACGCGTCCGACTGAAGCGGGTGAGGCTTCCTCGCCGAGGTTCGTTGCAGTGATTCAAGGTCGCGTTCGGCTTGAGATCTTTGTCTTTCCCGTGCCGGAAGTCGATCGCAACATGGTCAGTGATTCGCCAAATTGGCATGGTCTTAGTCACGAAGTCTCCACGCTCCGAACCTCCCGCTCGCCTGGTACGCGTAGTCATCGGGCACTTCGTACAGACGTCGCTGAAGCGCCACGCCCTCGAACGTCCGGCAGCCGACCCACGAGCGCCCCGCGTCCGCCGTCGTGAGCCCTTCATCACATGGGCATTTCAGGCGGCGATGACTTCGTCCATACTGCAGACATTGCGAGGCGCGATGGATGGCAGGGTTCAGGGCAGGGCGCGTGAGAGTCGCCGGTCAATGGCGGGGGGGCGGTGGTACACGGCCCTGGTGATGGCCGTGGCGCTTTCGCTGCCAGGCTGCTCCGATGGCGGTAGCAACGAGAGAGCCGATCAGAACGCGGCCAATCAGAACGCGGCCGAGCTGAACGCGGCCGAGGTTGTGCTTTTCGATGGCAGCTCGTTGAGTGGCTGGTCACACGCCGGACCCGGCGATGTCGAGTTGCGAGATGGTGTGTTGCGGACGCACGGCGGCCTGGGCCTGCTGTGGTATTCGCGTCAGAGTTTCGGCAACTTCGAGCTCCGGCTCGAATGGCGCACGTCCGACCAGACGGACAACTCCGGGGTTTTCCTCCGTTTTCCCGATCCGAACGACGATCCACGCGTTGCGATCGAGCATGGGTACGAAGTCCAGATCAACGACGACTCCCGTGGCGACCCTCAAACCACCGGCGCAATCTACGGTTTCCGCGCGCCCAGCTCGTCCGCGTCGCATCCTCCCGGCGAGTGGAACTCCTACCGCATTCGGGTGACCGGCCGCGAGTACGTGGTCTGGCTGAACGACGTGCTGGTGAACCAATTCGTCAGTACGGATTCGAGCCGCGGACTGGAGGGCTACCTCGGCCTACAGAACCACGACTCCGACTCGACCGTGGACTTCCGCGCCATCCGGGTCGATCCGATCTCCTCGTGATCGACTTCACGGGGGTTCTCACTCGCTTCATCGAGCGGAGAACACGTGGTCGCTGATGAGCCGGGCCGCGCCGACCACGCCGGCTTCGCTGCCAAGCTCGGACAACACGATCGGCATGTTGCCCGTGGCCAACGGCAGGGACCGGGAGTAGACCACGCTGCGGATCTCGGCGAGCAGCGCGTGCCCGATGCCTGGCGACGCCGCCGCCGATCACGATGAGCCCGGGGTTGAAGAAGCTCACCAGGCCAGCGAGCACCTGCCCGACCCGGCGCCCACCGTCGCGGATCATCCCGACAGCGACCGGGTCGCCGTCGGCTGCCGCTGCCGCTACGTCCGCCGCGGTCAGCGTCCCGGCGTGCGCCAGCAGGCGTTCCAGTTCCTCCGAGCGTCCGGACCGAGCGGCGGCAAGCGCGTCGCGTGCAGAGCGCGGTGCCGCCGAAGAACGCCTCCAGACAGCCGGTATTGCCGCACATGCAAATCGGGCCGTTGTCGTCCACCCGGATGTGGCCGATGTCGCCGGCACTCCCCGAGACGCCCCGGTAGACCTCGCCGCCGACTATGATCCCGCAGCCGATACCGGTGCCGATCTTCACGAACAGGAAGTCGTCCACCGACTTGGCGATGCCGGCGTGCCTTTCGCCGAGCGCCATGATGTTCACGTCGTTGTCGACGAGCACTGGGCAGCCAAGTTCTGCGCCGAACGTCTCGCGCACTGGGAAGTGATTCCAACCCGGCATGATCGGCGGGGAAACCGGCACCCCTTCCCGGAAGCTGACCGGACCGGGCACCCCGGCCGCCGCCCCCACAAAACCTGGTGCGACATCGTCCGCGCGCAGCTTTCCGACCAGCTGAAGTGCGATGCTGATGACCACTTCGGGGCCTTGCCGGATGTCGATTGGCTCGGCAACGTGCGAGAGCACCCGCAACTCCCCGTCGGTGACGGCGATGTCGATGGACGTGGCGCCGATGTCGATACCGAGGAAGCGAGTCTGCCGGGCGATCTGCACGATGGATGATCTGCGGCCGCCGCGCGAGGCTGCGGGCCCAGCCGTCTCGACCAGTTCGAGACGGACCAGGCGCTCCAGCTCGACTGCGAGTCGCGACCGGGACAGCTCGACCAAATCGCCGAGCTCGGCCCGGGAACGCGGACCGTCATCGCGCAGTAGCCGCAGGATGCGAGCCTGTTGAACACTGTCCGGTCGAACGACCGCCATATTGAAACCGTAGCTGACGGCACGGATGACGGCAGGAACTCGTGACGAAGGAGGATTGGTGGGGTGGGAGGCCCAGCAACCCTCCTTGGATCATGCCTCAGCCAGGGACACATCGGTGAGGTTGGCCAGTTCGGCAAGAAGGTTGTCTTGGAACCGGGGGTCGCTGACTGCTGGGTCTGGTGAGCGAAGCTGCTGGTGGAACCAGTAGCCGCCGCTGGTGCGGGCTTCGGGTTCGTTGCTGGTGGCGAGCCATTCCTGGGTGAGGTGTCCGAGCCGGAGGTCGTCGGGGGCGTGCGGGCCGCCCATCCTGGTGGGGACCCAGCCGGGGTCGACAGCGTTGCTGGACACGTCGGGCCAGAGTCGGGCGACGGCGACGGCGAGCGTGGTGACGAACAGCTTGCTGTCGGAGTAGGAGCCGGCCCGGCGTTTTCCGGTCCAGTCCTGGCGGTTCAAGTCGGCTCGGCCGCTGTGGTGCATTCCGCTGCTGAGATACACCAGGCGTCGCGGTCGATGCAGGAGGGCGGTGAGAAGGTATGGGCCGACAACGTTGACCGGCAGCACTTGGGGGCCGCTGAAGACGCCGGCGTTGTGGATCACCGCGTCGGCCCGACCCAACTGGTTGACCTGGTCGGCGACTTCTCGGGTTTGGTCCAGATCAGCCAGGTCCCCGACGACCGCCGAGGCTCCCCGGTCGATGAGGTCGTTGATCGCGGCCAGCCGCTCAGCACTGCGGGCGTGGACGATCACCTCGTGTCCCTCGTCGAGGAGGGTCTGTGCGGTCTCCCGGCCCAAACCGCCGGTGGAACCGGTGACGAAGATTCGGGCCATGGTCAGGAGGCCGCCGCCGGTTCGATGGTGGCGGTGAAGCCGTCGGGCTGGCGCTGGATGAGGTCGATGTCTCCCTCGGAGAAGCGGCCGATACGGACGATCCCGTTCCCGTAGCCGACGTCGCCGTAGTAGAAGACCAGGTTGCCCAAGGGGGCGTAGTAGCCGATGTCGTTGATGTCGGGATCGTCCCCAGCGGGAACACCTTCCATGGTGAGCGGCTGCGGAAGCTCGGCCACCTTCTCCACGCGGTTGAAGTCACGGAACGTCAGCGTGAGCGGAAGCTGTCGGGCGAGATCCTGTGCGGTGGGGTTGTCGTTGAGGTGGGCGGTGATGGTCTGGTCAGCCACGGTGATACGGATGGCGGTCATAGGGTCAGACTCCTCGATGGTTGTCTGGTCGGGAGATGCGCTGACAGCCGGTGGGCTGGGTGTCGAGCATGTTTCAACGCTAGGAACTGCGACGACACTGGGGAAAGCCCTTTGGAGGAGTGTCCCGTCAGTACATCCCTGTGGTGCGTGGAGCGCGGCGGGCTGAGTCGCCTACGCCTCATCACTGGACGAGGTTGGGCGTGGTGTCAGCGGCCGCGCTGGTCCAGGAGGCGAGCAGGTCGAGGGCGTGCGCGGTCGGTGATGCCGGTTCGGCGGCGTAGAGGGTGAGGGTGAGGCCGGGGTCGGAGATCATGTCGACGCTCTCGTAGGCGAGCTCGAGGTCGCCTACGTCGCGGTGGTGGAAGCGTCTTGGTGCCGGCGCCGTGGTAGCGGACGTTGTGGGCTCCCCACCGGCGACGAAAGTCGTCGCTGCGGGTGGAGAGCTCCCCGACGAGGTCGTGGAGGTCTTTGTCGTGGGGGTCGCGGCCGGCTTCGGTGCGCAGGATCGCCACGCTGGTGTCGGCGGCGGTGTCCCAGTCGGGATAGAAGTCGTGGGCGGCGTCGAGGTGCAGGAAGGTGAACCGGACGAAGTTCGGTACCGCATCGGGCTGGGTGGTCTCGTACAGGGTCGCGTGCATGGCGCGGCCGAGGTGGTTGGCCGCGAGGAGGTCCATGCGGCCGTTGCGGACGATCGCGGGTGCGGTGAACCGGTCCAGGACCCATTGCAGCGAGGGGCGCGGCGTCCAGCGTTTGCTCGGCCGGCGGCGGGGTCGCATGCCGGCGCTGGTGCCGTCGGCGGCGTGGGCGAGGTGGAACAGGTGGGCTCGTTCGGCGTCATCGAGTTGCAGGGCGCGGGCGATGGCGTCCAGCACGGAGGCTGAGACGCCGGCGAGGGCTCCCCGTTCCAGCTTGGAGTAGTACTCGATGCTGACCCCGGCCAGGGCGGCGACCTCGCCGCGGCGCAGGCCCGGCACGCGGCGGGCGCCGACCTCGGGTAGGCCCGCCTGCTGCGGGGTGATCTTGGCGCGTCGCGAGACTAGGAACTCGCGGACCTCGGCACGGTTGTCCACGGCATCGACGCTACGACGGACTCCAGGGCGGCTGGGATGCCCTATCAGTACACCTTTCGATAGGGACTCCCACGTGGCGCACCGAACCGGGTTGGCTGGAGTCAGCCAAGCCCTCAGAGTCGGTCCCCGGTGAGTCGAGACCAGCTCTGACTGTGAGGAGAAGATTCTTGTGCGTGTTGCCGTGATGTCCGACCCAGGTGAAGTCCGGGTCGAGGACTGGCCCGAGCCGACGATCCTGAAACCGACTGATGCGGTCATTCGCCTGTCGGCGACCTGCATCTGCGGGTCGGATCTGTGGCCCTACCGGGGGGTCGAGGCCTTGGACGGGCCCCGCCCAATGGGGCACGAGTACGCCGGGGTTGTGGAGGAGGTGGGCTCGGCGGTGACCAGCGTGAAGCCGGGCCAGTTCGTGGTCGGGTCGTTCTTCGCTTCCGACAACACCTGCGAGATCTGCAGGTCCGGCTACCAGCCGTCCTGCCCCCACCGCGAAGCGTTCGGTCCCTCCGGCGCCGCGCAGGCCGAGCGGATGCGCGTACCGCTCGCCGACGGCACCCTGGTTGCTACGCCGGAGGTGCCTTCCGATGACCTGGTGCCCCATTTCTTGGCCACCTCCGACGTGTTGGGCACCGGCTGGTTTGCGGCTGTAGCCGCCGAGGCCGGCCCGGGCAAGACGGTCGCCGTGGTCGGTGACGGTGCGGTCGGGCTTCTCGGGATCCTTGCCGCGAGGCAGCTGGGCGCGGAGCGGGTCATCGCGATGAGCCGGCACGCCGACCGGCAGGCATTGGCGGGCGAGTTCGGCGCCACTGACATGGTGGAGGAGCGCGGCGACGAGGGTGTGGCGGCGATCAAGGATCTGACTGGCGGGCTTGGGGCGCATTCGGTGATCGAGGCGGTCGGCACCCAGGAGGCGATGATGCAAGCCATTCGTTCAACTCGGCCGGGCGGTCACATGGGTTTTGTCGGGGTGAACCACGACGTGCAGGTGCCTGGCGATGAGTTGTTCTTCTCCCACGTGCATGTGCACGGCGGGCCCGCCCCAGTCCGCCGCTTCCTGCCCGACCTGATGGACAGGGTCTGGAGCGGCCAGATCCATCCTGGCAAGGTGTTCGACCTCGAACTGCCGCTGGACCAGGCCGCCGACGGCTACCAGGCAATGGACGAGCGCCGGGCCATCAAGGTGCTCCTCCGTCCCTGACTATTGACCCTCGAAGGACGTGCCGAAGAGATGAACCCGATCTACGACTTCGCTGGCCAGGTCGCCTTGGTGACGGGCGGCAGCTCCGGCATGGGCCTTGCCACCGTACGCGCGTTCGCCGAGGCGGGGGCCGCGGTCGTCATCGCAGACATCAACCAGACCACACTCGGTGCGGCCACCGACGAGTTGACAGCCGCTGGCCACCCGGTCCTCGGTGTTCGTTGTGACGTGTCCGACGAGAACAGCGTGGCAGCCATGGTGAAGGCGACCGTCGACAGGTTCGGCCGGCTGGACATGGCGTTCAACAATGCCGGCATCCAGATTCCGCCCAGCGATCACGCCGACGAACCGGCCGATGCGTTCGACCGGGTCAACGCGATCAACCTGCGCGGGGTGTGGGCTTGCATGAAACATGAGTTGGGTCAGATGCGCACTCAGGGCAGCGGGGCCATCGTGAACTGCTCCTCCCTCGGCGGCCTGGTCGGACTCCCGGGTCGGGCCTCCTACCACGCCTCCAAGCACGGCGTGATCGGCCTGACCCGGAGTGCTGCCCTGCAGTACGCGTCCCGAGGGGTCCGCATCAACGCCATCTGCCCCGGCCCCATCGAGACGCCGATGGTGGCTGAGATGATCGCCAAAGGCGAGCTCAGCGTTCCCGACGCCGTCGCCAACCAGCCTATTGGCCGTCTCGGCCAAGGCGAGGAGATCGCTGCATCCGTCCTGTGGCTGTGCAGCCCTGGCGCCAGCTTTGTCGTCGGCGTCGCGCTTCCCGTCGACGGCGGCTACACCGCCCAGTAACTCAGCACAAAGTCTCGACGGAAGGTGGACTGAGCACGCGCGAAACGCCGACCGGACGTCGACGCCGCCCGACCACTCAGCCGTGAGCGGCCCGCACTGCCGATCCGGATGGCGTGGAGGCCGGCCCGGAACGCCTTCAGATCCCCACCGGATGCCAAACCGTCTTGGTCTCGAGGAAGAACGTCAGCCGATGCAGGCCGGGGTCGGCGGTCCAGCCGGGTTCGGCATCGGGAGCGCGCAGCACCCGCTTGAGGTTCTCGGCGGCCTGAACCTCGAGGGCCTGCGCCTGATCGGCGTCGCCGGCGATCCCGGTGAGGTCGATCGCGTTGACGTCCATGTGCGAAGCCAGCCACGGCGCGATCTCGGCCGTCGTTCCCGTCAAGACGTTGACGACACCGCCGGGAACATCAGCTGTGCCGAGAACCTCGGCCAACGTGACAGCGGGCAACGGACGCAGTTGGGAGGCGACGACAACCGCCGTGTTCCCGCTGACCACGACCGGCGCCAGCACGGACACGAGGCCGAGCAGCGACGACGCCTGCGGCGCGACAACGGCGACGACCCCGGTCGCTTCTGGTACCGAGAAGTCAAAATACGGACCGGCGACCGGGTTACTGGAGCCGTTGACCTGGGCGATCTTGTCGGCCCAGCCCGCGTACCAGACCCAGCGGTCGATCGCTTCGTTCACCGACCGCTCGGCTTGCGGCCGGGTCATCCCCTCGCCGGCCGCGACCTCGTCGACGAACTGGACGCGGCGGCCCTCCATCATCTCGGCGACCCGATACAGCACCTGGCCACGGTTGTACGCGGTAGCCCCTGACCAGCCCGAATACGCTTTTCGAGCGGCGACAACAGCGTCCCGGACGTCCTTGCGCGAAGCCATCGCTGCGTTGGCGAGGAACCGGCCCTTGGCGTCGGTCACCTCGTAGGACCGTCCGCTCTCGGAGCGCGAGAACGCTCCGCCGATGGCGAGTTTGTAGGTCTTCTTGACGGCCAGCCGCTCGCTCATGCCGACCCATCCGATGCGAGGTAAGCCGCCAGCCCATGCCGTCCGCCCTCGCGTCCATAGCCGCTCTCCTTGTAGCCGCCGAACGGTGAGGTCGGGTCGAATCGGTTGAATGTGTTGGCCCATACGACGCCGGCGCGCAACTGCTGGGCCATCCACAAGATCCGCGAGCCCTTGTCGGTCCACACGCCCGCGGACAGCCCGTACGGCGTGTTGTTGGCCTTCTCGACAGCCTCGGCAGGCGTACGGAACGTCAGCACCGAGAGCACCGGCCCGAAGATTTCCTCTCGGGCGATCCGATGCGCCTGTGAGACCCCGGTGAACACCGTCGGCGGGAACCAGTACCCCCGGTCCGGTAACTCGCACGGCGGCGACCAGCGCTCGGCCCCTTCGGCCTCACCGATGTCGGACAGCTCGCGGATGCGAGCGAGTTGCTCAGCGGAGTTGATCGCGCCGATGTCAGTGTTCTTGTCCAGCGGGTCGCCGATCCGCAGTGTGCGCAGTCGTCGCTTCAGGCGTGTCATCAGCTCATCAGCAACGGACTCCTGCACCAACAGCCGCGATCCTGCACAGCAGACGTGACCCTGGTTGAAGAAGATCCCGTTGACGATTCCCTCGACCGCCTGGTCGAGCGGCGCGTCGTCGAACACGACGTTGGCGGCCTTGCCGCCGAGCTCCAACGTCACCTTCTTCGCCGTTCCAGCAACGCTGCGGGCGATCTGCCTGCCCACCTCTGTCGACCCGGTGAAGGCAACCTTGTCGACGTCAGGATGCTCGACGAGCGCCCGCCCGGTCTCGCCGGCCCCCGTGACGATGTTCACGACACCAGGTGGTAGGTCCGCCTGCTGGCAGATCTCAGCGAACAGCAGTGCCGTCAGCGGCGTTGTCTCGGCGGGCTTGAGAACGACGGTATTGCCCGCCGCAAGCGCGGGGGCGATCTTCCAGGCCAGCATCAGCAGCGGGAAGTTCCACGGGATCACCTGACCGGCGACGCCGTGCGGCTTCGGGTTCGGACCGAAACCCGCGTACTGCAGCTTGTCCGCCCAGCCTGCGTAGTAGAAGAAGTGCGCGGCGACCAAGGGGACATCGACGTCTCTGGACTCCCGGATCGGCTTCCCGTTGTCGATCGACTCGAGCACCGCCAGCTCCCGGGACCGCTCCTGGATGATGCGCGCGATCCGGAACAGGTACTTGCTGCGATCGCGGCCCGAGAGCCGGGACCAGACCCGCGTGTACGCCCGTCGCGCAGCAAGCACCGCGGCATCGACGTCGGCGAGACCGGCCGCGGAGATCTCGGCGAGGACTTCCTCGGTTGCCGGGTTCACGGACTTGAACGGGGTCCCGTCGATGGGATCGACGAACATGCCGCCAATGAACAGCCCGTACGAGCTGGCGATGTCGACGATCGCCCGCGACTCCGGTGCCGGCGCGTACTCCAGCTTTGCCATCGCGATCAGTCCAAGGTGAAGTAGTCGGGGCCGCTGTATCGGCCGGTGGTCATCTTCTGACGCTGCATGAGCAGGTCGTTGAGCAGGCTGGAGGCCCCGAGCCGGAACCAGTCTGGCGACAGCCAGTCGTCGCCAACCGTCTCGTTGACGAGGACCAGGTATCGGATGGCGTCCTTGGTGGTGCGGATGCCGCCGGCCGGCTTCACGCCGACCTGTCGACCCGTCGAGTCCCGGAAATCCCGCACGGCTTCCAGCATGACCAGCGTGACGGGAAGTGTCGCGGCCGGCGTGATCTTGCCGGTGCTGGTCTTGATGAAGTCACCACCCGCGAGCATCGCCAGCCACGAGGCCCTCCGGACGTTGTCGTAGGTGGCGAGCTCACCGGTTTCCAGGATGACCTTGAGATGGGTGCCGCCGCAGGCATCCTTCACGGCGACGATCTCGTCGAAGACCTCGGCATACCGGCCGGACAGGAATGCGCCTCGGTCGATCACCATGTCGATCTCGTCAGCACCAGCGACAACGGCGTCCCGAGTGTCCTGCAACCGGACCGCCAGACTCGCGCGGCCGCTGGGAAAGGCCGTGGCAACGCTGGCGACCTTGATGCCGCTGTTCCCCAGCGCCTTCTTCGCCGTCGCCACCAAGTCGGGGTAGACGCAGACAGCAGCGACCGGCGGGACCGTCGGATCCGACGGGTCGGGTCGGCGAGCCTTGGCGCACAGGGCTTTGACCTTGCCCGGTGTGTCCTGACCCTCGAGCGTGGTGAGGTCGATCATCGAGATCGCCAGATCGATCGCGGCTTGCTTCGCAGTGGTCTTGATCGAGCGAGTGGCGAGCGTGGCAGCGCGGAACTCCGCACCAACCTGGTCCACGCCCGGCAGGCCGTGCAAGAACCGACGCAGGGACGTCTCGGTTGCAGTGATCTCCGACAGCCGCGCCCCGTCGATCGCCTCGAGGACGGTCATCTTTCGAGTCTAGGCCGGTTCAGCCCAGGCGGCGGGCGACGATCCGGTCGACGAAGCCGAGGGTCAGTCGGTCCAGCCGGTCGATGGCGAACCCCTGCCGTCGGACGACGTCGAGTGGGCGCTGTCGCCGGTCGTGCAGGCGGGTGCGCCAGCGCTCGAACCACTTCATCGGTATCCGCGCGTACTCGACGTGATCCACGAGCAGAAGCTGACCCCCAGGAACGAGCACACGGTGCATCTCGGCGACTGCGGCTGCCTGGTCGGGGACGGCGCACAAGAACAGCGTGCACACGACCGTGTCGAAGCTCGCGTCCCTGAACGGCAGCTGCTGCGCGTCGGCGTGGACCAGGCTGACCGGAACGCCGTGGGCAGCTGCGCGCTGAGCAGCAACGCCGAGCATTCCGGCGGAAAAGTCGACGCCGGTCAAGTCGACATTGGGTGGATAGAGACCCAGGTTGAGCCCGGTGCCGATCGCCACTTCGAGGGTGTGGCCGGTCGCCTGGCCGCAGAGCCGCTGGCGCGAGTCGCCGATCAGGAAGCGGTCCAGCCAAGCACTCGAGTCGTAGGTCGCCGCCATCTCGTCCCAGTCGGCGCGAGCGCGACGGCTTCGATCCGTGGTTGGTTCGCTCATAGCCCGGCAGCCGCCGAGAGGTCGGTCTTGATGGCGGCGAGCACTTCCGCAGCCCGTCGGCGGGCGGCTGCGACATCACCGTCCTCCACCGCGACGATGACCTCGAGATAGCACTTGATCTTGGGTTCGGTGCCGCTCGGCCGAACGATCACCCGGGCGCCCGCATCGAGCCAGAACCGAAGTCCATCGGTCGGCGGCAACCCGCCGGCTCCCGCCGCCAGGTCATCGACGGCCTCGACGGTGCGTCCGCCGAGCACAGACGGCGGTGTCGCCCGCAGTCGTCGCATGGCGTCGTCGATCAGGGACAGCTTCTCCACCCGGACCGAAAGCTGGTCGGTAGCGTGCAGGCCGAAGCCACGAGCGACGTCGTCGAGCGCGTCGTACAGCGTCCGGCCCTCGGACCGCAACGTCGCCGCGAGCTCGGCGATCAGGATCGCCGCGGACAACCCGTCCTTGTCCCGTACGGCATCTGGGTCGACGCAATAGCCAAGCGCCTCCTCGTAACCGAACACCAACCCATCCACCCTGGAGATCCACTTGAAGCCGGTCAGCGTCTCCGCATAGCCCAGCCCGTGCCGGCCGGCGATCTTGCCCAGCAGGGATGACGAAACGATCGAGCAGGCGAACACGCCGGTCAGACCCGGTTCGCGCGCAATCAGGTACGTGGCGAGCAGCCCGCCGACCTCGTCGCCGGTCAGCATCCGCCATCCCTCCGGCGTCGGAGCGGCGACAGCACACCGGTCGGCGTCGGGGTCGTTGGCGATGATCAGATCCGCGTCCTTGCGTTTCGCGAGTGCCATCGCCAGATCGATCGCTCCAGGCTCCTCGGGGTTCGGGAAGCTCACCGTCGGGAAATCCGGATCGGGCGCGTCCTGCTCGACAACTGTCTCCGGCGCAGGAAAGCCGGTGGCCTGGAACACCCGGCGCATCACGTCGCCGCCGCAGCCGTGCAACGGCGTGTACGCGATCTTGATCTCACGGGGTCCGTCGGGCAGGGCGACCGACGCAACCCGGTCAACATAAGCGTCGACGACAGCGTCATCGAGTGTCTCCCACCCGGACTCGGCTCGGGGGACGGCTTCGACTGGGCCGATGGCATCGATCTCCGCTGAGATCTCGATGTCGGTCGGCGGCACGATCTGGGCGCCATCGCCGAGGAAGACCTTGTATCCGTTGTCCTGAGGCGGGTTGTGGGACGCGGTCACCATCACACCGGCGTCGACCCCGAAGTGTCGGATCGCAAAGGCGAGCACCGGCGTCGGTAGCGGCCGGGGGAGAACCATCGCCTGCATTCCGGCCCCGACCATCACTGCGCAGGTGTCCCGGGCGAACTGGTCGGACTTGTGCCGAGCATCGAACCCGACGACGACGCTCGAACCGCCGTGCGCCCGCAGGTAAGCGGCCAATCCTGCCGCGGCTTGGATCACCACGACCCGGTTCATCCGATTCGACCCGGCACCGAGGGCACCGCGCATCCCGGCGGTGCCGAACTCGAGCCGGCCGGCGAACCGGTCGCCGAGATCCGCCAGCGCCGCCGCGTCGTCCGACTCCGCCCGCTCGATCACCGCCGCCAACTCGGCACGCGTGTCAGGGTCTGGGTCGTCGGCCAGCCAAGCGCGAGCCTCGTCGAGCACGTCGGTCATCAGCGTTCCCCGACCCAGTCCGGACGGCAGCTTCGCACGCTTAGATCCTCTCCACGACTTCAGCGAGCAAGTGACCGATGCGTGGGGCCGCCTTCGCGCCTGCCTCGACGACCTCGGCATGGCTGAGTGGCGCTGGGCTGATTCCCGCTGCCAGGTTCGTCACCAGCGAGATCCCGAGTACCTCCAGGCCGGCCTCGCGAGCCGCGATCGCTTCAAGTCCCGTCGACATCCCTACCAGGTCGCCACCGAGTCGTTTGGCCATTTGTACCTCCGCCGGGGTCTCGTAATGCGGCCCTGGAAACTGCACATAGACGCCTTCGGGCAGCGACGGATCGACCGCCCTGGCGACGGTCCTCAGCCTTTTCGCATAGAGATCCGTCAGGTCGACGAAGATGGCGCCCTCCAGCGGGGACGTCGCCGTGAGGTTGATGTGGTCGCTGATCAGCACCGGGGTGCCCGGTCCCCATTCCTCCCGCAGCCCACCGCAGCCGTTGGTGAGCACGATCGCCCGGCAGCCCGCCGCAGCGGCGGTCCGAACGGCGTGGACCACCTGCCGCACGCCCTTGCCTTCGTACAGATGCGTGCGAGATCCAAAGAACAGTGCCCGGCGTTCGGTAGCTCCGATCCGAACCGACCGGATCACGCCGACATGGCCCGTGACTCCGGCAGGCGGGAAGCCGGGGACCTCTGTTTGGGGGGTCTCGGCGAGCGTCTCCCCGAGCAGGTCGAGTGCTCCCGCCCAGCCGGAACCGAGTACCAGGGCGATGTCGTGTCGGTCGATTCCGGTCAACTTCCTGATCCGGTCAGCCGCAGCGGCCGCGACCGCCCGCGGTTCGGTACCCGGAGGACGGTTGGCGGTCATGGCAGGAACATAGCGCGGGCGCCACCTCGGCCCGATCCGCGACAATGACATCCATGACGCGGGTCGCGATCCTGGGCGGTGGTCCCGGTGGTTACGAGGCGGCGCTGGTAGCCGCGCAACTCGACGCAGAGGTCACCGTCGTCGACCGGGATGGTCTGGGCGGTTCTGCCGTGCTCACGGACTGCGTCCCCAGCAAGACGCTGGTCGCGACGGCCGTGGCGATGACCGATGTCAGCGAGTCGGCGGAACTGGGCGTCGTCCTCGACGACACCGCCGTCGCGGTGGACCTGGGTCGGGTCAATACCCGGGTCAAGGCGTTGGCCGAGGCGCAGTCACACGACATCGCCGGTTCACTGGAGAAGGCCGGCGTGCAGGTCGTCGCGGGCACCGGACGGCTGGCGCCCGGCGATCGAGTGATCGTCGACGCCCCGGACGGAGGCAGTGACGAGTTCGTCGCGGACGTGGCGCTGATCTCCACGGGTGCGCGACCCCGGATCCTTCCGACAGCGGAGCCGGATGGGGAGCGGATCCTCACCTGGACCCAGGTCTACGACCTCGAGGAGTTGCCGGAGCGGCTCGTCGTGGTCGGGTCGGGTGTCACCGGAGCCGAGTTCGCCAGCGCATACAACGCCCTCGGTGCCGACGTCGTGCTCGTCTCCTCACGCGATCGGGTGCTGCCGAGCGAAGACGCCGATGCCGCGTACGTGTTGGAGGACGTCTTCGCCCGCCGAGGTCTGACCGTTCTCTCCCGATCCCGCGCGGCGTCGGTGACCCGGCAAGGCGACGGCGTAGTCGTGACGCTCACCGACGGGCGCACCGTCGATGGCTCGCACTGCCTGATGGCCGTCGGCTCGGTGCCTAATACCGAGGGAATCGGGCTGGATGAATGCGGCGTACGGCATGGCGACGGTGGCTTTGTCGAGGTCGACCGGGTGTCCCGAACGACCGGTCGCGGCGTCTATGCGGCTGGCGACTGCACCGGTGTGCTGATGCTCGCGTCGGTGGCCGCGATGCAGGGACGGACCGCCATGTGGCATGCGCTCGGCGACGCGGTGACCCCGCTCAATCTGAAGGCCGTATCAGCCAACGTGTTCACTGAACCAGAGATCGCGACCGTCGGCTGGAGCCAGGTCGCGGTCGACGCCGGCGAGATCGACGCGCGGACCGTCAAGCTGCCCCTTGCGACGAACGCCAGGGCGAAGATGCACGGGATCCGCGACGGGTTCGTGAAGCTGTTTTGCCGGCCGGGTACCGGGATCGTGGTCGGGGGAGTCGTCGTGGCACCCCGAGCGAGCGAACTGATTCACCCGATCTCGTTGGCGATCGAGGGATCGCTCACGGTGGATCAGATGGCGCACGCGTTCACGGTCTACCCGTCGCTGTCGGGTTCGGTCGCAGAGGCCGCCCGCCGGCTGCACCGGCGCAATTAAGGCCCTACCAGCCGCCGCCGCCGTCGAACCCGCCGCCGAATCCGCCTCCGTCGAAGCCGCCGCCGCCCCAGCCGCCGCCGTCGAACCCGCCGCCACCACCGTCGAAGCCGCCGCTGTCACCGCCACCGGCATCGCCGCCCGCGTAGTAGCCGCCAGCACCCCAGCCGCTCATGGATGAGCCGAGCAGAGTGCCCCACAGAATCCCGGGCAGGAAGCCGCCGTAGTACCCGCCGGCCCAGCCGCCCCAGGCCGGCCCGGCATCCCAATACGGACGGCGTTCGCCGTGGCCGACCGGCACCAGCCGGACGTCGGGGTCGAGTCCGTCCTTGATCCTGGTGGCGTCGGCTGCGCACGCGGGCACATCGCGTACCGCACCGCCCGGCGGCGCCCATTGAACATCCTCGACCGACGGTCCGTGCCGGGGGTCGAAGAAGCACGGCAGCCTGCGCTCCGGCGGATCCTCACCGGCGAGCCGGGCCCGGACACATGCGAGCAGCCAGCGCCCCTCGTCGAGCGTGGATGTCACCGGCTGCAGATCGGCCGGGCGTTCAACCTTGGTCGCCGCGGTTTTGGCGCTCTCGTAAAGATCGAGCGCGCGCGCGTACTCCTGTTGCGCCTCCGCGGGCGCGGCGCCTGGGGTGCGCAGGTCAAGGTCGAGTTCGGTGAGTTCCTCGCCGTAGGCCGTGACGTCTTCATCGAGCGCGGCTCGGACCGGCTCGAGCTCGGCGCGTTCCCTGTTGCGCTTGTTCCGTCGGTACAGGAGAAAGCCGCCACCGCCGACCGCTGCGATGATCCCCAGCGGGATCCAGCCATTTCCACCGTCGGAGTCGCCATCGGAGCCACCGTCGGTCCCTCCGGTGCCGCCGGCTTCCACCTCTTCGAGGCCGTCGACGAGTTGGTTGCCGAACTCCTCGAAGTCGCCGTCAGCGGCGTCGCTCGCCTCGGCGGCTACCTGGTCCGCGTCGCCTGGAGGCATGGTGTCGGATGCCGCATCAACCCGACCGTTGGGAGAGAGCAGCACGACGTAGGTGCCGTGCTCGCCCGTGGCATCCCCCAGGTCGTTGGCCCTGGTGTCACCTGCGGACGAAGGCATGACAGC
This sequence comes from uncultured Actinomycetota bacterium, assembly GCA_963794465.1. Classification (GTDB taxonomy): domain Bacteria; phylum Actinomycetota; class Actinomycetes; order Jiangellales; family Jiangellaceae; genus JACVRX01. The sequence goes on along the minus strand of CAWCED010000037.1, from coordinate 103,529 downwards.
GAGGAAGATCGGCGTATCGGCGCCTTCGAGCCGCTCGCTGACGGCGTCCTGCGCACTCTGCTCGATCTCGATGCCGTTGTCTTCGAACTCGGTGATCGCCTCGGGATCGACATAAAGCCGCGATCCGGACTGGAACGCCTGGGCCGCCTGGTCGTACACGCTGGACATGACTCCATCATCCCCCCGCCGGCCAGAACCGGCACGGTCGGTATCTCATGTTGTGATGTCGACCATGAATTCGCCGGTCGAGGTCAGCCGGACTGCGTAGCCTTCGGCAAGCTTGATCAGTCCTTGATCTCGCAGAGCACGGCGCCGTTGGCGACGGTGGCGCCCACCTCGGCGGCGAGGCCGGTGACGATGCCGGCCTTGTGCGCATTGATGGGCTGCTCCATCTTCATCGCCTCGAGCACGACGACCAGCTCGCCGGCCTCGACCTGCTGCCCCTCCTCGACGACCACCTTGACGATCGTCCCTTGCATGGGCGAGGTCAGCGCATCACCGCCCGCGACGTGTCCGGCCCGGCCCCCGGTGCGACCGGCGCGGGGGCCTCGATCCACCGCGAGCGTCGCCGCCGAGGTCAACCCGGCTGGTAGCGAGACCTCGAACCGCTTACCGCCGACCTCGACCACGACGTTCTCACGGGTCTCGGGCGCTTCGGTCGCGACTCCGACCGCAGCACCGTGGGGCTGGATCCGGTTGTCGAACTCGGTCTCGATCCAGCGGGTATGCACGGTGAACGGCGTCTGCGGGTCGGCGGAGCGAAGGCCGGGTCGTCGACGACAGCCCGGTGGAACGGGATCACCGTGGCCAGCCCTTGCACCTCGAACTCCGCAAGCGCGCGGCGCGAGCGCTCGCAGCGCCTGTTGCCGGTCGGCGCCGGTGACGATCAGCTTGGCGAGCAGCGAGTCGAAGTTCTGCCCGACGACGCTGCCTGCCTCGACGCCGGCGTCGAGGCGGACGCCGGGACCGCTGGGCGGCCGGAACACCGATCACGGGCCCGGGTGTCGGCAGGAAGTTCCGCCCCGGGTCCTCGCCGTTGATCCGGAACTCGATCGGAGTGGCCGCGGATCGGCGGGTCGTCGTAGCCGAGCGGCTCACCGGCGGCGATCCGGAACATCTCGCGGACCAGGTCGATCCCGGTGACCTCCTCGGTGACCGGGTGCTCGACCTGCAGGCGGGTGTTGACCTCGAGGAACGAGATCGTGCCGTCCTGTCCGACGAGGAACTCGCAGGTGCCGGCGCCGACGTAGCCGGCCTCGCTGAGGATCGCCTTGGACGCGGCATAGAGCTGCGCGTTCTGCTCGTCGGAGAGGAACGGCGCCGGCGCCTCCTCGACCAGCTTCTGGTGCCGGCGCTGCAGCGAGCAGTCGCGGGTGGAGACGACGACGACGTTGCCGTGCTGGTCGGCCAGGCACTGGGTCTCGACGTGGCGCGGCCGGTCGAGATAGCGCTCGACGAAGCACTCGCCGCGGCCGAACGCGGCGACGGCCTCGCGGACCGCCGAGTCGAACAGCTCGGGGACCTCGTCCAGCGACCGGGCCACCTTGAGTCCGCGGCCCGCCGCCGCCGAACGCGGCCTTGATCGCGATCGGCAGGCCGTGCTCCTCGGCGAAGGCGATGACCTCGTCGGCACCGTCGACCGGATCGGGCGTGCCGGCGACCAGCGGTGCGCCGGCCCGCTGGGCGATGTGGCGGGCGCTGACCTTGTCGCCGAGCGCGTCGATTGCCGCGGGCGGCGGCCCGATCCAGGTCAGTCCGGCGTTGATCACGGCCTGCGCGAACGCCGCGTTCTCGGCCAGGAAGCCGTAGCCCGGGTGGACGGCGTCGGCACCGCGACCGCGCGGCGACGTCGAGCAGCTTGTCGATGACGAGGTAGGTCTCGGCGCTGGTCTGGCCGTCGCAGGGCGTAGGCCTCGTCGGCGACCCGGACGTGCAGTGCGTCGCGATCGGAGTCGGCGTAGACGGCGACGCTGCCGATGCCGGAGTCCCGGCAGGCGCGGGCGATGCGGACGGCGATCTCGCCCCGGTTGGCGATGAGCACCTTCGTGATGGCCGTCACGCCCGCACTCCTTGGTCGGCTGCCGGGAGCCTAGCCGCACGAGGTCCTCGCGGCAGCGGCGTTCCAGATCGTCGAGCTCGGCCAGGGTGCGCTCGATGTCGGAGCGGCGTTGTTCGAGCTCGGAGCGCCGGACCGCGATCTGCTCGAGCAGGTAGCGCGAGCTGGCCGACCTCGCCGGTCTCGGCGTCGTACATGCCGACGATCTTCTTGATCTCCTCGAGCGGGAAGCCCAGCCGCTTGCCGCGCAGCACCAGCTCGAGCCGGACCCGGTCGCCGGCGTGGAAGACCCGCTGGGTGCCCCGGCGCTCGGGTGTGAGCAGGCCGTGCTCCTCGTAGAAGCGCAGCGTGCGCTGGGTGACGCCGAACTCTCGGGCGAGCTCGGTGATCGTCCAGGTGCGTCCACCCGGTCGTCCCGGTCGCACCACGCAGTCTCCGGACTTGCCCTGTCGGATGCGCATCTGGCTTACGTTAACGTAAACGTAAGCATGCTGCACGAGAAGGCCAGCCGAATGAACTTCGAGTTGTCCGACGAGCACGAGACGTTCCGCAAGGTCGTCCGCGAGTTCGCCGAGGCGGAGATCGCCCCGCACGCCGCCCGCTGGGACCGCGAGCACCACTTCCCGGTCGAGGTCATGCCGCGACTCGGTGAGCTCGGCCTGTTCGGGCTGACCGCCCCGGAGGAGTACGGCGGCAGCGGGCGGCGACTTCACCAGCCTCTGTGTCGCGATCGAGGAGATCGGCCGGGTCGACCAGTCGATCGGCATCACGCTCGAGGCGGCAGTCGGCCTGGGGATCAACCCGATCCTGACCTTCGGGACCGAGGAGCAGAAGCAGCGCTGGCTGCCCGACCTGGTCACCGGCCGCGGCGTTGGCCGGCTTCGGGCTGACCGAGCCCGGAGCCGGCTCCGACGCCGGAGCGGACCGCAGACGAGGCCGAGCTCGACGACGGCGAGTGGGTCATCGACGGCGCCAAGCAGTTCATCACCAACTCCGGCACGCCGATCACGTCATGCGTGACGGTGACCGCCCGCACCGGCACCTTTCAGACGGCCGTGCGGAGATCTCCACGATCATCGTGCCGGCCGGCACGCCCGGGTTCACGGTCGAGCCCGCCTACGACAAGCTCGGCTGGCATGCCTCGGACACGCACGGCCACTGACGTTCGCCGGCTGCCGCGTCCCCGCCGACCACTTGCTTGGCGAGCGAGGCAGGGGTTTCGCCCAGTTCCTGGCCACGCTCGACGACGGGCGGATCGCGATCGCTGCCCTGGCCGTCGGGTGCATCCAGGCGATGCTCGAGCAGTCGGTGGCGTACGCCAACGAGCGCAACGGCGTTCGGCGTCCCGATCGGCAGCAAGCAGGGTGTCGCGTTCCAGATCGCCGACCTGAAGGTCATGGCCGACGGCGGCGCGGTTGCTGACCTACCGGGCGGCCTGCGCTACGGGACGCCGGACGGCCGCATGCGAGGTCAAGCAGGCGGCAGCGGTCGCGAAGCTCTACGCGACCGAGGCGGCCGTGACGGCCACCCGGATCGCGACCCAGGTGCATCGGCGGCTACGGGTTCATGGAGGAGTACCCGGTTGCCCGCTTCTACCGCGACGCCAAGGTGCTCGAGATCGGCGAGGGCACCAGCGAGGTGCAGCGCCTGCTGATCGGGCGCAGCCTGGGCCTCCCGGTCGAGTAACGTGGCGAACTTGTCATGATCGCGACAAGGTGGTGACGCTCGATGGAGCATGACCACTTCAAGGACGTCGCGGCAGCGCGCGAGGCGACGCTGGCCCCAACCGAGCAGGCGGCAGCCAAGCTCGCGGCGCAGGGCAAGCTCTACGTCCGGGACCGGCTGGCGCTGCTGTTCGACGAGGGCACGTTCGTCGAGGACGGTCAGCTCGCGAACGCCATGGCCGACAGGTCTGCCGGCCGACGGCGTCGTCACCGGACGCGGTCTGGTCGACGGCCGGCCGGCGCTGGTCGTCGCGAACGACCCGACCGTCAAGGCCGGATCATGGGGGGCGCGGACGGTAGAGAAGATCGTCCGGGTCACCGAGATCGCGCTGCGGGACGAGCTGCCGATCTTCTGGTTCATCGACAGCGCCGGCGCGCGGATCACCGACCAGGTCGATCTGTTCCCCGGCCGGCGCGGGGCGGGCCGCATCTTCAACAATCAGGTCGCGCTCTCCGGCAAGGTTCCGCAGATCTGCTGCCTGTTCGGGCCGAGCGCGGCCGGCGGCGCCTATATCCCGTCGTTCTGCGACGTCGTGTTCATGGTCGAGGGCAACGCCTCGATGTATCTGGGCTCGCCGCGGATGGCGGAGATGGTCGTCGGCGAGAAGGTCACCTTGGAAGAGATGGGCGGCGCGCGCATGCACGTCACGGTGTCCGGTTGCGGTGACAATCTCGCAACCGACGACGCCGAAGCGATCGAGCTGGCAAAGACGTACTTCTCGTACGTCCCCGGTTCCTGGCGGGCCACGGCGCCCTCCTATGCCCCGGCGCAACCGGCTCGTACATTCACCCGAGACGTGGTCCCGGTCGAAGAGTCGGTTGGTTACGACATCCGCGACATTGTCGAAGCGCTGTTCGACGAGGACTCCTTCTTCGAGATCAAGCCGCTGTTCGCAGCCGAGCTCGTCACCGGGTTCGCGTTGCTCGAGGGCCAGGTCGTGGGCGTCGTCGCCAACCAGCCGGCGGTGAAGGGCGGCGTGCTGTTCGTCGACTCCGCAGACAAGGCCGCGCGGTTCATCTGGCTCTGCGACGCGTTCAACATCCCCCTGGTCTACCTAGCCGACGTGCCCGGATTCATGATCGGCGTCGGAGGTCGAGCGCCAGGGCATCATCCGGCACGGCGCGAAGATGATCACCGCGGTGGCCGAAGCGACGGTGCCGACGGTGTCGGTGATCGTCCGCAAGGCCTACGGCGCAGGGCTATACGCGATGTGTGGTCCGGGCTTCGGCCCCGACGCTTGCCTTGCCCTGCCGACGGCGAAGATCGCGGTCATGGGACCGGAGGCCGCCGTCAACGCGGTGTACTTCAACAAGATCGCCGCGATCGAGGATGAGGACGAACGGGCAGCGTACGTCGCGGGTCTGCGCGAGGAGTACGAGGCTGATATCGACATCCTGCGGCTGGCGTCCGACCTCGTGATCGACGCCGTCGTCGAGCCGGAGCGGCTGCGGGACGAGTTGGTAGCCCGGCTCGCCGCGGCGGCGACGCGGGACCGTTCGTTCTCCGAACGCCGGCACGGCATTCCGCCCGTCTGAGTCCTCCACGGCGCCAGCCATTGTGCGAGCCGATCACGGAAGGCGTGACCAGAGGTCGGTCCAGGACAGGTCCAATGCGGACAACAGGCGGCGTAGCAGTGGCAACGAGAGTCCGACGACGTTGGCGGGGTCACCCTCGATCCACTCGACGAACGCGCCACCCAAGCCGTCGATGGTGAACGCGCCCGCGACGTCGAGCGGCTCACCGGTCGCGACGTAGGCCGCGATCTCGGCGTCGGTGACGTCGGCGAAGTGGACGGTCGTCGAAGCCACGTCACCGTGGCCCGGACCTACCGGCGAGCGTCGGTCGATCACCCAATGACCGGTATGCAGCACACCGGATCGCCCGCGCATCAGCCGCCACCGGTGGATCGCCTCGTCCGGTCCCATCGGCTTGCCGAAGGTGGTGCCGTCGAGTTCGAGGACGGAGTCACAGCCGAGCAGCATCAGCCCGGACACCTGCTGGGCGACCGCCTCAGCCTTGGCTCGGGCCAAGACGAGTGCTTCATCCGCAGGGGTAAGCGTTGCCTCGTTCGGCCCGGACATGGCGCAAGACGACCGTTTCGTCGACACCAGAGGGCCGTACCAATGGCTCGATCCCGGCCGCGCGGAGAACCCGTAGCCGAGCCGGCGAGGCGGAGGCGAGCAGCAGCCGAGCCGCGGCTCACAGCCGGGCCAGTGCGTCCCGAAGCGGGTCGAGGCCGAGTGCACCCAGGTCGAGCGCAGCCCGATGGAACTCTTTCAGATCGAACGCGTCGCCCTTGCGGCGGCGCACGTCGTCGCGGGCCGCCAGCCAGATCCGCTCGCCGACCTTGTACGACGGCGCCTGGCCCGGCCAGCCCAGGTAGCGGTCGAGCTCGAAGCGCAGGTTCTCCTCCGGCAGCCGGGTGTGCCGGCGCAGGAACGTGTAGGCCGACTCCGGTGTCCACGGCCCGGCGGCGAGTCCGTCCTGAGCAACGAGCTGGCCCGGCACGTCGAGCTCCAGGTGAACGCCGATGTCGACGACGACGCGGGCGGCGCGCAAGGCCTGGGCGTCGAGCATGCCCAGCCGGTCGCCGGGATCGTCGAGAAAGCCCAGGTCGGCCATCAGCCGCTCCGCGTAGAGCGCCCAGCCCTCGCCGTGTCCGGAAACCCAGCACAGCAGCCGCTGCCAGCGGTTGAGCACCTCGTGCCGATAGACCGCCTGTGCGACCTGCAGATGATGACCCGGCACGCCTTCGTGGAAGACGGTGGTGGTTTCTTTCCAGGTCGAGAAGTCCTCGACGCCCTCGGGGACGGACCACCACATGCGTCCCGGCCGGGAGAAGTCCTCACTCGGGCCGGTGTAGTAGATGCCGCCGTCCTTGGTCGGGGCGATCCGGCACTCGAGCGTGCGGATCGGCTCCGGGATGTCGAAGTGCACGTCGGCGACCTCGGCGATCGTGCGGTCGGACAGTTCCTGCATCCACTTCTGCAGCGCCGAGGTGCCATGGATGCGCCGGGAGGCGTCGGCCTCCAGGGCGGCGACGGCTTCCACGACCGTGCCGGTCGGGACGATGGCCGCGGCAACCTCGGCCATCTCCGCCTCGATCCGGTTCAGTTCCTCCAAGCCCCAGGCATAGGTCTCGTCGAGATCGATCGTCGCACCGAGGAAATAGCGGCTGGCGATGGCGTACCGGTCGCGGCCGACCGCGTCGTGCTCCGCCGCGCGGGGAGCGACCTCGTCGGTCAGGTAACGCGCGAAGTCCAGGTAGGACTGCGCGGCGACCGCCGCGCGCCGGCGTCGAGATCCGGCGCGCAGCTGCGCGGGGCCCGGCTCGACCAGATCGGTGAAGAAGCTCCCGGCGTTTCGCTTGGCCTGTTCAGCCACGGCGACGACCTGTCGGCGCGCCGGCGGCAGCCCGGCCGCGATATCGGTCTCCATGGTCTCCCGGTACGCCATGACCGCGGCCGGCAGATCGCGCAGCCGGGCAGCGACGTTGCGCCAGTGCTCTTCGGTTTCCAGCGGCATCAGGTCGTATACCTGACGGGTCCAGTGCCACGGGGTCTCGATGACGTTCAGGGATCGGTCGAGTCCGGCCTCGTGCATCTCGATCTCGACGGTGAGCCGCTCCTCGCATGGCTTCACCGGCCACCCGTTCGCGTTCGTCGCGCGCCGTTGCGGTCTCCAGTTCGCGAAGATTGCGCCGGGCGAGATCAATGCGTTGGGCGAAACCGGCCGGGAGACAGGTCGGTTGTATCCGCGTCGTGGCCGGGAATGCCGGCATACGTGGCGGTGAACGGATCGAGACCGGCGTAGGCCTCGACGTAGTCCTCGGCGATTGCGTCGACGTTGCGGGAGCCGTCAGTCACGATTCTCGACCCTAGACCACGGGTTGTGGGCAGCGGTTACCGCTTCGGGGCGGCAAGGACAAGGAACCGCGGTCGCCGGTTAGCGAGGCAACGCGCTCTGCCGCCACGCGGATGGGCCAGGCGTCGGCGCCGCCCCGACCGACCGCCAGTACGCCGCCCAGTTCGAGGGCCGACTCTCCGGCTGCGTCCGGGCCGACGCCAGCTTCGCCGAGACCGCCGCGATCAGAGCGGCCAACTCCTCATCGGTGGGGTCACCCTTCTCGATACGCAGCACTGGTTCGGGGGGCTGCTGGCCAGTCACACCGTCAACCTTAGAGTGCATCGGATGACGTCTACACGGAATCGGACCGACGTGCTGCACCAGGCGAAATACGCCGTGCGCCATCCGGACCGAATTCTCCCCCATCTGCGTCGCCTGGCTCGAGACGTCCGCCTGCGCTGGGTCGCCCGTGGCGATCACGTCGCGTACTACCGCGCAGTCATGGCCGACGACGCGGGTCGGAGCCCCGAGGCGGCTGTCGGCTCCAGGCGGCACGAGCGTTGGCTCGCGCTGGGCAAGGTGCAGTTCGACTATCTGGTCGGACACGGGCTGCGGGCAGAGCATCGGCTGCTCGAGATCGGCTGCGGCAACCTGCGCGCCGGCTGGCGATTCATTGAGCATCTCGATGCCGGCAACTACTACGGAGTCGACATCTCACCGGACATTCTGTTCGACGCCCAGCGGGTCGTCGCCGAGCGCGGGCTGCAAGCGAAGCTGCCGGTGTTGACGCCCGTTCGCGACCTCAAGCTTGCTTTCCTGCCCCCCAACCACTTCGACGTAGTCCACGCCCACAGTGTTTTCTCGCATTCGCCGTTGTCGGTGATCGACGAGTGCCTTGCCCATGTCGGTCGGGTGATGAAGCCGTCGGGCTGGTTCGATTTCACATTCGACCGGACCGAGGGGGCCGAGCACCAGGTCCTGCACGAGGACTTCTACTACCGGACCGAGACGCTGCTGACCCTTGCCGAGCGGCGTGGCCTCCACGCGCAGTTCATGGCGGACTGGGAGCTGCTACCGCACAGCCAGTCCAAGATCCGTGTCACGCGCCGCTGACCGCTCCCCCAACGGTGACGCGTCGGGCCGGCACTCTCCCCTCAGAGCGGGATGTTGCCATGCTTTCGGGGCGGAAGGCTCTCCCGCTTGGTACGTAGGGCACGCAGCGCCTGGGATATGGCGACCCGAGTCCGGGACGGCCGGATGACGCCGTCGACGTACCCTCGCTCGGCCGCGATGTAGGGGTTGGCCAGGGTGTCTTCGTATTCGGCGATGAGCTCGGTCCGTCGGGCTTCGGGGTCAGTGGCCTCCGCCAGCTCGCGTCGATACAGGATGTTCACCGCTCCTTGCGCGCCCATGACTGCGATCTGCGCCGTTGGCCAGGCCAGATTGACGTCGGCGCCGAGGTGCTTGGATCCCATGACGTCATACGCACCGCCGTAGGCCTTCCGGGTGATAACCGTCACCAGCGGCACGGTCGCCTCGGCGTAGGCGTAGATCAACTTGGCACCGCGGCGGATGATTCCGTTCCACTCCTGGTCGGCGCCGGGCAGGAAGCCGGGCACGTCGACGAACGTCAGCACCGGGATATTGAACGCGTCGCAGGTCCGGACGAACCGGGCTGCCTTCTCCGAGGCGTCGATGTCGAGGGTGCCGGCAAAATGCATCGGCTGATTGGCGACGACGCCGACGGAACGCCCCTCGACCCGACCGAATCCGATAACGATATTCGGCGCAAAGAGCGTCTGGACCTCGAGGAACTCGCCGTCGTCAACGACCCCCTCGATGACCCGATGCATGTCGTACGGCTGGTTCGCGCTGTCCGGGATGAGGGTGTCCAGTGCTTCGTCGTCGGCGTTGACGGTGAGGTCGGCCTCGGCGGTGAACGCCGGCGGCTCGTCGAGATTGTTCTGTGGCAGGTAGGAGAGCAGGGCGCGGACGTAATCGATCGCATCCGTTTCGTCGGAGGCCAGATAGTGCGCGTTGCCGCTCTTGGTGTTGTGTGTGCGGCCGCCACCGAGTTCCTCGAAGGCAATGTCCTCGCCGGTAACCGTCTTGATCACGTCCGGGCCGGTGATGAACATGTGCGACATGCCGTCGACCATGACCGTGAAGTCGGTGATCGCAGGCGAGTACACGGCGCCGCCAGCGCAGGGTCCCATGATCAGCGAGATCTGCGGAATCACGCCGGATGCCAGCACGTTGCGGCGGAAGATCTCGCCGTAGAGGCCGAGGGAGACGACGCCCTCCTGGATCCGGGCGCCACCAGAGTCGTTGATGCCGACCATCGGGCACCCGGTCTTCAATGCGAAGTCCATGACCTTGACGATCTTCTCGCCGAAGACCTGCCCAAGGCTGCCGCCGAACACGGTGAAGTCCTGAGCGAACACGGTGATCTCGCGGCCGTTGACCGTGCCGAACCCGGTGACGACGCCGTCACCGTACGGCCGGTTCTTCTCCATCCCGAACATCGTCGACCGATGCCGGGCCAGCTCGTCGAACTCGACGAAGGACCCCTCGTCCAGCAGTAGCCCGATCCGCTCGCGCGCGGTCATCTTTCCGCGGGCGTGCTGCTTCTCGACGGCCCGTGCGGATCCCGCGTGGATCGCATCGTCGAGACGATTCTGCAGGTCGGCGAGCTTTCCTGCGGTCGAATGGATGTCGACGCCCTCGTTCGTGGCGGTCATGCACCGCAGGCTAGACCACCGGTGCGCCGGGTCCGTGCGGTGCGCTGTGTCCGCTCGCCGGACACGACGGAACGTCACTCGCGCCGTCACTACCCTGGATCGGTGTTTTCCCCGACGGGCTCGCGTGCTGCCGCCCGCTTCGACATGCCCGAAGCGCTGCGCGCCGACGTGCGTCTGCTCGGGGACGCACTGGGGACGATCTTGCGCGAGTACGGTGGTCCGGCACTGCTCGCCGACGTCGAGCGGTTGCGCGAGCTGGCCATCGCAGCGCATGACGAGGACCCGGCCGTGGCCGACCAGGCCGCCGGCCAAGTACAGCGGCTGGTGGCGTCGTGGCCCGTGGACCGCGCGGAGGAGGTCGCCCGGGCGTTCACGGTCTATTTCCATCTGGTGAACGTGGCCGAGGAGCGGCACCGGGCTCGGGCGTTGCGAGCCGCCGACCGGGCCGATCGGCCGCTATCGGGAACGATCGGAGCCGCGGTCGACCAGGTCGCCCAGTTGCACGGACCGACGCGGGCGCAGGCGCTGGTCGCCGCCTTGGAGTTTCGGCCCGTGTTGACTGCCCACCCGACCGAAGCTCGTCGGCGAGCAGTCGTGACGGGAATCCGCCGGGTGGCCGAACTCCTCCAGCGGCGTGATGACCCCCGACTCGGGGCGTCCGAGGAGGCCGAGGTCCGCCGCCGGCTGCTCGAAGAGATCGACATCCTTTGGCGAACCGCACAGCTACGAGCCGACCGACCGGGCCCGCTCGACGAGGTTCGCACCGCGATGACGGTCTTCGATGAGGTGCTCTTTCGGACCGTGCCGCAGGTCTACCGCCGCGCTGAGTCTGCCCTGGCCGGCACGGCGGCAGGGGTTCAACCACCCCGGATGCCGGCATTCATCAAGTTGGGAAGTTGGATCGGCGGCGACCGCGACGGCAATCCCTATATCACGAGTGTCATCACCCGGCAGGCGATGGCCATCCAGTCCGAGCACGTCCTACGAGGGATCGAGCGAGCCGCGACCCGAATCGGACGGAGCCTGACGTTGGACGCGGCCACGACGCCGGCGTCAGCGGCCGTCCGCCAGATCATCGATAATGCCCGGTCCGAAGACCCTGAGGTCGTCGGCGACCTGGTCACCCGATCCCCCGGGGAGTTGCACCGGGTCGCCTTGCTGCTCGCAGCGCACCGGGTCGCGGCGACCCGCTGGCGGAACGCCGATCTCTCGTACCGCTCCGCGGCCGAGTTGCTGGCCGATCTCCGCGCGATCCAGACCAGCCTGGCCGCCGCCGGCGCCGCGCGGCAGGCGTACGGAGAGCTGCAGCACCTGATCTGGCAAGTGGAGTCCTTCGGGTTCCATCTGGCCGAGCTGGAGGTCCGCCAGCACAGCGGCGTGCACGCAGCGGCGCTGGCTGAGATACAGGACGGCGGCGAACTGTCCGCCAGCCACCGAAGACGTGCTCGCAACCTTCCGGGTCATGGCGCAGGTCCAGCAGCGATTCGGCATCGATGCTTGCCGGCGGTACGTGGTCTCGTTCACCCAGTCGGCAGACGACGTCGCCGCCGTTTACGAGCTGGCGCGCCAGGCTCTGGACGGTCGCGCGCTCGTCCTGGACGTCGTCCCGCTGTTCGAGACGGGCGAGGACCTCGCCCGGTGCATCGAGGTGCTCGACGGTGTGATCGCAATGCCCGAGACCAAGCGGCGGCTGACGGCCACCGGACGGCGGTTGGAGGTGATGCTCGGCTACTCCGACTCGGCGAAGGACGTCGGACCTGTGTCGGCCACGCTCGCCCTTTACGACGCGCAGGCCCGGCTTGCCGCATGGGCCGGCCGGCATGCCATCCGGCTGACCCTGTTCCACGGCCGCGGCGGAGCGCTCGGCCGCGGCGGCGGCCCGGCCAACCGGGCGGTGCTCGCCCAGGCACCCGGTTCGGTCGCCGGCCGGTTCAAGGTCACCGAGCAGGGCGAGGTGATCTTCGCCCGCTACGGCGACCCGGTCATCGCCCGCCGGCACATCGAGCAGGTTGCAGCTGCAGTACTGCTGGCCTCCACTCCCGCCGTCGAGGACCGGGCCAGGGAGGCAGCGGAGGAGTTCGCAGACCTGGCGGCAACGCTGGACAAGGCGGCCCGGGAGGCATACCACGACCTGGTCCGGGCCGACGGATTCCCGCAGTGGTTCGCGCAGGTGACGCCGCTGGAGGAGATCGGTGCGCTCCGGATCGGGTCGCGCCCGGCCCGTCGCGACGGGGTGTCGGCGTCCTCGCTGGAACGACCTCCGGGCCATTCCATGGGTCTTCTCGTGGGCGCAAACGCGGGTCAACCTGCCCGGTTGGTACGGACTGGGTACCGGCATGGCCACCGTCGGTGATCCGGGCCTGCTGCGACGGGCCTACGAGTCGTGGCCGTTGTTCACGGTCATGCTGGAGAACGCCGAGATGTCCCTTGCCAAGACCGACCGCCGGATCGCCCGCCTTTACCTTGACCTGGGCGGCCGCCCGGACCTGACCGAGAGAGTGCTCGACGAACACGCCCGAACGACCTCGCAGGTCCTAGCCGTGACCGGACATACCCGGCTGCTCGAGGATCGCCGGGTGCTCGGGCGCGCGGTCGCGCTGCGTAATCCATACGTCGATGCGCTCTCGCATCTGCAGGTTCGTGCGCTGCGCGCTCTGCGGGAGGGCACGGTGGACGATGCTGGAATGCGGCGCCTGCTACAGATCACCGTCAATGGCATCGCCGCCGGTCTGCAGAACACCGGCTGAGGGCTGTCGTGATCAGCTGGCGGGTACAACGGGTCGACGAAACGGGATCCACCAACGCCGACCTAGCCGCTGTTGCTCGGCAAGGCGGTGCTGAAGGGGCAGTCCTGGTTGCGGACCATCAAACTGCCGGGCGGGGACGCCTCGGCCGCCGCTGGCAGGCTCCACCGGGCACTGGCCTCGCGGTATCGATCCTGCTGCGTCCGTCAGTGCCGGCGCACCGGTGGCCGTGGCTGCCACTGCTCGCGGGAGTGGCGGTCGTGGAGGCACTGCGGGCGTATCCGGGGATCGACGCCGTCCTGAAATGGCCGAACGACGTGCTGCTTGGCTCCACCAAGTTGGCCGGGATCCTGGTCGAGCGGGTCGATGGCCAGTCAGCCGCAGCCGCAGTCGTCGGCGTGGGACTCAACGTGTCGGCCGCCCCCGATGGTGCTGCGTCTCTGCTGGCGGCGGGTTTCCCGGATGTGTCCCGCGACGGCGTGCTGGCCGCTCTGCTCGACGTCGTCGGCACGCGATACGAGCAGTGGAGCGGGAATGGCGGGGATCCCGAACCGTGGCTTGCGCCCGCGTATCGCGCCATATGCGACACCCTCGGGCACGAGGTTCGGGCCGAGCGTGCCGGGAAAGTCGGCGATCGTCGGGCGGGCAGTCGATGTCGACCTCGACGGTCGCCTGGTCGTGCGCACCGGCGGCGGCGATGTCGCTGTCGGCGCTGGCGACGTGGAACACGTCCGCACCCCACCCACCGGATGATCATGTCGACGTTGCCGCCGTCGACGCACGCAAAGTCGACATGATCGCGGGGATAGGCTGCCGGACATGGCGTTTCCCCAGCGGCTCCTCGGGGAGGGCGAGGAGGTAGCGCTGCACATGCGCACCCACGCCAAGGCCCTGCTGATCCCGATCCTGGTGCTCCTGGTCGCCGCGGCGGCGGTTGGCTTCGGCATGGGTGTCCTGCCGGAGGCGGGAGCGGCGTCCGCGGGCCGATGGGTGCTGTTGGCGATCGGAGTGGCGGCCGTGGCCCGGTGGTCGGTGTGGCCGTTCCTGGCCTGGCTGAGTACCACCTACACCGTCACCACAGAACGGCTGGTGACCCGGCAAGGTGTGGTCAGCCGGTACGGCCGCGACATTCCACTGGGCCGGATCAACGACGTCGCGTACAGCCAGGACCTGGTCGATCGGATGCTTCGCTGTGGCTCGCTCAACGTCTCGGCGGCCAGCGAGCACGGCACGATCGTGCTGCGGGACGTTCCTCGGGTCCACGAGGTGCAGCTCGAGATGAGCGAGCTGGTTCGCGAGGCGCACGGGTGGACCGTCCAGCGGTGGCGAATGGAGAGCGAGCCGGAGCCTGACGTGGACGAAACACAACGCACCCGCCCGCTGCCTCGCGACCAGCCGTACGACTGGCGGCTCGACGAGCCTGGCCCGCGGTGACCGCCGGTGAGCGATCCGCAACTGGGCGTCTCCATTCGGAGATCGGACGATGCGCCGCATGTCGCCGAGCTGGTCTTGGATCGGCCCGACGCGCTCAACGCGGTGTCGACCGCGATGGCGCGGGCGATCGTTGCTGCAACGGCGGAACTGGCGGCAGACCGCAGCCTGAGAGCGGTGGTGCTTTCGTCGTCGTCGGAGAAGGCGTTCTGCGTCGGCGCGGACCTCAAGGAACGCAACGCGCTCACCGACGACCAGCTTCGACGTCAGCGTCCGGTCTCCCGCTCCGCCTACGGCGGCGTTCTCGATTTGCCGGTACCCACGGTGGCGGCGGTGCACGGGTACGCCCTCGGCGGAGGGTGTGAGCTCGCCTTGGCCTGCGACCTGATCGTCGCCGACGAGTCCGCGGTGTTCGGGCTGCCGGAGGTGTCCGTCGGTGTCATCCCCGGTGGTGGCGGCACCCAGCTACTCACCCGGCGCCTCGGCTGGGGCAGGGCAGCGGACCTGGTGTTCACGGCGCGCCGGATCGACGCCGACGAGGCGCACCGGCTGGGCCTTGCCGACCGACTGGTTCCTGCCGGGCGCGATCGTGCCGTCGCGCTGGAGATCGCGACGGCGATCAGCCGCAACTCACCGGTCGGCGTTCGCAACGCAAAGCGGGCCATGCGGCTGGGTCTGGACGGTTCGCTCGCGGCCGGCCTGGAGATCGAGGATGCCGGCTGGCGGGCGACCGCGTTCAGCGGGGATAGATCCGAGGGTGTCGCGGCGTTCAACGAGAAGCGCGACCCGAACTGGCCTGGGGAGTGAGTGCGGATGAGCGAGCTTCCGAAGCGGATCAGTCTGCGTGAGGTCGGGCCCCGGGACGGGCTGCAGAACGAGGACCCGGTTCCCACTGAGGGCAAAGTGGCGCTCCTCAATGCCCTGTCGCGGACGGGCGTACGGCGAATCGAGGCGGTCTCGTTCGTCCATCCCGACGCGATCCCACAGATGGCCGACGCGGCAGAGGTCTGGGCTCAGATCGAACGAAACCCCGACGTCCGCTATTCGGCACTGGTACCCAACCTGCGCGGAGCCCAGCGCGCGGTGGACGCCGGGTTCGCCGAGATCGAGGTTGTCATCTCCGCGTCGGACACGCACAACCGGCGCAACATCAACCGATCGACCGACGAGTCGCTTGCCGAACTGCCAGCGATCGTTGACCTGGTGCACGCGTATGGCGCGACGTTGCAAGTGATCGTCGCCACCGCATGGGGCTGCCCGTACGAAGGCGACGTGCCGGTATCGAGGGTGCTGTACGTGGTCGAGCGAGCGCTATCCGCTGGTGCCGACTCGATCGCCTACGGGGACACCACCGGAATGGCGACGCCGACCAGGGTCACCCGGCTGGTCGAGGCGACCAGAGCCGCCCATCCGGACGTGGCGCTCGGCCTGCACTTCCACAACACCCGGGGGACCGGGCTTGCCAATGTGCTCGCGGCGCTGCAGATGGGCGTGGACGACTTCGACGCCTCGGTGGGCGGGCTCGGCGGCTGCCCGTAGGCGCCCGGGGCGTCGGGGAACATCGCCAGCGAAGAGCTGGTGCACATGCTCGAGGACATGGGCGTCGACACCGGTGTCGATCTTGCCAGCCTGATCGGCGCAGCGGCTCAGGCCGAACGGCTGGTCGGCCACGAGCTGCCGTCCCAGGTGCTGCGGGCCGGTCCGCGTACGCGAACGGCCGCCTGAGGGCGGACGACCATCCGGTTGGTCATCAGACGATCGGCACCGACTGGCGGTGGAACGCCGGATCCGGGAACACCCATCGGCGATAGGACCAGAACCGGAACAGCGTGCCCAGCCCGAGCCCGATGACGTTGGCTGACACGTTGTCGGCCAGGGGCCCGGACAACCCGAGCACGTAGCGGGAGACACCCAGACAGCACAAGGCGATGCCGAGTCCGACGCCGTTGAGCAGGAAGAAGAGCATGTACTCGCGAGCGAAGCCGGTTCGGGCGCGATGTCGGAAGGTCCACATCCGGTTGCCGGTGTAGGTCACCAACGTCGCGACGACGACCGAGATCGTCTTGGCAGTCAACGGCTTATGGTTGAGCGGGCCGTCACCACCGGCGTAGAGCAGGGTGTTGAAGATAAGCAGGTCGACGACGAATCCGACGCTTCCTACGGTGAGGAATTTCAGGCTCTCGCGGATGAGTTGGTGCAGCCGGTACCAAAACCGCAGCGCACCCCTCAACGGAGCGGGCGCTCGCTGCAAGGGTCGCGGGGGAGTATCGAGCACCGGGCAAGGGTAGGGCACGGGTGGCACGGTGCCCGCGTCGCTAGCCTGTGCGTCCGTGACGGGTCCCGTGGGCTCGCAGGTTGGCGGCCCGGTTGCCGGCCCAGCTGTCGGCCCAGCTGTCGGCATGGTCGGGGGCGGCCAGCTGGCCCGGATGACCCAACCAGCAGCGATCGCGCTCGGGGTTCGGCTCGCTGTCCTCACGGCTCGGCCCGATGACGCAGCCGCGCAGGTGGTGCCCGCGACCACTGTCGGAGACGAAAAGGCTCTGGCCGACTTGCTTGAGTTAGCCACGCAGTGTGACGTCGTCACGTTCGACCACGAACACGTGCCGCCGTCGCACCTGCGGAGTTTGGAAGCGGCCGGCGTTGTCGTGCGTCCTGGGGCGCAGGCCCTGATCCACGCACAGGACAAGGGCGTGATGCGGGCCCGGCTCGCGGATGCTGGCATCCCGTGCCCCCGGCACCGGATCGTGTCAGATCCCGCAGATGTGGCTTCGTTCTCTGCTGAGCTGACCGCGGATTCTGCGCGGCCCGACTTGTCGGCCGCTGGCACCGCGTCGTCGCAGGCTGCGAACGTGTCCGGCCTGACGACTCCGGTGGTGCTGAAAACCACGCGGGGCGGCTACGACGGCAAGGGCGTGTGGATCGTCCGTTCCGTCGACGAGGCAGCGGAGCCGTTCCGGGCCGACGTGCCGATTCTGGCCGAAGAACTGGTCGACTACCGCCGTGAACTGGCTGCAGTTGTGGCCCGTTCACCATCCGGACAGGCCGTCGCCTATCCGGTCGTCGAATCAGTTCAACGCGACGGGATCTGCGTCGAGGTGGTCGCTCCTGCCCCAGGCCTCCAGGACCTGTTGGCGATCGAAGGGCAGCGGCTCGCGCTCGCCGTCGCTGCCGAGCTGGGGGTCGTCGGCGTCCTGGCCGTCGAGCTGTTCGAAACCCGGGACGGCGGTCTGCTGGTCAACGAGCTGGCGATGCGGCCGCACAACACCGCGCATTGGACCATCGACGGCGCGGTCACCAGCCAGTTCGAGAACCATCTTCGGGCGGTGCTCGACCTGCCGCTGGGCTCGCCCGGGACCCATGCACCCTGCGCCGTCATGGTCAACGTCTTCGGGGGAGAACTGCCCGAGGTGTACTCCGCATACCGTCATTGCATGGCGCGAGACCCCGCCCTCAAGATCCATTGGTACGGCAAGTCGGTCCGGCCCGGGCGAAAGGTGGGCCATGTCACCGTTCTGGGCGACGACGTCGACGATCTTCGCGACCGGGCTCGGCACGCCGCCGGCTACCTACGGGGAGACATCGATGAGTGACTTGGTGCGAGCCGTGGGAGACGGCGAGCCGATGGTGGGCATCGTCATGGGCTCCGACTCCGACTGGTCGGTCATGTCCGACGCCGGCACCGTGCTGGCCGAGCTCGACGTACCACATGAAGTGGGCGTCGTCTCGGCGCACCGCATGCCACAGGCGATGCTCGAGTACGGGGCATCGGCAGCTGGCCGCGGTCTGCGCGTGCTCATCGCCGGCGCCGGCGGTGCCGCGCACCTGCCCGGCATGCTCGCGTCGGTGACGTCGCTGCCCGTCATCGGTGTCCCCGTCCCGCTCAAGCACCTGGACGGTCTCGACTCCCTGTTGTCGATCGTGCAAATGCCCGCCGGGGTTCCGGTGGCGACGGTTTCCGTCGGCGGCGCCCGCAATGCCGGCCTGCTCGCGGCGCGCATCCTGGCGACGTCGGACACCGCACTGCGCGGCCGGCTGGACGCCTACCGGGCTGACCTCGAAGCCACCGCCCGCCGCAAGGGCCAACTCCTGCGCGACCAGCTGGGCTGAACGTCGCCTCGATAGCGAGACGTTCGTCAACGTGCACTGTAGGGCGCTATTCCGGAGTTCTCGCTATCGAGGACGGCCCGTCGCCGATCCAACGCCGGACAATCTCCACAGGTGGCACGCGGGTCGCCGCGTCTTCCACAGCCGGCTGACTGCAGGTACCAACCAGCGGTTCGGTCGACCGACTCTCCAGGCATGCCGAGAACACTCGCAGCGCTCCCTGAGGACCTCCGTGGTCTGCTCGCTGTCACGCACGGCATGTTCACCGCTGCGGAGGCCCGCAGAGCGGGGATCACCGATGGTCGCGTCCGACGACTGGTGGGCGCTCGGCTGCTGAGGCGCGTCGGCTACGGGATCTACGTTTCCGCTGCTGAGTACGAGGCGCTCGATGCGTGGGGTCGCCATCGCGTGCGGGCGAGGGCCTTCTCGGCTGCGTGCAAGGTCGGGTACCTCACCAGTTGGTCCGCTGTCGTCACGTGGGGGCTTCCAACGATCGGTAACCCGCCAGCGTTGCCGGCCGCCATTCGCCCGAAGAGCCCGACGCACGGCTCAACGGTCACGCCTTACGGTCGGATCGTCGTGGCCACGCTGCCCAAGCACCACAGATGGCGGATCGGCGCTACGAAGGTTGTCAGCCGAGCTTGGGCAGCGCTGGACGTGGCCCGCATTTCGCCGCTACCAGATGCCCTGATCGTCGCGGACGCGGCGGCGCGGGCCGGTTCCGATCTCGCTGAAGCTGTGCAGTTCATGACCTATTGGGAGGGCGCAGGTGCGGCCCGGTGGGTTGCCGAGCACGCAAACCCAAACGCAGAGACGGCGTTGGAGACGCTGGGCCGCTTCACGTGCATCGAGTTCGTGTTGCCGATGCCTGTCTGCAACGCCTGGGTGGGTGAGGGGCGCCCACGATTCCGCGTTGACGGTCTCTGGCCCTATCACTGGTCGGTATTCGAGGGTGACGGAGCGATCAAGTACGACAACCGGCCGGACGCGTCCCGAGTGATCGCGGCGCAGAACGAACGAGAGTGGTATCTCCGAAGGCTCGGGCTCGATTTCGCGCGATTCACCTGGGAGCGGGCCCATCGGCGCCGGTCCGAGCTTGCCGGACGGTTCCGGGCTCTGCTGCGGGACAATCCTGCGCGGCCAGAGCCCATCCAGTGGTGGAAGGACGTCCCTGGCGTGGGTCCTGTCGAACCCGGGCCATCGGACTGGCCGGCGCCGTATCCAGTGCCAATCGTTTTGCCCGGTATGTGACGCACTCGCACGTTGCCCGCAGCAACTCGCTTGGCTAACCGGGTGGCGCTAGCGGAGGGAGGGGGCCTCCATCGCGGGGCAGGTATCCATGACGACGTCGAGACCGGCAGCTCGGGCGCGTTCGGCGGCGGCCTCGTCGATCACGCCGAGCTGGAGCCAGACGGCCTCGATGCCGAGGCGGTCCTTCTCGGCGATGGCGTCATCGACGACCGCGCCGACTCGCTGACTGTTGACGAAGCAGTCGACGACCTGGACCGGGCCGGGGACGTCGGCAAGGCGCAGATAGCCCTGTTCGCCCAGGGTGTCCTCGCCGCGAAGATTGACGGGGACGATCCTCATATCGAGCCGGTCTCTCAAATAGCGGCCGATCCGGTATGCGGTGCGCTCGGTGTTCGCAGACAAGCCGACGACGGCCCAGGTCGCGGGCGTCGTCAACAACCGGCGGATCACGTCGGGGTCACGCCAGGTCGTCACAGCACTGATCCTTGCCGGTGCAGGAAGTGTCGAACCCCCGGGGTCGGAATCATTCAGGCAGGCCGATGAGCTCGCGGGCCATCACCACGCGCTGGATCTGGTTGGTGCCTTCGTAGATCTGGGTGATCTTGGCGTCGCGCATCATTCGCTCGGCCGGGTAGTCGCGGGTATACCCGTAGCCGCCGAGCAGCTGGACGGCGTCGGTGGTGATCTGCATTGCAGTGTCCGACGCGAAGCATTTGGCGGCCGCGCCCAGAAACGTCAGTGACGGCTCGTCCCGTTCGCTGGCGGCGGCAGCCCGATAGACGAGCTGACGGGCGGCTTCGAGGCGCATGGCCATGTCGGCGAGCATGAACTGCACGCCCTGGAAGTGAGCGATCGCGGTGCCGAATTGCTGGCGCTCCTTCGTGTAGGCCAAGGCGAGATCCAGCGCGCCCGCCGCGATGCCGACGGCCTGGGCGCCAATCGTCACGCGGGTGTGATCGAGCGTCCGTAGGGCAATCCGCAAGCCATCGCCGGGCTCGCCGACGACCCGATCGCCCGGGATGCGGCAGCCGTCGAACAGCAGCTCGCGAGTGGGCGAACCCTTGATGCCCAGCGTGCGCTCGGGTGCGCCGAGCACGAGGCCGTCGTCGGACGACTCGACGACGAACGCCGTGATCTCGCGGCCGCGCTCGGCGTTGGGATCCGATACCGCCATGACCGTGTAGTAGTCACTGACGCCGGCGTTGGTGATCCACGACTTCTGTCCAGACAGGATCCAGCCGTCACCATCGGGCACCGCTCGAGTCGACATCGAGACCGGATCCGACCCAGCTTCCCGCTCGGACAATGCGTAGGAGAACATCGCCTCGCCTCGGGCGACCTCCGGCAGGTATCGCTCATTGAGGTGCCGTGAGCCCGCGAGCAGGAGCGGCATGGTGCCGAGCTTGTTGACCGTCGGGATGAGCGACGACGCTGCGCACGCTCGGGCGATCTCTTCGATGACAATGCAGGTCGCGAGCGCGTCGGCGCCGGCTCCGCCGTACTCCTCGGGTATGTGCGGAGCGTGGAAGTCGGCCGCACGGAGCGCGTCGTAGGACGCCTGCGGAAACTGGGCGGTCTCGTCGACCTCGGCTGCGTGTGGGGCGACCTTGTCCGCGCAGACCGCTCGGACAGCCGCCCGGATCGCCTCGTGCTCGTCGCTCAACCGGTAGAGGTCGAACCCCGCGTCCATGCCGACGATCGTAGGCTGCACTCGCGCTACGGGCCCGATGTCGCCGCGCGCAGGTACCCTCGTCCGCATCTCCCAACCCCTATCCGAAGGACGCGCGTGAGCTGGCACATCTCGGTGATCGGGACCGGCTACCTCGGCACCGTGCATGCCGTGGGCATGGCCGAGCTGGGCTACCGCGTCGTCGGCATCGACGTCGACCCGGTCAAGATCGCTGCGCTTCAGGAGGGCACTGCGCCGTTCTACGAACCCGACCTCGACCCGTTGATACGTAAGCACGTAGACGACGGCCGACTAACGTTTTCGACGGAGTTTGCCGACGCCGCTGATGCCGACGTGCATTTCGTCTGTGTCGGCACTCCGCAGCGGCACGACGGGTTGGCTGCGGATCTGAGTTATCTCGACGCGGCGGTCGATTCGCTCGCCGCGGTCATCCGGCGGCAGTGCCTGGTCGTCGGCAAGTCGACGGTTCCCGTGGGAACCGCCGTCCGGTTCGCCGCTCGGCTGGCTGAGATCGCTCCCCCGGGCGGTAGCGCCGAGCTTGCCTGGAACCCGGAGTTTCTGCGGGAGGGTCACGCGCTGGAGGACACGCTGCACCCGGATCGGCTGGTATTCGGCGTGCAGTCCGAGAGTGCTGAGCATGCCTTGCGCGCGGTCTACGCCCCCGTGATCGCCAGGGACGTGCCGGTGGTCGTCACCGACCTTCCGACAGCCGAACTGGTCAAGGCATCGGCCAACGCATTCCTCGCGACCAAGATCTCCTTCATCAACGCGATGGCCGAGATCTGCGAGGTGACCGGCGCGGATGTCACCAAGCTGGCCGAGGCGCTGGGGTACGACGGGCGCATCGGGAGGCGGTTCCTCGATGCCGGGTTGGGGTTCGGCGGTGGCTGCCTCCCGAAGGACATCCGGTCGTTCATCGCCCGGGCCGGCGAGATCGGCGCCGGGCAGTCGTTGGCGTTCCTGGCTGAGGTCGACGCGGTGAACCTGCGCCGCCGCGAACGGGTGGCCGAAATCGCTCGGGAGTTGGTTGGTGGGGACGTCGCCGGCAAGCGGATCGGCGTGTTGGGCGCGGCATTCAAGCCCAACTCGGACGACGTACGGGACTCCCCGGCGCTGACGGTTGCCGGCCAGCTGCACCTGCACGGCGCGACGGTCACGGTTCACGATCCGAAGGCGATGGACAACGCTCGGCGGATCTTTCCCACCCTGACCTATGCGGACTCCGTGATCGACGCATGCCGCGACGCCGACGTCGTACTACACCTCACCGAATGGCCAGAGTTCCGCGAGATCGATCCCGCCGTCCTGGGCGATGTGGTCCGGATGCGCAACGTCGTCGACGGCCGCAACTGCCTCGACGCCGATGCGTGGCGGGCGGCGGGGTGGACCTATCGGGGCCTCGGCCGCTCGTAGGCCATAACCTGCCGGGGTGACCTGGCTCGTCACGGGCGGCGCCGGCTACATCGGAGCACACGTTGTCCACGCTTTCCGCGCGCAGCAAACCGAGGTCGTCGTGGTCGACGACCTCTCGACCGGTGTGGCCGGTCGATTGCCGTCCGGCGTCCCTGCCGAGCAGTGCACGCTGCTCGATCCAGAGGGGCTCGAGGCGGTATTCACCCGTCATGACGTGACGGGCGTCGTGCACCTCGCTGCCAAGAAGCGCGTCGACGAGTCACTCGACAGGCCGCTGCACTACTACCACCAGAACGTCGAGGGGCTGCGCCTCCTACTGGCGAGATGTGCGGCAGCGGGTGTGGCGCAGTTCCTGTTCTCGTCGAGTGCGGCCGTGTACGGAGAACCGGCCACCCTGCCAGTCGACGAGGATTCACCGTGCAAGCCGGTCAACCCCTACGGCCAGACCAAACTGGCCGGTGAATGGTTGACCCACGCCACCGGGCTGGCAGTCGGGATGCGGACCGTCGCCCTGCGTTACTTCAATGTCGCCGGAACATCCGCACCGGAGCTGGTGGACACCGGTGCGGCCAACCTGGTCCCGCTGATCCTGGCGGCAATCCGCCGCGGAGAACCTCCGACGATCTTCGGCGCCGACTATCCCACGCCCGACGGAACGTGCATCCGCGACTACATCCACGTCGGTGATGTCGCAGATGCCCATCTCGCCGCGGTGCGTGCGCTGGAAGGCGGCGACATCGAATCCGGCAGCACGCTCAACCTCGGGACCGGCCGGGGCGTGTCGGTGCGGCAAATGGTCGAGATCGCGTTGATGGTCACGAGGTCCGACGTCGAACCGGTCATCGGGCCGCGCCGGCCCGGTGACCCCCCCGCCGTCGTGGCAGCCGTCGACCGGGCCGCGCAGCAGTTGGGTTGGACCGCCCAACGCGACGTCACCGACATGATCGAGTCCGCCTGGCACGCCATGGCGACGTCAACCGGCTAACTCGTCCTCGGCTCGCGGCGGAACGGGGAGAAGTCGCTGGAGGTGAGCGTGAGATTAAGCGGCGGGGTGGGATGAGCAGTCGTAGGAGGCTAAAGAACGAAGTCTGAGAACGAACGAGCAGCAACAATGGCAAGGGCAGCTTGGACCGGCCTCCGACGACTGCTCATCCCACCCCGCCGCTACGCAGGCCCTAGTCCTGCGTCAGGAGTTCGTCCGGAACCTCGGACCCGTCCCGCAGCGCGCTCCACAGCACGCCGGCCTGCTCTTCGTCCCAGTCGACGGTGTTGCCGACCCGGCCGAGCGGGACGGTCAGCGTGTCACCGGCCCCTGAGGTGACCCGGCGCATGCCGAGAGCGAAGCGGGCCAGGTCGATCGGCCCGGTCTGCTCGTCGAGGGTCAGCGCATCACCGCCGGCGAGCGCGGTCCGGGTGAGTGCGAGCGGGTTGAGCAGCGTGGCCGGGGAAACGGCGGTCTCGGCGATCGAACCGATCAGCTCGCGCTGGCGCTGCACTCGGCCGAGGTCCGCGGTGGGATCGAAGTCCCGTGCCCGGGCGTAACCCAGGGCGTTCACCCCATCGAGCACCTGACAGCCGGCGGGCAGGTCGATATGGGCCTTGTCGTCCTGGACTGGCTCGTCCAGGCAGATCTCGACTCCACCAAGAGCGTCCACGACATCCGCGAACCCGCCGAAGCCGATCTCGACGTAGTCGTCGATCGCCACGCCGGTCGCATCCTCCAGGGTCTGGACGAGGAGCGGCGCTCCTCCGAAGGCGTAGGCAGCGTTGACGCGCTCCTCGCCGTGGCCGGGGATCTCGACGAGCGAGTCGCGGGGGACGCTGATGAGCGCGGGTCGCCCATCGGTGGGCAGGTGCAACAACATGATCGTGTCGGTACGCCGACCCGCAGTTGACCCCGTCCCTAGTTCTGCCTGTTCCTCTGGCGTGAGCTCCTCCCTACTGTCGGAGCCGACGAGTAAGTACACCCGGCCTTCCGACACTGCTGCGCCGTGGTCGTCCGGTATCGCGTCGACCTTGTCGATCCGGGACCAGGCGATCAGCCCGAGAACGACCAAGGCCGCGACGATGACGGCGAAGACCCCGCCCGCCCACCGGGCGACCCGGCGCCCCGACACCCCGCCGCCCGTGCGGCCCGTCTTGGGCGGCCCCCCCGGAGCGGAGGCCGGCCGGCCCGGCGATCCAGAAGGCGGGCGGGCGAGACGGGCGTTGGCTGCCGACCGTCCCGCGGCCGGTGCCGCCGCCTGCTCAGCTTCGGCCGGGCTGTGAGCCATACCGTCGCGGTACGACACACCTGGGACCCGGCCAGCGGTGTACGTCGTCACCTTCGCTGGCCCAGCCGGCGGTTGGTCAGGCTTTGGCTCGCTCACGCTCGAAACGGTACCCGTAGCGGTTGGGCTCCCCGATCGGCCCGGTTGCCCGTACCGTCCTCTTGTGCAGGACAGCGGGCCGGGGCGTCCCACCTCGGCGGCCCAGACGACCCTGTCGCGGATCATGACCACGCTCGACACCAACCTGCTCGGCACCGTGCACGGTGGAGTGATCATGAAGCTGGTCGACGACGTCGCCGGGCGCCGTGGCCCAGCGCCACTCCGGCGGACCCGCCGTGACCGCCTCGATGGACGAGATGGCGTTTCTCGAGCCGGTGCATGTCGGCGACCTGGTGCACGCGCAGGGGCAGAGTCAACTGGACCGGCCGGACGTCGCTGGAGGTCGGCGTCCGGGTGCTCGCCGAGCCGTGGAACGAGGTCCGACCGCCAAGCGGGTCGCGACCGCGTACCTCGTGTTCGTGGCACTCGACGCCGATGGCCAGCCGCGCGCGGTCCCGCCGGTGCTGCCGGAGACCGACGAGGACCGGCGCCGGTTCGCCGAGGCCGAGATCCGGCGCGTTCACCGGCTGGCTCGGCGTGATGCGATCCTGCATTCCCGTGGCGGCGCGCCGCCGTAACTCGGCGGGGCTGAACCCGGCGATACTGGCTGCGCCTTCTGGCTGCCACTGACGACGGGGAGAACCTGGTGGTAACGACCGCGCCGCCGCGACGGTGCGCCAGGGGTCCGGTGCCGACCGAAGCCCCTCGGTCCGCAAGCAGGTCACCGAGGTCAGGCGGTTCCGACGGTCGCTGGTGCTGGTCGGCCTGACCGTCGTCGCACCCGGCAGCGCCCAGTTCACTGCCGGCAATCGCCGGCTCGGTTGGGCGGTGTTGTCAGCGTGGGTCGGACTGGTCGTGGTCGGCGGCCTGGTGCTGTGGCTGGTGCCGATGGACGAGCTCGCCGGGCTCGCCGTACGGCCGTGGGTGCTCAGGGCGCTCAAGCTGTTCCTCGTTCGCCGCCGTGATCGCGTGGGTCGCGTTGCTGATCGACGCATGGCGGCTGAGCTATCCGCCGGCGCTGACCCGCAGGCATCGGCTGGTGTTGACCGGCACGACCCTGCTGCTATGCGGTGCTCGTGGCAATACCGCCGGTTTTGGCCGTTCGGTACGCTTCCGCAGCTCATGAGGCGGTGGTCGAACTCTTCCCGTCGGGCGAGGCCGCTGCGGCAAGCGACGGGCGGCTCAACGTCCTGCTGCTCGGCACCGACGCCGCCAAAGGACGGAGTGGCGTTCGGCCGGACAGCATCACCGGTCGTGTCGGTCGACGTGCGCACCGGCGCGCCGCTATTGGTGAGCTTGCCGCGGAACCTGGAGAAGGCCCGCTTCACCGAGGGCAGCGCT
The DNA here is from genome assembly GCA_963794465.1 of uncultured Actinomycetota bacterium. Classification (GTDB taxonomy): domain Bacteria; phylum Actinomycetota; class Actinomycetes; order Jiangellales; family Jiangellaceae; genus JACVRX01. The sequence goes on along the minus strand of CAWCED010000037.1, from coordinate 76,818 downwards.
GCCGCAGAACGCTTCCCGGCCGGTTTCACCGGAGAGGGAGAACGCAGCGAATGGCTGCTCAACGCCACCTGGACCTACGGCGAGGCAAATCCCGAGCTGTTTCCTGGTCCGGCTGAGCCCGGGCTCACCGCTGTCAAGCAGGCCGTCGAGGGGACTCTCGGCCTACCGATTCAGTACGTGCGTCGTCGTCGACCTGAACGGTTTCCAAGACCTGGTGGACGCTTTGGGCGGGGTGACCATCCGGGTCACCGATCCCCTACCGATCGGGGAATCGGGCAAGGTGCTCAAGCCCGGACTGCGCAAGCTCAGCGGCTACGAGACCCTGTGGTACGCGCGTTCTCGCTCCACCACGTCGGACTACGCCCGGATGGGCCGCCAGCGGTGCGTTCTGGGCGCGATTCTGCGGGAGATGGACCCGGCCACCGTACTGCGCAAATTCACATCGCTGGCAAAGGTATCGAAGTCGATCATCAGGACCGACATCCCGCAGTCCGAGTTGCCGGAACTGGTGGACCTGGCCTGGCGGGCCAAGGACCGGTCGGTGACGTCGTTGCAGTTCGTTCCACCATTGATCACGCCGGCCGACCCCAACTTCGAGGTCATTGCCGACGAGCTGGACCGAGCAATGACGGCATCAGTCGACGCCGCGAACGGACGCACCGGCACCAGCACGGCGGCCGCGGGCGACGTCAAGCCACCACGTGGAGCCAAGCCGACGCCTACGAAACCCGCCGCCGAGAATCCCGCAGCCGCGGCGACGCCGCCCACGGTCGACTTGTCCTCGGTGTGTGCCTACGAATGACCGCGACGGGAGCACGGGTAGGGTTCGCCGCGATGAACTCGTCGCAGCCGCCTGCCTGGCCCCCCGTGTCCGTCATCATGCCGGTCCTCAACGAGGAGCAGCACCTGGCCGACGCGGTGGCCGGGGTTCTCGCCCAGGAGTACCCCGGCGAGCTCGAGTTGGTGTTGGCCCTCGGGCCGTCGCGCGATCGCACCGACGAGATCGCCGCCGGTCTGGCCACCGCTGACGACCGAATACGGCTGGTGGAGAACCCCTCCGGGCGTACGCCGGACGCTCTCAATGCCGCGATCAAGGCGGCTCGGCACGACCTCCTCGTCCGCGCCGACGGGCATGGTGTGCTCTCGCCCGGGTACATCCGGCTGGCCGTGGATGAGCTGCGCCGGACCGGGGCCGCAAATGTCGGCGGAATCATGCGCGCAGAGGGCGAGACCGACTTCGAGCGATGCTGTGGCGAGGGCGATGAGCTCTCCCCTCGGCATCGGCGCTGCCCCGCTTCCACCTCGGCGGTTCACCCGGGCCGGCTGACACTGTTTACCTCGGCGTATTCCGCCGCGAGGTCCTCGACCGGCTCGGCGGGTACGACGAGCACTTCGCCCGGGCCCAGGATTGGGAGCTCAACCACCGCATCCGGGCAGCTGGTGAGACCGTCTGGTTCACTCCGGATCTGGTGGTGACCTACCGGCCGCGGTCGAACCTGAGCGCGCTGGCCGGCCAGTTCTTCCGCACCGGCCAGTGGCGCCGGGAGGTGATGCGCCGCCATCCGGGGACCGCCAGTCCGCGTTATCTGGCTGCGCCAGCGGTCACTGCCTCCGTCGGGGCCGGAACCGTCGCCGGTCTGATCGGTGTCCTGGGCGGTCCGCGCTGGCTTACCCTCGGCTGGCTGGTGCCGGCGGGCTATGCCGCCGGGGAAGCGGTGGCGGGCGTGGTCGAGGGCAGGGATCTGCCGTGGCGCGCACGGGCGTGGCTTCCGGCGGTGCTGGCCACCATGCATCTGAGCTGGGGCGCGGGCTTCCTCACCCCGCGGGCTCGCGGCTGAGCCAGGCCCCACGACCAGCAGTTGGCGATCGTCGTCAACCCGTCCGAACCCCGGCAGCGACCCTGGTCAGCTCGGCGACGAAGGTCTCCGCGTCGGCGGTCCAGTCGAAGCGATCCAACGCCGCACGATGACCCGCCGACGCCATCCGCCTGCGCAGCTCCGGGTCGTCCCGGAGCGCGAGAATCGCCTCGACGGTGACCGTCGGATCGCCGAACGGGACGATGACCCCGCACCCGGTCTCCTCGACCAGTTGGCGGGCGATCGGAAGCGGTGTCGTGATCACCGGCACACCGCGCGCCATGTATTCGATGATCTTGGTCGGTGTGCTGTGCCGGTAGTTCGGCTGGTCGTGGAGTAGGGACAACCCGGCCAGCGCTCCATCGATCCGCCGCATCGCGACATCGCTGGGTAGGAATCCGGCCCAGGCGACGACGCCCTCGTCGACGGCCGATCGCAGGGCAGCTGTTGCCGCCGGGTCGGCATGCCCGACCAGCTGGACGTAAACCGCGCCATCGGTCTGGTCTCTGAGCCCCTGCCCGACCGCGATCATCTCGGCGACGCCGCGGGCCATGGTCAGATGCCCGACGTAGACGACCCGCTCATGGCCGGGTGGCGACACGACGTCTGGAACAACGGCGGAGTTGGGTATGACGGGATGCGCCCCGGCGAAACGGCTGAGATACGCCGGCTCGGCAACGAGCAGGTGCACATGCCGCTCGGCTATCTGCTCGGCGAGTCGAGTGCACGATCGAGCCAGTGGCCGTACCGGCACTGGCAACCACGGCTTGGTCGACATCGATGCCGCCACGTCCTCGTGGACGTCCCACACCACGGGCGGCACACCCAGACCGGGCAAAGTGGTGAGCAGTTCGAGATCGTGTATCAGCACCACGTCGTGCTGCTGCCCCTGGGACTTCAACAACCTGCGGGCGGCTCGCCAGGCCGCGAGTCGACGACGCCCGACGGCGCGCGGTAGGTCGACCAGCGTCAGACTGGCGTGTTCGGGCCGCGTCCTGGCGGCGAAGTCCCGGAACGGCGCTGCATACGTGACCTGCCAGCCCGCGTCGAGCAGTGCCGCGAGTTGACGGTGCCGGATCCGGGCGTCCTCTGGGTGATGGACGACGGTGAGAACGAGTGCCCGCATGTGCTGCTCGCCTTCAGACTCGGGCCTGGTCACGCGCGAACCGGTAGTACGCGGCGCACACCTCATCCACCGGGCCATCGAGCTTCAACCGCCCGGCCTCGATCCACAAAGCCCGGGAACACATCGTCTGGACCGCCTTGAGCGAATGGCTGACCAGGAACACGGTCCCTGCGTGGCGGCGTATCTCGTCAATGCGATCCTGGCTACGCGCCCGGAACTCGGCGTCGCCGGTGGCCAGCGCTTCGTCGATCATGAGGATGTCCGGCCTGGCTGCAGAGGAAATCGCGAACCGCAGTCGCGCCCCCATGCCGGACGAATAGGCCTGCATCGGAAGGTTCACGAATTCGCCGATGCCGGCGAAGTCGACGATCTCGTCGAACCGCTCCCGAACCTCGTCGGGGCTCAGGCCGAGGGCGAGACCACCAATCATGATGTTTCGCTCTCCGGTAAGCGTCTTGATCAATGCGGCGTTGACGCCCAGCAGCGACGCCTCGCCGGAAACGTACACCGCCCCACCGGAGAGCGGGAGCAGGCCGGCTATGGCGCGCAACAGGGTGCTCTTCCCCGAACCGTTTCGCCCGACGACGCCGATGGCCTCGCCGTGCCGGGCGACGAACGAGATACCGCGGACGGCCATGATTTCGGTCACGGCGCCGACGTGGCCGCGTCCCCGGTTCAGGATCCTGCGTAGCGCGGACGTCTCTCCGGGGTCGGCGGCTCGCCGTCCGCCCCAGACCCGATACGTCACGTGGAGATCGTCGACGATCAGCGAAGGATCACCGAGACCGTTGACATCCGCCGCAGAATCCGGGGAGGTCGTAGACGCCTCCGTGTCAGCCTCGTAGTCGATCTCGTCGCGGATCGGTCGGTCAGTCACGGCCATACCGCTCCTCTGCCCGCCAGAACAGCAGGAAACCACCCGCCAGGAAGATCAGAGCCCAACCTAGGGCCGAGGGCCCACGCAACGGGATCGGGCGCGCCTTCCGACAGTAGCGCCGACCGCGCCAACGTGAGGTAGAGGGCGAACGGCTGGAACTCCATCACCACGCCGATCCAGCTGTCGCCCACATAGGCCGAGATGCTGAACATGACCCCGGATGCGTACCGGAGGAAGCGCAGTATGAACGGGATGACGTTCTGCAGGTCGCGCACCTGCGCAACCAAACGGGCGACGATGAGCGCGCAACCGGTGTTGAACAGCCACTGGACGAACACGACGATCGGAAACAGCAGCCAGTCCAGGGTGATCGGTTCGCCGGTCAGTAGCACGATTCCGCACAGCACTGCCAAGGCGGGCAGGAGTGCGATCAGCTCGGTGAAGACAACTGCGAGTGGAAGTACAGCCCGGGGGAAGTGCAGTGAGCGGATCAGGCCGAGGTTACCGGTGATGGCTCGGGAACCGGCCATGATCGCCGACGAGCTGAAACCGAACACGAACACGCCGATGGTGAGAAAGGCGACGTAATTCTCGACGCCGCGGTCGGTTTGCAGGATCAATCCGAAGATCAGGAAATAGACCAAGGCGTTGAGGATCGGGTTGATCACGGCCCACAGCTGGCCGAGGTAGTTCTTCTGGTTGCGGGCGTAGGCGTTGGCCGATGCCAGAACTCGGATGAAGTGCCGCCGTGCCCACAGGTCGTGTAAGTACACGCCCAGCCTCGGGCGGACGCCGATGCGGCGCAGCCCGTACTCCTCGGCCATCGCCTCGGCTTCGCCGGCGGCCAGCCGGCCGATCAACTGCTCGCTCACGGTCTCCATCGTGCCTGAGGCGTCGCTCACAGCCGTTGTGACACCTCGCCAGTGGTCACTCCCCGCGTGTCGAAGAAGTGCCGCGCACGGCTGGCCAGGGCCTGCGCGTCGTAGCTGCGATGGTTCTGGACGAGGATCACCAGGTCGGCCTCGGCGACGGCGGTCTCGAGGTCGTCGACGCGAGTGACGTACGACTCCGGGCACATTCCACTCGGCGACGTACGGGTCGTGGTAGAGAACCCGCGCGCCGAGGTCGACCAGGTGCCGGGCAAGCGGCGCCGCAGGCGACTCGCGCTGATCGGCGATGTTCGGCTTGTACGTCGACGCCGAGGAGCAGGACCGAGGCATCTCTGATCGCCTTGCCTGCCCCGTTGAGCATGTTCTGGGCGCGCTGGGCCACGTACGCTGGGCATGGTGGCGTTGATCTCCTGCGGCCAGCTCGACGAACCGGAATGGGTAACCGAGCTTGGCCCGCACGTTGTGGCTGAGGTAGTTGGGGTCGATCGGGATGCAGTGGCCGCCGACGCCGGGACCGGGGTAGAACGCCTGGAAGCCGAACGGCTTGCTCGAGGCGGCCCGGATGACATCCCACAGATCGATGCCCAGCTCGTGGCAGAACCGGGCCATCTCGTTCACCAAGGCGATGTTGATGTGCCGGTAGGTGTTCTCCAGCAGCTTCGCGGTCTCGGCCTCGCGGGCACCGCGCGCCCGAACGACCGTGTCGACGAACCGTTCGTAGAAGCTCGGCGGCCCGGTCCGTGCATTGCTCGGTGTAGCCCCCCGACGACCTTGGGCGTGTTCCGGGCACCGAACTGCTCGTTGCCGGGGTCGATGCGTTCCGGAGAGAAGGCGAGGTGGAAGTCCTGCGCCGACTTTGAGACCCGATTCCTCGAGCATCGGGCCGGACGACCTCGTCGGTCGTGCCCGGGTAGGTCGTCGACTCCAGGACGACGAGCATGCCCGGGTGCAGCTGCCGAGTCACGGATGCGACCGCCGACGTGACTGCGCCGAGATCGGGTCCGCCATCTGCGGACAACGGTGTGGGTACGCAGATGAGGGCCGCCTCGGCCGTACCGATCTCGGCCTCGTCCGTCGTTGCCCGGAAGCCAGCGGACCGCATCTTCGCGATGTCCGCGTCGGTGAGGTCGTCGATGTGCGACCGGCCGTCGTTCAAAGCTTCGACGACGGAGGCGTTGACGTCATACCCGAGGACGGTCAGCCCCGCTCGGGTCGCCTCGGCAGCGAGCGGCAGGCCCACGTAGCCAAGACCAATGATCGCGACGTCGACGGTCACCGGCTGCTCCTTGTCGGCGAGGGGATGGCGCGGCGCCGGTGTGCGCCGAGCCGGTGCAGGCGGTCGGGTCGCTGACCACCGCAGTCGACCGTCGGGATGGTACCTCAGCGGGGCCGGTGCGCCCGGTAGAGACTGCGGCTGTCCGCTGGTGGCGCGGATGCGTGCTGAAGATCGATGTGCTCGTTGGCTCGAGCCAGGTCCGTGGCGAAGTCCACCTCGACAGCGAACAGGTCGGAGATGTCGACCGGGACGAACCGCAGGCCGTCGCGCTCGATCGCCAGCTCGATGCCGCGCTCGAAATAGTCGCTGTCGTCAGCCTCTGCCAGCCGCGTGATCAGGGCTGGCTTGTCGGCCGCTGACACATAGTTGATGCCGACCGCTTCGCCGCGCGCTCCGACGACCGTCTTGGACAACTGCTCCACATGCCCGCGGCTGTCGACGGTGTACTTGACCTCCTCGTCGCCGACCGCTGAGGTGTTGACGCACACGAACGAAGTCTCGGCCACTACCAGGTCTTTTGCACGTTCGAGCACGTGTGGATCGAAGACCACATCGCCGTTCATCCACAGGACGCCGCCGTCTGGAGCGGATCGCAACGCCTTCAGCAAACTCTTCGACGTGTTGGTCTGGTCATAGAGCTCGTTGTACACGAACGTTGCGTCAGGGAACGCCTCGATGATCGCATCGAGCTTGAAACCGACCACGATTGTCGTGCGGGCCTGGCTGCCGAATACAGCATGGATGTTGTCGAGTTGCTGGGCCAAGATGCTCCGCCCGTCCTGCAATGGAGTGAGCGGTTTCGGGAATGGCCGGCCCAGGCGCGTACCCATGCCAGCGGCGAGGATGACGACCTGGACGGTCACGATGTTCCCTTCTGGGCGGTGGGTGACCGCCTTTGGGCTCCTTGACGACATCGATTGTTCCGTATGAATTCACCCGCCACGCTAATTCGTCGCCTTTCACTGCATGAGCTGGCGGTAGATCTCGCGGCAGCGCACGGCGGTCGCGGACCACGTGCGGTACTTCTCCACCCACCGGCGTGCCTCCCGGCCCATCTGGACCCGACCATGCGGATCCGCGATCAGGGCTTCGAGCTCCGTGGCCAGCTGACCCGCGTCGCCAGGCGGTACCAGTACGCCGGTGGCGCCGTCCTCGACGATCTCGCGCAGCGGCGGAAGGTCGCTGGCCACCACTGGTCTGCCAGTTGCCATTGCCTCCAGTGGCTTGAGCGGTGCCACCAGCCGGGTCACCGGCACATCCGCCCGGGGAACCGCGAAAACGTCGATCGTGGCGTAATACCGGCGGACGTCACTGAATGGGATAGCGCCGGTGAACACCGCGTCACGGAGACCCCGGTCCGCCGCCTGCCGCCGAAGCGCGGACAACGCGGGGCCGGCTCCCACGACGAGCAGTCGGGCTCGGCCGGTGGCGCCCTGGAGCTTCGCGACTGCCTCGATCAGCACGTCCAGGCCTTCGTAGTCGTTGACCGTCGTCACCGAACCGACGACCACGTCGTCGGGATCGATTCCCAGCTGCCACCGCAACGCTGTGGCGTCAGGCGGCTCCGCCAAGAACGCGTCGCCGACGGCGTTCGGAACGATGACGACCCGATCGGCCGGTATGCCCCGGCGCAGGATCTCCGCCTGCATGCTGTTCGACAGTGTGATGATCACATCCGCCGCGGACATGCAATGGGCCTCGCACTCGCGCATCAGCCGGTACGCGTCAGCGCCGGGATCGCGACCGCGACTGCGCCATGTCTCTTCGAGGAATCCGCGGACCTCGTACACGACCGGCAGGCCGTACCGGTCGCGCATGGCCAATGCGACCTGGGCGTTGCGGTACTTGCTGTGAGCATGCAGGACCGCCGGCCGCAGCTGACGGACCAGGCGAGCGGTCTGCTCGATGTCCAGCCGCAATCGGCGGTGGTCACTCGCGGGCAGCCACCGTGGCGGGAGGAGCCGGTGATACGCGACGCCCTCGACGTATTCGACGGAACGGGCTGAAACGTGCCCGGCGGTCACCGGAAAGGCCAGCCGGGTGACAACGTGCGCGTCGATGCCGATCTGCCGCTGGGCGGCCACCAGGCCCTGGGTGCGCACCGTGTAGCCCGCGGTCACGTCGGGTAGCGCGTTTGTGACCAGATGCAGCACTCGATCGGTGTGACTGGACGGCGCGGGTTGCGAGAGGCGCCCGGCGGATCCTGGACGCGCCCGCAACCCCGCCAGCTCGCCGGCCAGCCGGTGCTGCAACCGGCTCGCTCGCCATCCCGCCAGGCGCGCCTCCCCCGCCGCGCGGGTCAGATCACCGGAGCGTGCCGCGACCAGCGCCTCGAGCCGATGGCGCCCGGGGAAGTCTCGAGGCAGCCGGTCGAGCAGGGCGGCCGCCTCCTGCGGAGCATCCATAGCGGCGCCGACGGCGACCAACTGGGCAAGCCGACCGGCCCCGGCGTCTCGGCCCGCGTCGCCCAATGCCTGCAGCGCCTTCGCCCGCCGCCCATCGGCCGCGAGCGCCAGCACCCCGACCGGCGACGGTTCGCGCCGGCCCGCAACGTCGGCGAGCCTTCGCCGGCTCGTAGCCGGCAGGGCTCGCATCGCGACCAAGGTGCCGTGCCATTTGTCCCATCCGACGTGGTGCCAACCCACGGACACCGCAATCGGAGCGTTGTGCACCAAGCGGAGGACGCGGACCTGGGTTGGCGACGACACTGGCTTTCCTCGCACGTGAGCATGCGGACGGGTTCAGCAGTGTCGCATGCGGGGCGGGGGGCGCTCGGCCCCGAGTATCCGACAGGTTACGGTCGGCTCGATCACCACACAGCAAGACGACGGAGTGTTCTTGATGAGCAATGACTCGGCGACGGATCATCGCGAGGTCGTCCGGTCGCAATGGCGCCAACTGGAACAGCTGGAAAAACTGACCGAGGTCGAAGCGCGCGACCTCTTCGCCGCCGAGTACACGGCGCAGCACAAAGATGCCGCTGCGAACCTGCCGAGACTCAAGTCGTGGGCGGGGCTGCCTGATCGCAGCCGCCGCGTCTACCAGAGCAAGGCCGACATGTCCCGGGTGTGGCGGGTCTGCCAATTCCTGTCCAGCGAAGACCGCGTGCTCGACATCGGCATGGGTCATGGCTGGACCGCGGGTGTCCTTGCGCTCACCGTGCATCCCGCGGCGTACGCCGGGATCGATCTCACCGATGACAAGTTCGATTCGGTGCACGAGATGGCCAAAGTGAACGGCCTGGACGCCGGCTCGTGGTATCTCGGCGTCAAGGATCTCTACGACTTGACGGCGGCTTGGATCGAGGAGCGCAATCCGACCATTCTGCTGCTGCTCGAGGTGCTCGAGCATGTGCCGGATCCTCAGCTGGCATTGACCACGATTGCCAATGCCATCGGTCCAGAAACCGAGCTGCTGTTCTCTGTACCGATGCTCGGACGCATCGAGTCCTGCTGGGGGCATGTCTCGATCTTCGACGCCAAACGAGTGCGGCAGCTGTGCCAAAACGCCGGCTTGAACGTCCACTGGATCGAACCGTTGTACAACACCTGGCAGCTCGTGCTCGTGAGTCGCTCGTCGACGCCGCCCGCCCGCGTCGCATGGGTGCAGCCAGGCCCGCTTGCCCAGGCAATCGGTCGACTCCCCGTCGGCAACGGTGCGGCCACGGAGGGGCATTCGCCTGCCGACGGTGATCCGGCCTTTCATCGTGCTTCGCTCGCACTGTCCTCGTTGGCGCCGAGCACGTGGACGACGTCACACTGTCGAGTCAGTCCGCACGACACCGGTGGCGTGCGAGTCGACGCACCCGCCGCGTGGAGCCCGTTCCGCCGCCATCGGTCGGCGGGAGTCGCATTTAGGGTCGACGGTCTGCGAGTGGTGCGCTTGGAGATGTCGTTTCCGCAGCCCGCCGGCATATCGGGGCTGTTAGTGGAAGGACGCGACGACGCCGGCCGGCGGACCGTCGCCTGGCAGTTGCACAACGGGCTTGGCTCGGACCTGCCGGCGACGTCGAAGACCTTCGTGCTTCGCCCCGGCCAGGGGTTCGGTCAGTTCGAACCCGCCGACGAGATCGACCCGGGAGCCACCAAGGTAGTCGAGGTCGTCGCCCAGCTGCGACGGTCCGCGGCATCGATGGTTCTTCGCCGGGCCGCGTACGTGCGCTGATCCGGGCATCACACATCGATATGCACGACGTCCTCAGGTCGCCCGCGTCTGCGGCCGGTGCGCAAGCGCCGGGTGTCGCCACACCGGCACACCGGGGCTTCCGGGCCGATGTCGAAGGGTTACGTGCCCTCGCTGTCGTTCTGGTGCTGCTGTACCACGCCGGACTGGCGGTCGTGCCCGGCGGGTTCATCGGTGTCGACGTGTTCTTCGTGATCTCGGGATTCCTCATCACCAGCCTGCTGGTCCGCGAGGTCGAGCGCACGGGGCGGCTCTCGGTGGTCGGCTTCTACGCTCGCCGGGCCAAGCGGCTGCTGCCGGCCGCAGCGATGGTGCTCGCGGTCACCGCTGTCCTTGTCCGGTTGTTCGTTTCCCCGGTCGATTGGCGCGTCTACGGCGGTGACATCGCCGCGTCGGCTGCATATGTCGTGAACTGGCGGCTCGCTCACCGAGCTGTGGACTATCTCGCCGAGGACGTCGGGTTGTCGCCGGTCCAGCACTTCTGGTCGCTAGCCGTCGAGGAGCAGTTCTACCTGGTATGGCCGCTGCTCGTGGTGGTCGTGGCGTGGTGGGTGCGTCGCACCGGCCGGCCGCTGTACTCGGCCATGGCGATCGCCCTGGCGCTGGTCGCCATCCCATCGCTGCTGTGGTCGCTCTACCTGACCAGCTCCGATCCCGCTCGGGCCTACTTCGTGACCACGACCAGGATCTGGGAGCTGGCACTGGGCGCCGCCGTGGCCATGGCGACGCCACTGTGGACGCGTCTGGGCCGGATCCCCGCCGCGGTGCTCGGGTGGTGTGGCTTGGCGGCCGTACTGGTGGCCGGTCTGCGCTTCTCGACTGATCTTGCCTGGCCGGGGTACGCGGCATTGGTGCCCACTCTGGGCACTGCCGCGGTGATCGCGGCTGGAACGGGCGCAGGTAATGGCGGACCCCTCGTGGTGCTGGGCCGGCCATCCGTGGTCTGGGTTGGGGGTTTGTCGTACTCGTTGTACCTGTGGCACTGGCCGTTGGTCGTGGCGGCGACTCACGTCTTCGGTGGGCTCACCGCTTGGACTGGCGCAGCGGTCGTCGCCGTGTCCGTCGTCCCGGCCTGGCTGACCCACCGGTTGGTCGAAAATCCGGCGCGCTACTCGCGGGCACTTGCCCGGGTGCCCCGCCGATCTCTCGCTGTGGGTGCGGCCTTGTCCGCAGTCGGGGTGGTCGCAGGGCTCGGTCTGGTCATTTCGGCCCGGCCGGCCGACGTGAGCGATCGCGCCGCGCCGGGCGCCGCCGTGCTCGGCACGACTCCACAGGACTACGTGGCACCGGACCGGGTCCGGGCGGTGGTGCCCGACCCGCTCGCCGCACAGGACGACGTGCCGGATGCGTACGCGAGGGGATGTCAAGCGCCGGAGGACAGCTCGGCCATGATCACCTGCGACTACGGAGACCCCGCCGGGGATGTCTCCGTCGCACTGGTCGGAGACTCCAAGGCACTGCAGTGGATCTCGGCCCTGGATTCGATCGGCAGGGAACAGGGCTGGAAGATCACGACATACACGAAATCCGCCTGCGCCTTCTCCGCCGCGGTCATTCCGCTGGACGGCGAGCCGTTCTCGACCTGCCACGACTGGAACACCGTGGTCCTTCGGGACCTGACCGCCGAGCGACCGGACTTCGTGCTGACCTCGCACGGTGCCCACGTCGCCTATGTCGCTCCGGACGAGCCTGCGGCTGGGGCGACGAGGTCGGCCATGGTCGCCGGCCTGCGCGAGAGCTGGGCCGCTCTTGCCGACGCCGGAATCCAGGTACTGGTGCTGCGCGACAATCCGACGCCCCGCCAGACTCCGGTCTACGAGTGCGTGGCTGAGAACCTGAACGACCTTTCGGCGTGTGCGTTCGACCGATCGCCGGCTCAGGACAACGGCGGCGCACCACCTCAGATCGTCGCGGCGCGGGGCCTGGCCAATGTGCATCTGGTGGATCTCAACGACTTCATCTGCCCGGGTGGTCAGTGTCCTGCCGTCATCGGCGACGTCCTGGTGTACCGGCAGGGATCTCACCTGACTGAGACCTTTGTCGACAGTCTCAGCCCTCAGCTCGAGGTTGCCCTGGAACCGATCATGGAGGTGGCCGGCACGCCCTGAGCCACGGGTGTCGCGTCCGAACTGGGCCTGCGCTCTGGCATGCTGGCTGGGGCCAATGGCGATGCCGGACGAGCATCCGATGCGATACGACGCTTATGGAGATCAATGAGGGCTTCATGAACGACGTTGTGGCGCACGTCACCGGTGCCCGGCCGAACTTCCCGAAGGCTGCCCCGGTGCATCCGGGCGCTGGGCGCCCTCGGCGTCCCTCAGCAGCTCATCCACACCGGCCAGCACTACGACGAGCAGCTGTCGCACGTGTTCTTTCGCCAACTCCACCTGCCGGAGCCGGACATCAACCTCGGGGTGGGCTCGGGCACGCATGCTCGGCAGACGGCGGCCATCATGACCGGCTTGGAGGACCTCTTCTCCGCCCACATGCCGGCGATGGTCGTCGTATACGGCGACGTCAATTCCACGGTCGCGGCCGCGTTGGTGGCGGCGAAGATGCTGGTGCCGTTGGCGCACGTCGAGGCCGGGCTGCGCAGCTTCGACCGGACGATGCCCGAGGAGATCAACCGGCTGGTCACCGACCGGCTGGCAGATCTCTTGTTCGCGACATCGTCCGACGCCGTGGCTCACTTGGGCAACGAGGGCGTCCACGCTGACAAGATCCATTTTGTCGGCAACCCGATGATCGACACGCTGTTGGCCAATCTCGAGGACATCGATGGCGATGCTGTGCGGGCTGGCGCAGGGGCTGCCGGACCACTACGTGGTCGCTACCCTGCATCGGCCCAGCAACGTCGACGACCCCGCCGACGCCCAGGCCTTGACCAAGGCGATGCATGGTGTTGCCGACCAGATCGAGGTGGTGTTGCCCCTGCACCCGCGGGGCCGTTCGGAGTTGGCCGCGGCGGGCCTGTTCGACCATCCGAGGATGCGCATCATCGATCCGCTCGGGTACGTGGAGTTCCTCGGTCTGGTTCGCGGCGCGGACGCCGTCGTCACCGACTCCGGAGGGGTCCAGGAGGAGACAACGATCCTCGGCGTGCCATGCATGACGCTACGGCCGAACACCGAACGCCCGGTCACCATCACCCATGGCACGAACCGCTTGGTCACTCGCGAGGCGCTCCCGCAGGTCATGGAGGACTGCCTGGCGACCGGCCGGCCATCGAGCTGGCCAACCCCGCCGTTGTGGGACGGTCATGCCGGCGAGCGCATCGCCGCGGTCGTGGCCGACCAGGTGGGTTGATGAGCGGCGATCCGCCGTTGTCACCGGAACCGTCCAGCGCCGAATCGGGCACGGATGAGGCCGAGCTCGGCGCCCTGCGCCGGGAAATCGTCAGCTTGCGAACTCAGCTCGAGTCCGCCGAAGGACGGCTGGCCGACCAACGGCGGTCGCGGCTCGGCCTGGCTGCGCGGGTGGTCCGAGCGGCGGTGCAGGACCCGACACGCCGCCGCTCGCTCGGCCGGGATCTGGCCCACGCCCTGCTCGATCGCTCAATCGCCGAAGCGGTTCCACGGGCCGTCTCCGCGGGGGTCGCCTTACCCCAGTTCGACCCGCCGGCAGGCCCGGTGGCCCGGCCCGATCTGACCGTCGCGGCGATCCTCGACCCGTTCTCCGAGATCGCCTTCCGCTACGAGTGGAACCAGGTGACGTTCGGCCCGGACGACTGGCTCGCTGCGCTGAACGCACGCCGACCATCGATGCTGTTCGTCGAGTCGGCCTGGAACGGCAACGACGGGCGATGGCGGCTGCATATGACCGGTTCGGCCAGCCCGAGCGATGAATTGCGGTCGCTGGTGGGGTGGTTCCGCGACCGCGGGATACCGACCGTGTTCTGGAACAAGGAAGACCCGCCCAACTACGACCGCTTCGTCGCAACAGCCGCCTTGTTCGACCACGTCTTCACCGTCGACGCTGACTGCATCGCGGCATATCGCCGCGACCTCGGCCACGACCGGGTGGCCTTCCTGCCGTTCGCGGCGCAGCCGCGGATTCACAACCCGATCCAGCGTGGCGCCGGGCGGGTGTACGACGTGGCATTCGCCGGCAGCTACTTCGCCGAGAAGCACCCCGAACGGCGCGTGCAGATGGAGTACGTCCTCGGCCCAGCACGCGATTTCGGGCTCCACATCTATTCACGTCTGCAGAACGTCGACCGCCGGTATCAGTTCCCAAGGCGTTACGAGAAGCACATCGTCGGATCGCTTCGGTACGACCAGATATTGGCGACGTACGCGTCGTACAAAGTGTTTCTCAATGTCAACTCGGTCACTTCGTCGCCCACCATGTGTGCTCGCCGGCTCTTCGAGCTCTCCGCCGCCCAAACCCCGGTGGTCACGGGGCCGGCGGCATCGGTCGAGCGCTTCTTCGGCGACGACGTCACGGTCATCAGCAACGCCGACGAGACCCGCGCTGAGCTGTCCACGTTGCTGCGGCACGACGAGCTGCGAGACCGCCGGGGCCTGCGGGCGCACCGGCGGGTGTTCGATGAGCATCTGTACGGACATCGGGTCAACACGGTGCTGCAAGCTGTCGGACTACCGGCCTCGGCATCGTCACAGACGGTCAGCATCGTCGTCCCCACCAACCGGCCGGCCCAGCTCGATCACGTCCTCGGCTTCGTCGGGCGGCAGCTCCACCCGCAGATCCAGTTGGTTCTCGTTCTGCACGGATTCGACGTTGCGGAGCCAGAGCTCGTCAGCCGGGCCAAGGAAGTCGGGATCGACGAGCTCGTCGTCCGCTTCGCCGACGCCGGGCTGAAGCTCGGCGGCTGCATGAACCTCGGCCTGGCCGCGGCTGACGGGGAGCTCGTCGCCAAGATGGACGACGACAACTGGTACGGCCCGCACTACCTGACCGATCTGATTCGAGCATTCGACTACACCGCTGCCGAGGTCGTCGGCAAGTGGGCCCACCTGGTCCACCTGGAGGGCTCGGGAGCGACCTTGCTGCGCTTCCCAGAAGCCGAACACCGGTACGTCAAGCTGGTGCAGGGCGGCACGATTGTCGTGCGGCGCTCGACGGCAACCGAGCTGCGATTTGACGACCTACCGCGGCGGGTCGACACGACGTTCCTGCACAAGGTTGGGGCTGCCGGCGGCTCGGTCTACTCCGCCGACCGATACAACTTCGTCTCGGTGCGACGGGCCGACTCGGCCGGGCACACCTGGAAGGTCACCGAGCAGCAGCTGCTGGCTGGCAGGACGAACCTGCTGTTCTACGGCGAGCCATACACGCACGCCGAGGTTTGAGCGTCAGCGTCGCCCAAACCGCCTGTTGACGATCCGAAGCGGCGCGGTGACTCGCCACGACTTCGACTGCTTGATCGCGGCCAGCTCGGCGTTGAGGCGCTCGACCTCTGCTGCGCAATCGCTGGCGATCCTCGGCCGGACGGGTTGGCTCGCTCGGCCGCTCCAGCACGGCATAGACGAAGTCGTGGGATAGGTCGAAGCGCGGGTAACGCGACAACACATCCTCGAACCGCTGGTAAAAGCCCGCGTCGAATGTCGAGCGGCGTCAGCCATACCTTCCGCTGCCGGAATCCGAGCATGTCGAAATAGGTGAGGTATTGGGCGTAGGTGAGCTTGTTGACCCAAGAGAACGTCTCGTCGCGACCATGAACCTGGCGATAGAACTCCCGCCACACGTCGTCGCTGAAGAGCAGATGCGGCCACGGGAAGTACACCTGCCGATACCGGTGAGACGCTTTCGGGCCGCGATACAAGTTGGCTGCCAGGTACGCGGTGCCGCCGGGCCTTAGTCGCTCGAACATGGCCTTGAGCATCGCGTGCGGATGGACGACATGCTCGAGCACCGCCAGCGAGACGATGACGTCGAACTGGCCGAGATCGTCTGACGGTTCTGTACTGATGTCCCGACGCACCAGCGTGATGTCCGGGCGAGCGGCTGACCAGGTGTCGTATTCCGTGATGTCCACACCGACGTAATCAGCGCCGAACCTGTCAGCCAGCTCAGGACCGAGATGGGCCCGGCCACAGCCGACCTCGAGTACCCGCCGGCCGGCGATATCTACGCGCTTTGCGATGCTGCTGCGCCCGCCGGCCCGCCTGATCGGTGAGTGAAGCGGCGTCCATCGCGCGTGGTTGAGGTACGACGGGTTTGCTTTCGTACTCGGCGTTGAGTTCGAGGAACAGGTCGAGGCCGAAGCGCGGGGACCGGTCAGACTGGTCGGCAGCCCGCCGCTGTTCGATTTCGGTCACGTCGTCTGCTCCGGGAGGCGAGCTCTGGACATAAGGTCGGCTGGACAACCGTACGTGTCACCTGGCTGCGCACATTGCGCAGGTGCGCAGCCCAGCACCGTCCGACTCCCGGTACGAAGGCCAGCAAACGTGATCCTGAGCCACCTTCCGTCGAAAATCAGTCGACCGATCCGAAAGGGCACCTCGGTCGTTCTCAGCCGTTTCCCTGTGCTGCCGGTCAATGGCCGGGCCGGCTCTATGGTGAGCCGACGCCTGGTGATCGACGCAAAGTACGGCGGCAGTCGTCGCCGCCGCGCAGTCAGCGCGGCCCGGCGAACTCGACCGTAGGGCGTCGCCGGCAGCGGCATTGCTCGCCGCAGCATGTGTTTTCGGCCGCACGCGAGTCCGAGCTAGCCCGAACAGCAGCTCGTCGGTGCCGCCCTGCGCTGGCCGAACTCCGGGCTCGGTGAGGTTCGCACTCGCCAAGTCACTGCTGCGGGTCGGCGATCCGGTCGCCGCCACCGAGCATCTGCTGGCGGCATTGGCGGGCGACGTCCGCGGACTCGACCTGGACGAGGTGCTCGATGCGGGCATCGAAGCACGTTCCACAGCGGTCATCGAGGGCGTTGCGCTCCGCCGCACCGAATTGGCCCGAGCCGGTGGCAGAAGACCACTCGGGAACGGATCCGGCAGTCAAGGGCGGTAGCTCGAGCGATCGAGCAGCACCGGCGTGGGGACGCCGCCGCGCTCACCACCTTCCTGGCGGCCGACGGGATGGCGAGCATCGGCGTGCGATGGGCGGTCGCCGAGGGAGACCCCGTACTCCTGCGCCGAATGTGCGAGGCGGTCGACCATCGGCGACCTCGACGCATGGACCGCTCGACACGCGGCGCTGGCCCTTCGCAGATCGGGTGACCTGTCCTATAGCACCGCTCTTGCGGAGCACGCGTTGACCATGCGCACCGACGACGCGAGTCTGTTGCGGGTCGCCGAGGTCGGACACTCGGGTCTTGCCTCGTTGACCTCGGGCTGGTCGGCCCCAGGCCGGCGTTACCGAGCCGCGTACTCGGTTCGGGAGAAGTCGGTCGCCTGTCTGCTGCACAACTCGCTGCCGTACGCGTCGGCAGGCTATGCGACCCGGACGCACGGCTTACTTTCCGCACTGGTGCGCAACGGTTGGGACGTTCACGGAGTAACGCGTTATGGCTTCCCGTACGACCGGTGGGATTCCGGTGACCACCGTCATGTGGATCCCGTCGACACACATCGACGGCGTCCACTATCACCGGCTGCTCGACGGGCATCGTGTCTACCGCAAGTGGCCGATCGGTTACTACGTCGACGAGTACACGCGTCGGGTGGAACAACTTGTCCGTACGCACCAGATCAGCGTCGTCCACGGCGCGAGCAACTACTGGAACGGGTTTGCCGCGATAGCCGCTGCCCGTCACCTCGGTATTCCGTCGGTCTACGAGGTTCGCGGGCTGTGGGAGCTGACCCGCATGTCGCGCGAACCGGTATACGAAGAGTCAGAGATGTTTGCGTTGACCGCCCGGCTCGAGGCCGACGCATGTGTGTCCGCGGACCAGGTCATCACGATCACCGGCGCCTTGCGTGACCTGATGGTCGAGCGTGGCGTGCCGGAATCGAAGATCACGGTCGTCCCGAACGGCGTCGACAGTGACCGGTTCCGTCCGGTGCCCCGCGACCGAGAGCTGGCCCGCCAGCTGGATGTCGACGACAAGATCGTCGTCGGTTACGTCGGTTCCGTGCTGGACTACGAAGGCATCGACACGTTGCTGATGGCCACGGCCCGGTTGGCGGGACGGCGAAACAACTTCCATGTGCTGGTCGTCGGCGACGGAGCTGCGTTCGACCAGTGCCGGGCCCTCGCCGCAAGACTCGGGATCTCGGCTCTGGTGACCTTTACCGGCCGTGTCCCGCACCACGACGTCGAGCGGTACTACTCCCTGGTGGACATCGCCCCGTTTCCCCGCAAGCCGCTCCCCGTGTGCGAAACGGTCTCACCACTCAAGCCCTTCGAGGCGATGGCGGCGGCCAAGGTCCCTGTGGTCTCCAGCGTCGCGGCTCTCACCGAGATCGTCACCGACGGTGACAATGGACTCGTTTTCGACAAGGGTGACGTCTCCTCACTCACCGAGGTGCTTGACCGAGCGCTTGCGGATGCGGCTCTTCGGGAGCGGATCGGTCACCGCGCTCGCGACTGGGTCGTCCGCGAACGGGACTGGTCGGTACTTGTCCGCTCTCTCGAGCAGGTCTACGCGAACGCCCGATCAATGGCGGAGACATCACCCCGCGATGCCACGGCGGGGTGAGCCGACGGTGGATGGACGAACTACCGCGCCACCACCCTGAGATTGGCACTCACCGGCAAGATCAGTCCCGGAGCTTTGCGCCCGTAGACGCGGTACGTACCGGTTCGATCGAGCACCGTCCTGGCGCTTCCGCGGCCATTGTTCACATGTACCTGCCGGACGTACCGCCACGAGCCGTTGCTCCAGCGCTGCAGGTTGGCGATCCCGGTCACCCAGGTACCGGACGACCAGTAGACCCGAAGCGTCACCAGTGTTCCTCTGGCTGCGGACGCCGGGCCGGTAGCCCGGATTGTCGATGGTCTGGTCGCTGGGAGCGGAACCATCCTTGCCGTCGTTCCGGCCCGGATTTCGGGGATCTCGGCGTAGAGCTGTGCCCCGGGACACTCGGTTGCCTTGGTGTTGCGGTGTCCAGCGACAGGCTGGAGTGTCTTGCCGCCCGGGTAGGCGACGGCGATCGACGGGATGACCCCGTGCAGCACAAATTTCCACGCGAACAGCTGTTTGTACGAAGCGATGACGGCGGCCTCGGGCTCCTTCGAGGTGTAGGTGCCGAGGACCGACATCGCGAATGCGTTGCTGTTGTAGCCCGCCGTGTGGGCTCCGACAACGGCCCGATTGATGCCGCCGTACCGGCCCTCCCAGATACGACCGAAGCGGTCGACCAGGAAGTTGTAGCCGATGTCGCGCCAGCCGCGACCGTTGACGTGGTAGGCGTAGATGCCCCTGATGATCGCCGGAACCTGGGACGACGAGTAGCTGTTCGTTCCCGCCGTGTGATGAACAAATGCACCGCGGACCCGACCGTAGTCGGGTGGCCCAGCTTCGCGCAGCGACTCGTCAGCACCCCATTGCGCCCGCGTGTAGATGGTGGGGCGAGCAGGCGCGGCCGCTGCAGCGCCAGCCGGCTGCGTACCGATCGACCGGTCCGCCGGAGCGGAGCCGGGATCGACGAGCTCCAGCCTCAGGTCACGAGGCTTTCCTCCGCGAGCCGTGGAGATCCGTACTTGGACGGCGTCGGCACCGGCGACGACCAGCGGATCAGTGCCGGGGCGTGCCGCATCTCCTTCTACCGAGCCGGGATCAGGGGCGTGTTCGGACCCAGCGGGTAGGTCGGTCCATGTGGACCAACCGTGGCTGCTCCGGGTACGAAACTCGATGTCGATCGAGGCGGGGTCGGAGCCGGGTGCCCAGGTGACCCCGCCGACGACAAACGGCTCCACCGCGATGGGCGCGGTCGCCGCACTGGTCGTCAACGCCGAGGCCGGATCGTCCTCGGCAGATTCCGAGCCCTGTGGCGTGCGGCGTTCGACGCCGGCACCGGATTCAACCAGGAGGTCGTCCAGCGGAATGGAGACGATCTCCGGGGAGACCGGCTCGGGCTCTGGACCGGCGGCGAACGATCCCACCGGGAGCGTGACGAAACCGGGAACGAGAGCTGCGACGAACGCTGCTCGACCAAGCCGGCCGCGGCGTCCTGCACGTCTTTCGTGATCCGTCTGCACGATACCCCCGTGATAGTTGTGACCTATGTGGCGGATGTGGCGAGCATAGCCAGGTCTGTGACCCGGTACCAGTGGCCGAGCTCCGGCCGATAGCCTCGGTCGTTGTTGTGCAGGATGATCACCGGCCGGGTCAGGCGATTGCATCAGCTGCGCCTGTCTACCGTCGGCTTCCTCGCGTCATGGGGATTCTCGGACCGCCGGACCCGGAACTCTGGTCGCGAGTAGCAGCCGGACCCGCCCGTGATCTCGTCGTGCGCGTCAAGCACCGCGGCGCGACGGTCTGGAGCTCTGGGCCGCTGCTGTCGTGGCAGGCGCGGGACCGGACCGGTGTGGTGTGGTGGGCCCTTCGTGCGGGCCGTCGCCCGTCCGCGTGGCATGAGGCCGCACAGTCGTGGGAGGCGCTCGGTCTCGAGATGACGAAGACCGGTGCCACCCTGCACACGGCATCGTTCGGAATGCAGCCGCTCTATACGCTGCAAGCCGGACGCTCACTCGTCTTCGCCCAGTCGATCGATGACCTGTGCGCTCTCGTGGACGGTGAGTTGCACGCGGACTGGAACGCATGGGCCGCGATCTTGGCCTTCGGTAGCCCGATCGGGACCCGTACCCCGTTCGCGGAGATCACCCGGTTGGCTCCGGGCGGATCGTGGACCTACGACATCGGGCGCGATCGATTGCGGGCTGCACGGCGCCTTCCCGAGGTGGTCGAACAGGCATCCGGTCTTCCTCCGACACCGACGGATGTTGTTGACCGCATGACGATGTCGATCAAACGGTCGCTCGCAGCGCCGCCCGCTCGTGCTGGGCGGGTGCGCCGCTGGCTGGGTGGTTCGGGACCCGCCCCTGCGCTCACGCTCAGTGGCGGCTGGGACTCACGCCTGCTGGCAACCAGCGCCACGGCGGTGCTGGGTAGTCGACCGCTAGTCGCGTATACCACCAGCCCAGACGACGGACTCGACCTCGATATCGACCTCAGTGGCCCGGTCGCCAGCACACTGGGGCTGCAGCACGAGGTGTTGGTGCCGCCAGCGGAGGCCTGGCCGCAGTACACCCGGAAGGCATTGCGTCGGGTCGAGCACCAGACTCGCCATCACATGTGGCTGGAGCCCCTGGCAGAGACCATTCGCGCCGCACATGACGTGGTCCTCGACGGCATCGCCGGCGACGTGCTCCTCAAGAACTTCATGGTGGACGACCGGGTAGTCGATGCCAAGGATTCCCGCGAGCTCCGGGACGCGCTCTGGGGGAACCTGGCCCGGGTGCCCGCCGAGTCCGCTGTTTGGGCAACGCGGACGGCCACGACCGAGATCGACCGGCGCAGCCGCGAGGATTTCGATACCGAATGCCGACTCCTCGAGGACCATCCGGCTGCTCCGACCCTGAGTGTTCTGATGACCCGGACGGCTCGCTGCATCAGCCTGTCCCCATTCGGCCTGTTCGCTCCCGAGATACTGCCCTGCGCTCCCTTCCTCGACCCAGACGTTGTCGGTGCGGCATTGGCCGTCCCATTGAGCGAAAAGGCCGGTGGAGCCTTCTACCGACGAGTGCTCGATGCAGCTCATCCCGCTGTCGCTGCCTTGCCGTCGACCAATGATCCGCGTCCGACGAGACGACGGAGGTACCGGATCCGCGCCATCGATCAGGCTGCCATGGACTGGGCGGACTCGATCGCCGCGCGGATGGTCGATGTCGGTGCCCTGCCTGCATTGCCGGATGGATCGCTCAAGGACCTGGCGCGCTCGACCGCTGGACGGAACTGGCTGAAGGGTCTGGTGACTTTCGGAGATTGGCTCGACCGGTACGGAGAGCGTCTCGACGACGTTCGAGCGCCCTGGTGGAGATGACGAGTTGTGAGTGAACAACGGGGTACGCTGATCGTTTCGGGAAGTCAGCACCGCAGTCGGGGGACGTGCCGTGTTAGGTCCGGTGACCGGGTTCGCCGAATTCCTCGCGAATCATCGATTGACCCGCCTCGTCTTCGTGGCCTCGCTGGCGTTGCTCCCGCTGGCCTTATTTGCGCTCGTTGCAGAACGTGCGTGGTTATTCCTGGTCGCGACGGGACTCTGTGCGGTCACAGACGGAATCCTGCGGCTCGCGCCACTCAGCCGAGGGCGTTTGCTGCGGGTGGTCCGCGACCGGGCAACCCAGACGAGCAGCGTCCGGATCGGACTGATCGCTGTTGCGTTCCTCTGGCTGACGGACAACAACGCTGCGACGGCGATCATCAGTGCTGGCTTGATCGCATCGGTGTTGTGCCGGGTCGGCGCCGGCTGGATCCAGCACTACGCGACGCGTGCAGGCAGGGCGGCGGTCGGGGAGCCTACCGAATCGGAGATCGACCGCTGGCTGGCCCGCGGCAGTGTCGCTGCGCGGTACAGCCGCGGGCTGACGATCACTGAACTGACCCTGCTCGGCGCGCTCGCGGTAGCGCTGGCTGGAGGCTCGGACGCCTGGGTTCTTGGCATCGTGGCTGCGGCATGGCTGCCTAGCCTGGAACTCTTCGTCATGACAACCGTGCGCTGGATCTCGACCGTACGGCAGGCCGACGTCATCCCGGCGGACCGGTCGGCTGCAGGACGCGTCGCCGCGTACTTCGCCGAACCCGTCGCTCGCTCTTACCAACTCCAGCAGTGGCTTCCGGTGCTGGCCGAAATCCACCGCGAGCTAGGGGTGCAGTTGATCTTTCGGGACCGGCGATCCTTTGACCTGTTCGGGGAGCTCACCGACCTGCCGCGTTATTACGCCCGAACCCTGCACGACCTGACGGATCTGTACACGGGAAGCGACCACGCGGTCGTCCTCTATGTCAACAACGGGTGGCGTAACTTCCAGTCGCTTTCCTGGCCGAGGGCACTGCATGTGCATATCAATCACGGAGAGAGCGACAAGACGTCGCTCGTGACTCACCAAGTTCGCGCCTACGATCGGGTCCTCGTCGCCGGGGACGCTGCGATCAGAAGAATGGCTGTGGGGCTGCTCGAGGTCGAGTTGTCATCGGTCGTGGTCGTCGGGCGCCCGCAGCTCGACTACGTCGACGTCGGCGACGCCGCGACCCATGACACCCGACCGACCCTCGTATACGCCCCGACCTGGGAAGGCGAGAACGGGGCCAACAACTTCAGCTCCATCGATATTGCCGGTCCAGACATTGTTCGGGCCTTGTTGGAGATTCCGGGCGCCACGGTCGTGTACAAACCGCATCCCCGCACACCCCGCAGTCCCGACCGGCAAATGCGCGAAGCACATAAGGTGATCGAAAAGAGGCTGGAGGAGGCCGCCGCCATCGATCCAGCCGCGGGTCATGGAACATGGGGCACCGATATTTTGCCCTTGCTGGCCCGAGCGGATCTCTTGGTCGCCGATGTCTCATCGGTTGCCGTTGACCACCTCTATCTCCGCCCGGACGCGGGCCTGATCCTCATGGATCGCGGCAGCGGCGGCGGTGACGTGCGCGTGAGCGAAATTCCGGTCGCCCGTGCCGCCACGGTGGTTGGCGCCGACCGACTCGGCGAGTTACGCGAGATCGTCTTTCGCCTTCTCACGCGCGAGAGCCAGTTCGAGACACGTACGGAGGTCCGGCGTGAGTACTTCGGAGACTTCGACGTCGGCGAGTCGACCCGCCGATTCCAATCAGTGGTTCGCGATCTCGTCGATCATCGAGACCGCACTGTGGCAAGCAACGGAATGTCCTCATCGGTTAGCCTGAAGTCACGCTGGTGAGACCCTTCGAAAGGAAGCACATCGGTGCGAACAAGCAACCCATTGGAGAGATACTTCCGCTCGAATACCAAGCGCCGTATGCACAAATGGATTCATTATTTTGAGATTTACCACCGGCACCTCGCACGTTTCCGAGGGAAGCCGACCGTCATGGTCGAGATCGGTGTTTCCTACGGCGGGTCACTCCAGATGTGGCGGCGATACTTTGGCAGCCGAGCAAGAATCTACGGAGTGGATGTGGACCCGAGATGCAAGCAGTCCGAAGAACGGAATACCAGAGTCTTTATTGGCGACCAGGAGGATCGTGAGTTTCTGCGCTCGATTTCTGCTGAGATTGGCCCCATTGACATTCTGATCGACGATGGCGGGCACACTGCGGAGCAACAAGTGACCACGTTTGAAGAGTTGTATCCAACCGTCCAGGAAGGCGGAGTTTACCTGGTCGAAGACTTGCACACGAGCTACTGGAAGCGGTACGGCGGCGGGTACCGCACGCCAGGCACGTTTATGGAGTATGCGAAGGGTCTCGTCGACCAGCTGAATGCTTGGCACTCGCGCGAACCGGAGTTCGCGGTTGACGAATTTACCAAGTCGACCCGATCAATGCATTTCTATGACAGCGTAATCGTGTTTGAAAAAGGGAAAGTAGAGAAGCCGCATGCAGAGAAGACGGGAAAAATGCGATTTTGACGAACGGGGCTTGTCACCAGCCTCGCAATTTGATTGCAGATACAAACTTGCTGTGAATCGTGCGGCAACGTTGGAAGGGTAAATTTGGTCGTGCCGGGACAGTAGAAATGGCACCACAGGAGGCGTCGGCATAATGCGCTACCTCGAATTCCTGGGACAGCTGCACACCAAGCTCGTGCCACGCACCTATCTCGAGATCGGTATCCGCACCGGCAACAGCTTGGCGCTCGCTCGCTGCCGCAGCGTTGGGATCGACCCGGCCTTCAACATCAAAGCCGAGGTGCGGTGTCACGCACAGCTGTTCCGCACCACAAGTGACGAGTACTTCGTCGATACCGAACCGCTGGCTGCGCTGAATCACCGGGCAATCGACCTGGCGTTCATCGACGGCATGCATTTGTTCGAGTACGCCCTGCGCGACTTCGTCAACGTCGAACGCTGGTCCCGGTGGACCAGTGTGGTCGTGTTCGACGACGTGATGCCGCGTCACGAAGACGAGGCCGCCCGCGACCGGCACACCATGGCTTGGACAGGCGACGTCTACAAAGTGTGGTTGACGCTGCGAGAACACCGGCCCGACCTGGTGCTGCTCCCAATCAACACCCAACCAACCGGTCTGCTGCTGGTTCTCGGTATGGACCCGCAAAGCAGCGTTCTGGACCAGCGGTACGACGAGCTCATCGCCGAGTACGTAGTGCCCGATCCGCAGTCGGTTCCAGCCGAGTTGATCGACCGCATCGGCGCTCTGCCACCGGATCAGGTGCTTGCCGCTCCGTTCTGGAACGTGCTGCGTACCGTTCGCGCCGCCCGGCTGCCCCGCGCCCTCGGGATGCCGCTGCTGCTGCGCGCCCTGCGCAACTCGTTCCCCGAGTTGGAGCGGCCCTTCGCCGGTACAGGGGATCGGCGACCCGCGGGCGTTCCCGGCTAGGGATCGATGTCAGGGGTACCCAGCCGGCGGGCCCGCCGGACCACCGCCCTCAGCGGGCCGATCTTGCGTAGCTGATGCACCAGATAGCGACCAGCCCGGGTGCGGCGGGAGAGTGCGTGTCCTCGGGCAGGACGGGTCTTGATGCTCAGGTTGTCGGCGCCCTGGGTCCAGTACGGCACGACCTGCCGCCGGCCAACGATGCGCGGCCGCAATCCGGCGGTTGCCTGTTCCGCGCGGTCCGCGCCGAGCCGCGGCGTGAACTCCCACCCCGCCACCTTGATTCGGACCAGCAGGTCGCTGGTACTACCCAGCCGGCGCCCGCCCATCGCCGTTGCTGGCTCGAGCCGGATCCAGCCTCGCACCCGCGGTGTGCTCACCCCGCCGACCTGGTCGAAATAGGCGTGCTCCACTGTCGATTCAAGGGCGTAGACCGCCTGACTGGAACGATTCCGAACGGCTCCTGTGAATGTGCTGTCGCGGAACACCGCACCGGCGTCCAGCAGCTGCAGTGGCACGAGCGAGGGATCCAGGTCGACAGGTGGTATCCAGCTGATGCGGTCGCTGTCGACCGAGTAAGCGACTGGGCTGCCGTCGGCGTACGCGACGCCTGCCTCCACCTCGAGCATGAGGTCGTCGCCGTCCCACCGCAGCTGCTCGAGCCGCACCGTCGCCCGCATGCCGAGCTCGCACTCCGCGAGCCGCAGCAGTTCGTCTGGGCGGTCTGCCCGCAGGAGCGCCGAGCGCACGTTGAGGTGCGGCGGCAGGAACTCGTCCACACCGAGACCAAACCGGCGCTCAGTCAGATCCAACACGACCGCGACGAACTTCTCCCGGTAGTCAGGCGGCATCCGCAGCAGTTTCCGGCCACCCAGCCGGGCCAGCACCTTCCCCCGGTACCAGCGAACGAGCAGCCTGTCCCGCTCTGGGCCGGGTTCGGTGTTCGCGTCTACGACGTCGAGCGTCTCCTCCATGTTGTCGAAGTAGCCGACCGGATCAATCCTGGTGTTTGCCGCATTGGTGCCGTCGTCTCGCCGGGACCAGTAGTAGTAGGGGTAATCCGCCAGGATCGAAATGACATTCGCTCGGAAATAGGCCGTGACGACGAACAGGTGGTCCTCGAGTCTGCGTCGGCCCTCGGGAAATCTGATGTCGTGTTCGAGCAGGAAGGACCGGCGAAACATCTTGTGCGGTGTGAGCATCTCCAGCAGGTTGTCTCGAACCAGGCTGGCTGATGGGCGGGTCTCTCGAAACACGTCGAATGGTATTGCCCGCCCCCGTCCGACCTCCTTGACCACGATGACATCGGAGCCGTAGGCGTTTGCCTGCCGATAGGCGCGGCGCAGGGCGTCCCTGCCGAACCAGTCGTCGTTGTCGATGAAGAAAACGAATTCACCCGTAGCGGCGTCGATCCCGACGTTGCGCGGCCGTCCCGGCCAACCGGAATTCGGAATGTGGATTGTGGAGAAGTGCGAATACTCTTCGGCCAGTCGGTCCAGCCGTTCCCCGGTGCCGTCTGTCGAGCCGTCGTCGACAAAAATGGCTTCGAACTGGTCGGCCGGCATGGTCTGGTTCAGCAGTGATGTCACCAGGCGGTCGATGTGCGGGCCCGGGTTGTAGACCGGGACGACCACCGAGACTTTGACCCTCACCCGGTCATGCTAGCCGGGGCACTCACAACGGTTTAGGAATCGGACAGTGGCCGCAGGGACGCAATGGCAGCGATGTCGGCGGTGCCTGCTTTCGAGCCGCCGACCAGCGTTCGCCACTGGGCCGCTGTGACCTCGCCCCCCATCACACGCTTCGTGGCGCCGATCCGGTTGACAGCGCGGAGGACTTCCTCGCCTGACCCGTCGCCGGCGATCAACAGCGGTCGAGACGTTGGTGAAATGACGTCGCGAACCCAGTCCGCCTGCGCTGCACGCAAGCTCGGGTATGCGCGCGCAGCCGGGAAGTGCTGGAATGCGCGGCCAGGGGTTCCGTCCTCGGGATCGACCCAGACCGAGAGCCAGCAGGTGCCATCGCCAGTCAGGTAGCGGTGCGTAACCGCCCGTCCGGTTCCCGGATGGAGGTCCACGATCCGTTCTGTCCGCTCGTGGCCGGCCTGACACCAGAAGCACCGCACGGTGACCAGATGTGATAGCTCGCCGCGCTCGCGAAGGGCGCCGAGTTGCTGGTCGAATTCGGCGTCGTACTCGAGCGCGAGAAGTTCCGCCTTCAGCCCAGTCGAGGCTGCCGCCTGGATGCTCCGGGTCACCGTCAGGAGAAGTCCACGCTGCTCGGTCGAGACTGGCGAGACCACGAAGACGCTGACGGGTGGACGGCCAGTCAAGGTGGCCAGGAGGTCGCGCCCGAGTTCGGGGATCGTCCGGCGGGCCGCGGCGGGCAGTCGACGACCAGTGCTGCTGATGGCTCTCGCTGTTCTGTACAGCGGCAACGCGGTCTGACGAAGCGTGCGCGTGCTGACGCGGATCACAGTATCGGTGCTCGCTCGGATGTGGTGACCAGCCTGGTGAACAGGGCGAGCCACCCGGCCTTCCAGCGGCTAGCGGGAAATCGGTCAGCAACCTCTCGCGCACGGTTGCCCAACTTCGCGGCATAGTCTGGATCACCCAGGACTCGTTCCATCGCGTCTGCCAGTGCGCCGATGTCCCCTGGTGGCACCAGCAGCCCGTCGACATCGTTACGGATCACCTCGGCCGGCCCATAGTTGATGTCATAGGCAACGAACGGTGTACCGACTCCCATGGCCTCGATGAGCACCAACGGAAACCCTTCGAACCGGGAACTGAGCACTGTTGCCGATGCGCCGGCGAGAACTTTCAGCGGATGGTCGGTGAATCCGCGGAGTCGAATCCGCTCGGTCATGCCCAACTCCTGGACCAGTGACCTCAGCGCACCTGCCTCTGATCCGACCCCATAGATGTCGAATTGCGCCTTCGGGACCGTGTGGGCCGTCAACGCGAAGGCACGAATGGCGTGGTCCAAGCGCTTCTGACGTTCCAAGCGGCTGACTGCGACGAGCAGTCCCGGCTGCCGGTGCTTGCGCAGCTTCGGGACAGGCGGAGTCGGGTGGTTGATGACCAGCAGATTCGAACCGCCATACCGCTCGGCGATGTCGTCGCGCTGCATGTGCGTCAGGCTTACAACTGCGTCGAACTTCCCCAGGTTCTCGAGGAGAGGCAGCCAGTTCGACTTGGTTCGGTCCTGCGCCCTGTAGGGGTGGCCGGCGTGGCAGTTGTGCAATACCGCTACCCGGCGAGCGCTGCGGTGCGTCATCGCCAACAGGATGTGATCTTGCTGGCGCGAGTCCGAGAAGACAACTGGCGCGGCGGCTCCGGCCAGGACGTCGTCGACCCATCGCGCGACGCATTCGCCGAAGTTGTCGTACGCAGCGGGCGATGGACGCAGCCTGACCGTGGCCTCGGCGATCCCGGCAATGTTCAACCACGATGTCAGCCAGCAGGCTCCAGAACGGTCGAACCATTGCCGGAGGACCGGCTTGGCGGTGTTGACGTCTAGCTGGTCGACCCGCACCAGCCGGCGGTGCACGTCGAAGTACTCGCGGGACGTGCACCGGCGTTCCGCGTCGTAGTGGTCGACTCGGAACAGGCGGTGGCCGACGACGTAGTGCTTGCTCTTGACAAGCAGGCCGTCCCGGAAGAATCGGACCAACCGGCCAGCCGGAAGATCCTCAGCGAACGCGGTCATGCCCGGTTCATGCCGCGCCGCGGCGAGCTGATCGGCCGGCGCTCCGCCACCGCCCGGCGCTGCCTCCCGCCAGAAGTACCTGATCTCGACGGTGCTCGGCAGCCGCCAAGCCCGCCGGATATCGGCTTCTTCACGGTCCTCGCCGAAACGGTGGTGGGTCAGCAGTACCCGCACCGTGATGCCTGCTTCTGCGTACAGGCGTATCCGCGAAAGGACCGCTCGGGTAACGCCGCCCCGCTGCATGGCCAGCGAGCCGAAGAGGAAGACTGCCTCGCCTGCGACGCGAGCCCGGCGCAGTTCCGCGTCGCTCATGTGCCGATCCGTTTCACGGCCAGGGTTGCTGTAGTAATCGGCAGGTCATTGACACAGATCGCATCGACGCCCGCATCGAGCATGATCTGTGCCTGATCGGCCTCTGGGCACCAGGCCAGGACCTCCAAGCCTGCCGCATGCGCGACCTCGACGACCCGAGCCGGACCGGGATGCTGGACGTCGGGCTCGATCGGGTTGGGCTGCATTGATCCGACATGAACCGACAGGACCTGAACGTCGGATCCAGCCGCGGCCGCTACCGCGATACCGACCGGAAACCATAACCAGGTGATCAAGCCTCGGGGAACACCGGGAGCAGCCCTCGCCAGCAAACTGAGGGCAGCGGGATCGAACGACGTGACCAGTAGTTGCCTCGTCTCGGCGGCCCGGGCTGCCAGCGGCGCGACCAGAGCAGCCGTCGTGCGCTGCAGTGGCCGGAGGGCGTCCTCGAGCGCCGATTTCAAGTCCAAGATCACACCGGTGGTCGGGGGGAGCCGATCGAGGACCTCGCTCATGAGCGGATGCCCGGCGGCGACCGCAGCGTCGACTGACGCTGAAGCCACCGGTGTGCCGTCGGGAAGTGCCGGTTGATGCCCGAGGACGAGCACGTCGTCAGCGGTTCTGCGAACATCCAGCTCGACCCAGGTAGCGATCTTTGCCGCCGCCAGAATCGAGTCCACGCTGTTCTCGGCGTGACCATCGACCGTCCCCTTGCCGAGTCCGCGATGGCCGACCACGACCGGTGGCTCGTGGAAAACCCGGGCGGTCATACCGTGCATCCCATCCTGCCCGGTCAGGGCTTGACGGCGATCCGGCCCGTGCCGGCGCGAACAAGCAGGAGCCGCTCACCGGTCTTGTGCAGGAACTCCACGGTTGCGTCGCGGGACCCCTGCCACCAGCCGTAGTCGTCGATGATCAGAACTCCGCCGGAAACCAACCGGTCATAGAGATGTTCGAGCTCGTGGCGGGTCGACTCATACCAGTCGGTGTCCAGCCGGAGCAGCGCAATCTGATCGGGTGCCTTTGCCGGTACGGTGTCCTCGACCCGGCCTTGAACGTAATGAACCCGGTCAGCCGGATAGGGGACGAGTTCGAAGCCAGCCCTGACGTCTTCGAGAGAGGCGTAGGCCCAGATCGACTTGTCCTTCTCGTTGGCCGCCAGGAGCGCAGCCGCAGATCGGCCGTCCAGGCGTCGATCCTTGTCCGTCGGTGCAGCCATGCCCTCGAACGTGTCGAACAGGTAGAGGTTCCGCGTATGGTCACCGGCCGCATCCAGGGTCCGGGCCACTGCATGCATGGAGCCGCCGCGCCACACGCCGCACTCGACGACATCACCAGGAATCGCGTGGTCGTGGATGTACCGGGTCGCGGTGATCAGCGCGTGCAGCTTGTCATCGCTGGTCATGGTGAACGGCCGGACCGTCGTGATGATGGCCCGAATCTCGTCATCGAAGTCATCGGGGAACCGACGCTTGGCCACCCGCCGAGTAGTCGCCCGGCCCGTCGTCGGCGCACCCGAGCGCACCAGCTGATACCCGGTGAGGCGACCGAGCCGGGTGTTCAGTGCCGTCTTCCAACTCACCACTTTCGAAATACAACCACATGCCCAACCCAGGGCCGTTGAGCGACGGTTCATCCAGCGTGCCTGCGAGCTCGGCGAACACCCGCCCCGTGATTGTGGCGGCAACCTCCTCCGATATCTCGCACAAGGAGATCTGGGGAGCCACACCGGGGCTGCCGACGTTCAACTCGCACGCAATCGAGTCTCGTCTGCATCACATCGACGGGCTCGCCGAGCATTTTGTGTACTTCAACGACGACATCGTCGTAGTGCGGCCCCTTCAGCCGCAGGACTTCTTTCTGGCCAACGGCATGGCTCGCTTCTTCCCGTCCAACGCCAAGATCGGCATCGGCGAGCCGCTGGTCGACGAGCCGGCCCCATCGGCGGCCGGCAAGAACAACCGCAGGCTGATCCGCGACACGTTCGGAGTGATCCCGACTCGCAAGATGTGGCACGTGCCGCACCCGCATCGGCGCTCAGTCCTCATGGAGATGGAGCATCGCTTCCCAGTGGAGTTCAACCGGGTCGCCACCAGCAGGTTCCGCAGCATCGACGACATCTCGGTCGCATCGAACTTGGGCCAGCACTATGCGTTCGTGACTGGCCGTGCGGTGCCAGGCAGTATTCGGTATCGCTACATTCCGCTCGACGAACCTCGAGTCGAGTACAAGCTGCGGCGAGCCGACGGTGATGGCGTCCAGGTCATCTGCCTGAACGAACGTGGCGTCACCGACACCCGGATGCGAGAGGCATCCCTCGCGACGGCCAAGGGGTATCTCGCCCGGCGGTTTCCGTGCCGCTCCGTGCATGAGGTATGACGACCGCCCCGCTGCTCAGCCAAGGCTGAGACGGCGTCCGTCGGCCCATCGGTGGGGCTGAACTCCAGGGATCTCACCCGGTAACGTTTGATGAATTCTGGTCGGTTAGCCTCGACCGCCTACTCGCCGCACGGTGGCCATGACGAATCCGGAGACGTCGATGCGTGCTGCCCCCCCGTCGGTCGTGGTGCTGGCCGCGGCCGCGGATCTGGGCGACTTACCCGACACGCATCCGGAATGGCTGGTCAACCGGCTGCACGAGTTCGCCACGGACGTGACCTCGATCTCGGACCGGTCATCGTCGGGATGGGAACACGTCGGCGCGGCGATCGCCCGTGCACCGGGCCCGGTGGGGCTCGTTGACGTGACCTTCATCGGCCACATTTCGCCGCTCGGCGACACGATCGCCGACCCCCGTTGGGGTTCGGCACTGTTGATGGACGACCGCGGCGTTCATGGCGTGTTGAAGATCGGGTCGGCAGATCGAAGTGCCGCTCTTGCGGCCACTCGGGCCCTCGCTGCAGTGGCAGCGCCCGTGCATCCGTCGCTGTTGGCCGAACGGCTCTTGACTTCGGGAGTCGAACTCCGGCCGATCGATCCTGGCCCATACGTGGCCAGCTTTGCCCAGGGCCGATTCGACGCGCATCATCTACTCGAGCGCGTCAACGACTCCGACGAGCACCGGCTGCGGTTGGCCGCATCTGCGCGCCCTCGCGACGGGTTCTACTCGACCTTCGTTCTCCGCAGGATCTCCCGCCAACTGACGGCGCTCGCTCTTCGCCTCCGGCTGCGGCCGAATCCCATCACTGCAGCGTCGCTTGCCATCGGGTTGGCGGCCGCTGCGTTGTTCGCTATGGGCGCGCTGTGGGCGGTGGTGGCCGGTGCGGTTCTGCTTCAGATCTCGTTGATCCTGGACTGCGTCGACGGGGAGGTCGCCCGCTACACCCGCCAGTTCACTGCGTTTGGTGCGTGGCTCGATGCCGTGACCGACCGGGTCAAGGAGTTCGCCGTCTACGCCGGACTTGCTGTCGGCGCCGCCCGGTTCGGCGACGATGCGTGGCTGCTCGCTTGCAGCGCGTTGGCGTTGCTCGTGGTCCGCCACCACGTCGACTTCGGCTTCGCGGTGCGTCAACAAGCACATTTGCCGGAGCCTGCAGCGTCTACCACACATCGCGCGGTTCGCGCCGCTCCCATTGACCCGTCGGGTCGCGTCCACCGGTGGGGGGATCGAGCAGCCGCTTGGTCGGATCACACGAATCAGCACGCGGTTCTGACCTGGGCGAAGCGGGTTGTCACCATGCCGATTGGGGAGCGCTGGCTGGTCATCTCTGTGGTGGCGCCGATCTGGGGCTCCCGCGCCGTATTCGCCGTCTTGTTGGCTACCGGAACCGTGGCCGCTTTGTACACGACGATCGGACGCGTGCTGCGCTCGATGTCTGAGCGCGCACCCGCATCGTCGTCGGTGGGCCATGACCTCGCTGTGCTGACCGAGCTGCCGGTGCTGGTCAATCCCGCATCACCCCCGGCGTGGCTCGCCGGTCGGCTGGGCTGGCTCGCACCCGCTGGTGCTCGGCTGGTCGAGTCGCTGACGGTGATCTTCGTCGCAGCCATGCTCGACGTCGCGGCGCCAGTGGCAGCGTTCGGACTGCTCGCCGTCGTCGCCATTCATCTCTACGACCTCGTCTACCGGCTACGGCATCTCTCGCGACCGCCCCGGCCATGGGCGTCGTTGGCCGTCCTCGGCAGCGCCGTGCGCCCCGCTGTACTCGTACTGGCGGCTCTGGTCGGAACGCCCATGTTCGTCTCTGCATGTGTGGCGCTGGCCGCCGTGGTCGCCGTGGTCTCGATCATCGAAGGGCGCGGTTCGTGGGTCGGTTCGTCGCCGCGCCAGCGGCGGGTGGAGTACGCCGAGGTGGCGACCCGATGACCCGACCCACCCTCGAGGAGCTGCGCACGGTCTGCCAACCGGCGTCGACGTTGAGTCGTCGCAACGGTGAGCACTGGCTTGCCCTGCTGTGGCTGCGCGATGTCTCGCTGCGCCTGACAGCTGTGTTGGTGCGGACGCCTGTGACGGCCAACCAGCTGACCGGACTGATGATCGTTGTCGGCCTCATCGCCGCCCTAGCCGCTGCGCTGCCGGGCGTGCCTTGGGCACTGGCCGCTGCCGGTTTGGTGTTGGTCTACTTCCTGCTCGACCTGTGCGACGGCGAAGTGGCGCGGTGGCGCGGCACGACCAGCGTCACCGGCGTCTATCTCGACCGTGTTGGCCATTACATCGTCGAAGGCGCGTTGTTCGTCGGGTACGGCTTTCGGGCCGGTGGACAAGAGCTGGGTGGGTGGACGACCCTCGGCTGCGTCGGTGCCCTGTTGGTTGTGCTGATCAAGGCTGAGACTGACCTGGTCGACGTGGCGCGGTCGCGCTCCGGCCTTCCGCCGGCGGCCGACGATCAGGCAGAACCGCGGAACGCCCGGATCGGCGTGGCTCGGCGCGCGGCGTCGGTCCTGCACGTGCACCAGATCACCGGCGCGGTGGAATCCGTGGGCCTCCTGGTCGTGGCTGCTGTCGTGGATTCCGTGCTGGGAGGTCTTACCGCGACCCGCGCCCTGTTGGTCATCCTGGTCGCGGTCGCGGCCACGATGGTGATCGCGCACCTCGCGAGCATCCTGCTGTCTCGGAGGCTCCGCTGACGTCCGCGGACCCGGCCGCACGCGCGGCTGAGCAGGTGCCGTCCGTGGCCGGCTCGCCGATGTCCCTGTCGTGTGTCATTCTCACGCGCGGCGACAGACGTGACCAACTGACTCGGGCCATTGACAGCGTTCGTGCGCAGCATGGCCCGCAAGTCGACATCGTGCTGGTGCTCAACGGTGGGACCACCCTTGGTCGCGAGCCGCCAGGTGTCGAAGTGATTGCGCTCGAGGACAATGTCGGTATCCCGGCCGGCCGCAACCTCGGGTTGGCCGCTTCGACTGGCGATGTCGTGGTGTTCCTCGACGACGACGGCTGGTTGCCCGATCGGGGAACCGCCGATCGGCTGCGCGCCGAATTCGCGGCTCGACCGAAGCTGGGAATCGTCACGTTCCGGATCGTGGATCCCGAGACCGGAACGACCGCCCGGCGGCACATCCCACGCGTGCGGGTCGGCGACCCCGAGCGCTCCTCGTCGGTCACCAGCTTTCTCGGCGGCGCTTGCGCAATTCGACGGTCAGTGTTCGATCGATGCGGAGAGTTCCCCGCTGCGTTCTTCTACAGCCACGAGGAAACCGACTTTGCCTGGCGGGCACTGGATGCTGGCTTCGAGATCCGCTATGACGCGGGCGCGATCATGTACCACCCCGCGAGTGACCCGTCGACTCGTCATTTCAGCTTCTTCGAGAACAACGCTCGCAACCGAGTCTGGCTGGCCCGACGCCGGCTGCCGATGCCGCTTGTCCCCATATATCTCGCCACGTGGATCGGCATCACGGTTTCCCGGCACCGAGACGCACAACTGTTGCGTGCCTGGGGACGCGGATTTGTCGACGGCTGGCGGACCGACCCGGGCCTCCGCCGGCCCATCCGGTGGCGGACAGTGTGGACGATGACCCGCCTGGGGCGGCCGCCGGTGATCTGAGCCCGCTGGTCACCGAGCAGTGGCCGGCGCGGACCCAGCGTTCCACTGGATGAACGGCTCAAGGGCGTCGGGGTTGCGCAGCGCGTCACGGCTGACGGCTTTCTCCGGCGGTGTGCCGGCCAGGATCTTCTTGACCGGGACCTCGCACTTCTTCCCGTTCAGCGTGCGAGGCACCTCGTCGATCACAGTGAACCGGTCCGGGACGTGCCGTGGCGACAACTGGGTTCGCAGCGTCTGCCGCAGCCCCGGCTCGACCCCGGCCAGGGTCGTGCCCGGCGCCAGGACGACGAAGCACAACAGCTCGCCGTCGAAGGTGCCGGCGCCAGAGGTGTCGATCACCAGCGAGTCCTCGACCTCGGGGAATGCCTCGACGATCCGGTAGAACTCGGACGTGCCCATCCGGACTCCGCCGCGGTTGAGGGTGGAGTCGCTCCGGCCATAGATCACCGCCGATCCGCGCGGCGTGATCCGGATCCAGTCGCCGTGCCGCCAAACGCCGGTGAAGTCGGCGAAGTACGCCTCACGCAGCCGTGAACCGTCGGGATCGTTCCAGAAGAACAGCGGCATCGACGGCATCGGACCGGTGATCACCAGCTCACCGACCTCGTCGACGACCTCGCGGCCAGCGTCGTCGTAGGCGGCCACCGGAGCGCCGAGCATGCAACAGGACAGCTCGCCGAGCCACACCGGAACGTCGGGTGCCGCGCCGACGAAGGCCGTGCAGAGATCAGTACCGCCGGAGACACTGGCGATCTGGACGCTCGAGCCCAGCTCCTCGGCCACCCACCGGAAGCCTTCCGGGGTCAACGGTGCGCCGGTCGAGCCCACTGCCCGCAGCCTTGACAGGTCATCAGTGACGGCCGGCCGCAGGCCCTCCTTGAGACAGGACTGGATGTACGGGGCTGAGGTGCCGAAGAACGTCACGTTCTCCTCGTCGGCGAGACGCCACAGCGCCGACAGATCCGGATGTGCGGGGCTGCCGTCGTAGAGCACGATGGTGGAACCGACCAACAGCCCCGATACCAGGAAGTTCCACATCATCCAGCCGGTCGTGGTGAACCAGAAGAACCGCTCGCCTGGGGCGAGGTCGCAGTGCAGAGCCAGCGCTTTCAGATGCTCGAGGACGATTCCGCCGTGGCCGTGGACGATGCCTTTGGGCAGCCCGGTCGTCCCGGACGAATAGAGCACCCAGAGCGGATGGTCGAAGGGCACGGCTTCATACCCGAGCTCAGCACCAGCCTGCTGCTCGAGCAGGTCGTCCCATGCCACAACCGAGCCGTCAGGGTTGGTCGCCGAGTCTTGGCTGGGGGAGCCGACGTATGGGATGACGACGGTCGCCCGCAGGCTCGGCATGGCCGCGCGAAGTTCGGCTACAACCCGCCGGACGTCGAATGGCCGCCCGTTGTAGAGGTAGCCGTCGACAGCCACCAGAACGGTCGGGTCGATTTGAGCGAACCGGTCGGTGACCGCGCGAACACCGAAGTCCGGCGAGCAGGACGACCAGATCGCTCCCAAGCTGGCCGTTGCGAGAAACGCGATCAAGGCGTGCGGCGAATTGGGGACGAGCGCCACCACACGGTCACCGCGGCGAACACCGAGTGCGCCCAGGGCCGCCCGAACCGCGGCGACGTCGTGACGGAGCCGGCCGAACGTCAAACGATCAGTCAGCCCGTCCTCGCGCCGGAACACAACCGCCAGGTCGTCGTCGCCCTTGCCCGGCCCGTTTCGCAGCGCGTGCTCTGCGTAGTTCAGGGTCGCGCCGGGAAACCACTGTGCTCCGGGCATGACGCGCGCCTCCAGTACGTCAACTGCCCGGTCGTGAAACGAGACCTGGAAGAAATCAGCGACGGCACCCCAGAATGCCTCGGGCTCGGTTACGGACCAGCGCCAACGACTCTGGTAGTCGACGAGGTCGAGCTCTCGTTCGTCGGCAAGCCAGCGCTTGAACCGCGACATCTGACTGCGAGCAAGGCGTCGTGGGTCCGGAACCCAGACGACATCGGGCTGCTCCGCTGGCCCCGCCATGAGGAAACGGTAACGAGGCGGGGACGGCTCGTCAGCAACGTATGTCCCACCGTGTGAACCATGTGGGTGAGATCCGGCGGGACCGCCGTCAGCAGATGCTCGTCCGAGACCATGACGAGATCAGCTTCGCGTCCCCGGCTCGCAAGAACTCGTCCTGCGTCCTTCCGGACCTGTCGGTGGTTTCTCAAAGCAAGATCGAGCCCGGTCAGGCCGGCCGGAGGGCGAACGCCGTAGTCCGCGAATGGAGCCACGTACGTGAGATCCCAGCCGAGTTCTACCAGTGGGCGGACGCACTGGGTGAAAACGACGGGATCGTTCGGATGCGCGGTGCTGAGAACGAGTGCACGCATGGAGGACTCGCAGAAGTGGATCATCAGGGGCAAAGCCCAGCCTGGGTTGTTCAGGTAGCCGTGACGTGTCCGGAGCGCGGCCATTCGGCGAATCCGGATCGACGAGCACCTCTCTCGCCCGCCCGGTCCGCGTCAGTGCACGCTTTCACCCGTGACGAGATCCCCGTGAGTCGCCAGGAACGCCGCGACGTCGTCGTCGCGGACCGCAGCCCACAACTCGTCGGCGTCCACGTGGTCGTAGACGACGATGCTGGCGTCGCCCGCCCACCCGGTGCCGTTCGTGGGCACGGTGAGGAACGTGACGTCGTCGGTGTTGAGGCCACGCAGTGAAAGCACCAACCCGGCGAGGCCGGTGGCGGAGAGCCCGTCATCGACTTTCGCAGCCTCGCCAATGGCTTCGGTCAGTCTCAGCAGGCGGCCGGGATCGGAGCGCACGTCGCCGGCCAGCAGCTGGCGCATCAACGCCCGTAGGAAGTGCTGCTGACGCTTGACCCGGTCGAAGTCGCCTGCCGGCAGGCCCTTTCGCTCGCGAACGTACTGCAGCGCTTGCTTGCCGCTGAGGGTATGGGTTCCCGGCTCATACCTCGTTCCGTCCCACGTGACGACGGGCTCGGCAAAGGTCAGCTCGACGCCGCCCAAGGCGTCCGTGAGGCCACGGAAACCGCTCCAGTCGATGACGGCGAGGTGGTCCATCCGGAGCCCCGTCAGCTCCTCGACGGTCTGGACGTACAACGACGGGCCGCCGAACGAGTACGCCGCGTTGATCTTGTTCTCGCCGTGTCCGGGGATCGGCACCCAGGTGTCGCGTGGAATGGAGATCAGGTACGCCTCGTCGCGCGCCTCGTTCAGATGCAAGATCATTACCGCGTCGGTGCGGGCCGCGCCCTCCTCGAACAACCCCGCGCTGTCCTCGCTGTCCAGCCCGGCCAGCAGGATGTTGAGGCTGCCGTCGGCGACTTCGGCCGGCCGGGCTTCTTCCGGGATGTCGAAGGCGTCGGGGATTCGCTCGATGTTGCCGGACACGTCCCGCACGGCCCACCACGTGACGCCGGCGACGACGAGCACCACCGAGAGCAACGCGATCAGAACCGCGACCAGCAGTAGCCGTCCGCGCCGCCGCCGGGGGCGCTGGTCGACCCGCCGGCCAGGGGGCCGGCGTTCGGTTGCAGTTTCCTGGGTCATGTCCGATTCGTCCCGTATGCCGCGGATGCTCGATCATATCGAGGCCGTGCGATTTCGTTTCTGCGACACCCACAACATGGATGGGGAACCCGCCCTAGGCTGCCCTTCCGTGGAGGCGATCCTCGTGGTGGGCGGCCTCGGCACGAGGCTGCGGCCGTTGACCGACGACCTGCCGAAGTCGTTGTTACCCGTCGCCGGTGCCCCGATCGTCCTGCACCAGATCGCCCGGGCGCGCGATGCGGGTGTCACGCACCTGGTCCTCGCGACGGGGTACCGAGCCGAGCTTTTCGCAGCGGCTGTCGGTGACGGTTCGCGGCTCGGTGTGCTGGTCCACTACGCCGTCGAAGACGAGCCGTTGGGGAGCGGCGGCGCGATCCGCAACGCAGCGTGCCTGCTCACCAGCGGCAATGACGACCCGGTCCTGGTGTTCAATGGCGACATCCTCGACGACCATGACATTCCTGCTCAGCTGCAGCGACATACGGCCGCCGAGGCCGATGCCACGCTGTATCTCACCAAGGTCGACGACGCGCGTGCCTTCGGCTGTGTTCCCACCGATGCCACGGGCAAGGTGTCCGCGTTCTTGGAGAAGATGGACAGCCCGGTGACGAACCAGATCAATGCCGGCTGTTATGTCTTCCGTCGGGCTGTGATCGACGCGATTCCGGCGGGCCGAGCCGTGAGCGTCGAGCGCGAGACGTTTCCCGAGCTGCTGGAATCCGGCGGTGAGGTGCAGGGGTACCTGGACGAGTCCTACTGGCGCGACCTCGGTACACCGGAGTCGTACGTACGCGGCTCTGCCGACGCCGTGCTCGGGCTGGTCGGTGCGCCGGCCCGTCCCGGTCCCGCGGGCGACTCACTGGTACTGGACGGGTCCGATGTATCGCCGTCTGCCACGCTGCGCGGCGGAGCGTGTATCGGCACCGGCTGCGTGATCGGCCCCGGCGCCATCATCGACGGCTCGGTTGTGCTCGACGGCGCGGTCGTCGGGCCCGGCGCGATCGTCCAAAAGAGTGCGCTGGGGCGCCGGTCGCGCATCGGCTCCGGCGCTGTCCTCGATGAAGTCGTTGTCGGAGCCGGAGTTGAGGTGCCGGACGGTGCCATGCCCGCGCCTGGCGCCCGGCTGACGTGAGATCAGCCCAGCGTCTGCCGCTCGCGGGAGGCTCAGCTGGCAGCGCAGGCAGTCGTTCCTGTTGTCTACGCTGTTCTCTCGTGGGGGACGAGGTCGAGCAGCTGCATCGTCGACATGCACCGTTGTCGGTCGACCTGGTCGGCAGCTGCGCCCGTCGGTCGGTCACCGGCGACGTCGTGCTCTCCGTCACGGGGTTGCCGACTCAGCACGTCGGCGAGGTGCCGCTGCACCTGCGGCAGGGCCGGCGCCGGCGCCGGACCACGGCTCGGCTGACGGCTTCGTCTCGCCTGGACCGGGCCGGCGACCTTGTGGCCACCGTGCCACGAGCCGCTCTGCCCGACGGCGTGTGGACGCTGTCGGTGGCCCTGCCCGGTGAGCCCGTGCGTCGGCTCGACGCGCGGCTGCTGGTCCAGGGTCGGCGGCCGGTCGTGCTGCTCTGGGGTGCCGTTGGCAAGAGGTCGCGCCCGCCGGAACCGAAGACGCGCCGCACCCCCCGGGACCGATTCGTCAGCGCTGGCTCACGTGTGCTGGACCTGGGCGTGCGCGTGCTTCCTCCCGGCCGGCGCACGGAAGCCCGGCAGGCCATGCGGCGAGTTGCCCGGAAGGCGATGGCGTCAGCTCAGTGAGACGGCAACCGAGGGGCTGACCTCATCGACGAGATCGGCGAAAGCCGCCCGGACCGCGTCCCGTTGCCTGTCCCTGCGGCCCCACCGCCGCCTGCGCAGCCGTGGCACCTGGGCCCACCCGCCCAGCGAGAGCAGCCACTGTGGGTCCACCGCACCGCTGCGCCCGATCACCTCCGGCGGGACGTCCTGCGGGTCCTCGCGCAACGCGTCGTTCAACCACTCGTCATACCCGGGTAGCACACCGCCGCGACGGGAATCCGGGAGCAGCACGACCGCTACTCCGCTCCCTTTGGTGGCCACCTCGACCACGAGGAGGTCGGGGCGGAGCCGACGTAGCGCGGTCAGGGCCTTGTAGACGTCTCCCGTCCAGCCACGGGTGTGCCGGCGCCGGGCAGCCTCGTCCACAGACCTCGGCAACACGTCGTCGAAGACGACCACGCTCGCCGGGGTCGTGAAGCGCTCGATAGCCAGGTAGTCGCGGAGCGCGAACTCCGCGAGGTGCATCCCGTCGACGAAGGCCAGGTCGATCACCGGGATCGGCAAGTGGGCCAGCGGCCGCGGGCGGGCGAAGAACTCGTCGCTGGTCGTGCGCGCCAACTGCACGTCCGCCTGGATTTCGGCGGTCAGGGAGTAGCCGGGGTCGATGCCGATGCTCGGCGCACGGCTGAGGG
This sequence comes from uncultured Actinomycetota bacterium, assembly GCA_963794465.1. Lineage (GTDB taxonomy): Bacteria > Actinomycetota > Actinomycetes > Jiangellales > Jiangellaceae > JACVRX01. The sequence goes on along the minus strand of CAWCED010000037.1, from coordinate 35,179 downwards.
CCATGCTGGCCCCGGAGGCGACGCCCACCTCGAGGTAGGTCCTGGGCTGAATGAGCCGGTGCAGCTCAGCGAGGAACTGGTGTCGGTTCACGGCGGCCAGTGTGTCAGCCTCAGGGCATCGGCCCACGTGACTGGCATAGGACACCGTGGTGGCTATGGGCACGACCATGGGAGATTGGCGGCAGCGACGACGCGAGGAAGGGGTTGTTCCATGCCGGTCGAGGCTGAATCCGTCGCTACGCTCACTGGGCGGCCAGCCCGTGACTACGCCACACCAGCGCTGACCCGGTGGGTCTTGCGTCGCCGCCGTCAGGCGGGCGCCGTCGCCCGGCCATGACTGGCCAGGCGCAGCAGTCGACCACCCGGGCCGACCTCGGAACCCCCCGTCCGCGAGGCGGCTGGGGGCTGCGTCGCATCGCGCGCCGGCTCAGCCGCCCGCTCCGGCGCCAAGCCCGCCGGATTGAGCCGGGCGCGTGGCTTCACGCCTTGGGATATCGGGCTGATCCGACGACTGCCGCTGGACGACCTGTCCGACGCGCGGATTGTGCTGCTCGCCGACGGCGACTCGGCTCGGCTGCTCGGCTACCTGCGTCGCTACGCCCGGGCTGACGTCCACGTGATCTCCGGTAGTCCTCCAACCGGCTCGCCGGCTCTCACACCGCCGGCGGGAAGCGGCCGCGAATGCGACGCCGACGCGGCGACGACAGCCCATTGGCTGTCCCGCGAGCTGGCAGCGGTGGCGCCCGTATCCCTGATCGTCAACCTGCGGCGCGCAGACGGTGCCGCCCACGTCGCCATGTGGGAGCGCGCGTTCCTGCACGTGCGGCCGGGCGGGCACTACGCCGTGCCCCGTGACCTGATCACCCGAGCCGGGGCGTACGACGGGCTGGAGGCTCGCTTGGCGCACCTGCAGGCGACCAGGCCCGCCAAGTCACGAGACCGACTCAAGCGGCATACGCAGCTCGGGCACACCGCCAGCGACGCCGAGCTCTCCCGTGCCATGGGCGCATGGGAGTTCGGGCGCTGGGGAGTGGTCGCTGCCAAACGCGGTTGGCACTACTACAAGCTGCGCGAGGCGGACGCCCATCTCCTGGCCACGCGCCGCCCGCGGACCCGCGTGGTGGTATTGAGCACGAAACCGGATGGAACCCTGGCCTCGGCCAGCACCGTGACGTCGCACCCTGCGTCGTTCGATCCACCTGTCATCGGCGCGACTTTCGACCATCCACCGCTGTTCCTCAGGGAGTACACGGGGCGCCTGTCCGTCCTCGGCCGTAACCGCGTGGTGGCGGGGCGCGCATTGGTACCCGACTCATTCCGCTGGGCGCTGTCCCCCGACCTCGTCGCCTCCGCTTGCACCAACCTGACTCCCGAGTTCGCTCGCATTGAGGGCCCACTGCCCCGGGAGCGGCTGCCAGGCAGCTACTACCTGCTCGACTCCGTTCACGAGGGCCACTTCGGGCACTTCCTGACCGAGGTGGTACCGAAGCTCTGGGGCTGGGATGCCGCCAAGGCGGCCCATCCCGACCTGAAGGCGCTGCTGCACCGCCGGGATCCCGCCCGCGAGCCGCGGCTGGAGCACCGCTTCTTCGCCGCCTACGGCATCGACCCGGCAGACGTCGTCACGATCGACGATCCGGTGCGGGTCGACCGCGTCGTGACGGCCACGACGATGTGGCACAACGCGTCGTGGTATCCCGTGCCGGAGCAGTCGTACGCGCACCCTGAGATCGCGCTGATCTGGGACCGGCTGCTGGGTGGCATGAAGCCCATCCCCTGGGCCGGCTCCGACAAGATCCTCGTGTCGCGTCGCGAGGCATACCAAAACCGGACCTGCCGCAACATCGGCGCGGTCGAGGACGCCTTCCGCCGCCACGGGTTCGACGTCGTCTATCCCGAGCTGCTCACCCTCGAGGAACAAGCAGGCCTGTTCCGCGACCCGCGGGTAGTCGCCGGGTTCACCGGGTCCGGCATGTTCAACCTGATCTACGCCAGGCGGCGCCCGACCGTAGTCCTGCTCGCGCACACGTCGTACACCGCACGCAACGAGCACCTGATCGCCATGGTCAAGGGCTGCCCGGTCCACTACTTCTGGAGCGCCGCGGACAGAGACCATCCAGCGGGAGGGTTCACCATGGGGGCCTTCATGTCGGGCTGGGAGTTCGACTTCGAGCGCAACGGCGCCGCGCTCGACGAACTGCTGAGCAGCCTCGACTGACGACCGGAGACCCACGTGCATCATTCCGCACGGTTCTGTCCAGCCATCATGCCCGCGCGATGAGCGCGGGTCAGGCGGCGTTCGGCTCGGGCGAGTCGCTGAATGGATGGGCGGTAACGAAGTCGCGAACCGCTTCGCCGGAGAGCTCCCCGCAGAACTGCCGGAACCCCTGCTCCGCTCCCCAATGCGTCAGCGCGAACGACTTACCGTCGGGGAAATCGCCGCGCTCGGTGTCCCATGGAGCGACGACGAACTTGCCGGAGACCTGCTCCCTGACCTCGTCGCTCTCGGTCACCTTGGTCGCGAGATCCTGCAGCGTCTGTTCCTGCTCATCGAGGACCGCCGGGTCGTACCAGAGGATCGTGTAGCCGTGCTCGAGGTTGTGCACCAGTCGCTCGATCTCCGGGCTGTCATCCGGCGTGTAGAACTTGCGGGAGAACGGCGCCGGGACCTGGTAGTGCGGTCCTGACGCGGGCGGCACCGAGGCGTAGTCGACGCGCTCGCCGTCCTGGCGGTGGTCGGACGTGCCAGACGACTCTTCCTCGGTCACTGCGTCGCATGAAGCGGCCGACGCGGCGACCCCGAAGTCGGCCCAGTCACGGCGATTGGGGTCGTCGAGCCAGTCCCGGACGAGTGGTACTGCCGCCGCGGCGATGAGGCCGAGCGCGACCACCACAGCAATCCCGACGAACAGGATCGTGCGGCGGCGCTCTTTGCGCTGCTGCTCGCGGCGCAGCGCCTCGAGCTTCTCGCGCCGGGCCGTCTCCGGCCTCTTGACCGGCTTCTTGGTGCTCTTCGCCACAGGTTTGCTTCGCTTCCGAGAAAGTGCGGTTCAGTCGAGGGATTCTACGGATGGCGGGCCAGGATGGTTCCGTGCGGGTGTTCGAGCGGGTGTGGCGGCCGGGTCGGCAGGTAGATGTTGTCGGCACCCTCGGGGTCCATTGCCGTGGCCGCGGCGACCCGACGCACCGGACCACGCCGGACGGGATCGTATGGCGCACCTGCCGAAGCGCGGATGGCCCCGCCACGTTGCGCGTGACCGCCCGTCCGGTCCAGGGCGAGGTGGCCGTTACGGCATGGGGACCGGGGGCACAGGCGGCTCTGGAGGCATTGCCGCAGTGGCTCGGCACCGACGATGATCCGGCTGGATTTCGCCCGGCACACCCGTTGCTGGCCCGGGCGGCCCGGCGTCATGCCGGGCTGCTGGTCGGACGCACCGGGCTGGTGATGGAGGCGTTGGTGCCCGCCGTGCTGGAGCAAAAGGTCACCGGAAAAGAGGCGTGGCGCGGCTGGAGGACGTTGCTGCTCCGGTTCGGCGACCCGGCGCCGGGACCCGCGCCAGACGGCATGCGGGTCGTGCCGACACCGCAGCGGTGGGCCAGCCTGCCGTCGTGGGAGTGGCACCGCGCCGGCGTCGGCCCCAATCGGTCCGGCACCATCGTCCGGGCTGCCCGGCTGGCGACTCGGCTGGAAGACGTGGTGCACGTCTGCGGAACCGATGCCGAGCGGCGGTTGCGTACGGTGCCCGGCATCGGTGCGTGGACGGCGGCGGAGGTCCGGCAGCGAGCTCTCGGCGATCCGGATGCCGTCTCGATCGGTGACTTCCACCTGCCCCGGTTGGTTGCCTACAACCTCGCGGGCGAAGAACGAGCCGACGACGACCGCATGCTGGAGCTGCTGGCCCCGTATGCCGGGCATCGCTATCGCGCGTGCCTGTTGCTTTCCCGCGCTGGCGCCCTGCCGCCCCGCCGGGCTCCACGCCTTCCGGTGCGCGACTTCCGCCGCATGTGATCGGTTGGTCAGCGTACGGCGATGAAGTCGGCCGGGTCACGGGGTGGGCGATCGCGCGGCGGTGCTGCCGCATGCCCGACGGCGACGGTTCCCATCGGCTGCCAGTTCGGCGGTAGGTCGAGCACGGTGCGAACGACGTCGGCGCAGAACAACGTGGACGACACCCAGGCCGAACCGAGACCTTCGGCGGCCAGGGCAATGAGCAGGTTCTCGATGCCGGCACCCATCGCCAGCTGGAACATCACGACCTCGGCCGCCGCCCGTCGGTCGTCGGGATATGCGTGGGCGCCGTCGGCGACCAGGCACGGGACGGCGAGGTACGAAGCGCGGCGAAGGACTGCGCCGCGGGCGGTACGGCGAGCGATCGCGCCCTCGTCGAACCCGTCTGATCGCAAGTCAGCCACCCAGGCGTCAAGCATCACGTCCAGCAGGCGGATGCGGGTGCTCTCGTCTTCGAGCAGGACGAACCGCCACGGCGTGGTGTGGTGTGGTGCCGGCGCCGTCAGCGCTGCGACGACAGCGCGGCGAACGGCGGCAGGGTCGACGGGCTCGTCGGTGAACTCCCGAACCGTTCGCCGCGCGAAGACCGCATCGCGCATCGCCTCGTTGGTGCCACGCCGGAACCGGTCCTCGTCGGCCGCTCGAATCGAGCACGGCGGCGCCAGGCCCGTCGGCCGCCGTCACCAGATGCGGTAGTCCGCGAACAACGGCGGCCGGAACCTTCGAAAGCTTCGTGCGCACGAGTTCGGTGGCCGCCGCGAGTTCGTCGGCGTTCGCGACGACAGTGACCTCGAGCGTGTTGCCGTAGGGGTCCGTCCGCCCCCGTAGGTCGTCGCGGACCACAACGCCGGCTGCGCCGACTGCGACGTCCACGACGCCCTCGCGCCACGGACGGCCGGCCGTGTCCGCGATGACGATCCCGACCTCGACGCCGAGCCGTTCCAGCAGTCCGCGTCGGATCGAGCGGGCCGACCGGTCGGAATCCTCCGGCAGCAAGGCGATCTCGTCACCGGGCAGGTTGGATGCGTCGACACCCGCTGCAGCGAGTACGAAGCCGTGCCTGGTTTGAGCGACGACGGTGCGCCCGCGCGGCGTTCTCCATTCCGCGACGACCCTGGTCGTCTCGGCGTCGATCGCGGCTTCCCGATCGGCGCCGGGAAACGTGCGGCCCTCCGCTTTGCTCACCGCCTTGCTGCTGACGACGACGATGTCGCCGTCGCTGCAACGGAACGCTCGCCTGTGCGATCAGGTCCGCGACGTCGTCGCCGGTGTGGACCTCGGGAATCCCTTCGATCGCAAGCACTTCGTACGAGGTCATCGCAGCGACTCGGCCAGGTCCAAGGCTGCGCTGGCCATGGCGGCAGCCGCGGCGACATCGCGCATGAGCAGCGGCACCGAGCGGCACCGGACACCAGTCGCCTCCACCTGCGCCACCGCGACGGCGTCGGCGATGTCGACCAGCCAGCCGTCGAGCACGTCAGTGAACAGGCCGGCAACTCCGGTGGCCGAGGTTTCGACGCCGATAGCCGTCAGGCACGCGTCGGCCATGCCGCGGACCGGTGCACCGCCGACGATCGGGGAGAGGCCGACAACCGGAGCCGTCGCGGTTATCAGCGCGTCGCGTACGCCGGCGACGGCCAGGATCGGGCCGATGCTCACTACCGGATTGGACGGCGGCAGCAGGAGAACATCGGCCGCGGCGATCGCATCGAGCACGCCGGGGGCGGGCTTGGCCGAGTCAGCGCCGACGAGCACGATGCGTTCGAGCCGGGACTTCAGCGTGCAGCCGCACCCACCACTCCTGGAAGTGGATCGCGCGCGGCTCCGGATCGGCGATCACGATGTGGGTCTCGACTCGGTCGTCGGTCATCGGCAGCAGCCGGACGCCGCGTCGCCAGCGGTCACACAGCGCCTCGGTGACGGCGGACAGCGGGTAGCCGGCGTCGAGCATCTGGGTGCGGACGACGTGGGTTGCGAGATCCTTGTCGCCCAAGGTGAACCACCCCGGCTCGGCACCGTACGCGGCGAGCTCCGCCATCGCCGAGTACGTCTCGTCGGCGCGACCCCAGCCCTCGCTCCTCGTGGATGCCGCCGCCGAGGGTGTACATGACGGTGTCGAGATCGGGGCTGATGTGCAGGCCGTGCAAGGTGATGTCGTCGGCGGTGTTGCCGATGACCGTCACCTTCGCCTCCGGAGCGGCGCGCCGAAGCCCGCGCAGGAACCGCGCGCCGCCGATTCCACCGGCCAGCGCGGTGATTCTCTGCACGCTCCGCGACGCTACACCGCCCCCTCTCCGATGATCATGTCGACCAAGCCGTCCAACCGACCCGTCGACGGTGGCAAAGCGAACATGATCATGGGGGAGGGAAAGTGATTTGCACTCATAGCACGCTTGGGCTTGACGTAGCCGTATTGCAGGCATGTAATTTCATCCGTGTCGTGCGGTGTGTCGTCGTCTTGGCGGGATGCCACGGGGGACGAGGGTCGAGGGAGGCGAGCCATGGGCGAGTGGGAAAGCCTGCTCACCGGCGACGCCGAGGAACTGAGCTGGCAGGAGCGCGCGCTGTGTGCGCAGACCGATCCGGAGGCGTTCTTCCCGGAGAAGGGCGGCTCCACGCGGGAGGCGAAGAAGGTGTGCCTGGGCTGCGAAGTGCGAGCGGAGTGCCTCGAGTACGCGCTGATGCACGACGAGCGGTTCGGCATCTGGGGCGGGCTGTCCGAGCGGGAGCGCCGCAAGCTGAAGAAGCGGGCCGGCTGACTGGGCGAAGCGGTCACCTCGCGGGGCGGCCGGAAGCTGTGCGCCGGGGGTGGCCGGATGCGGCAGCGGGCGTCTGAAGAGCGATTCGTGGCACGCTGGTCGACCACGAATCGCGGAGCCCGCCGAGCATCCGGCCACCCCCGGCCCCAACCCGGTGGGGTGTTTGGCGGCTCCCCAGGCCGCGTAAGGTAGGGCCGCCCGGCGCGTGGGGCTTCTGCTCGCCGGCACCCGAGCGCTGGACCACCGACGAGGCATGCCGACCGACCCGATCTCCCCGCCAGATCTGCGTGACGGCGCGCCGAGCGTCTACGACGACCCCGGTCTCGGGGCGGACTCTGCGCTCGACGCGTTCGTCGAGCCTATGGAAACCGAGCCGGTCGAACCTGCCGCACTGCTGGCGCATTACGTCACCGCGGTGCTGGTCGCGCACGATGGCGAACGGTGGCTGCCCCGGGCCCTCGCGGCCCTGGCGGCGGCCGAACGGCCACCCGACCGCCTGATCGCCGTCGATACCGGAAGCCGGGACCGGACGCCCAGCCTGCTCGACGAGGCGCTCGGCGAATACTCGGTGGTGATCGTTGCCCGCCTCGACGGGATTCGGAGCGGCCGTCCAAGCCGGCCTGGCCGCCGCCGACGACCGAACACTCGCCCAGACAACCTGGCAAGAGCAGGTCGAGTGGATCTGGCTGCTTCACGACGACTGCGCCCCGGCTCCGGACGCGCTGCGTCGGTTGCTCGAGTACGCCGTGCGTAGGCCGGACGTCGGCGTCATCGGCCCCAAAGTCCGCAGCTGGCGAGACGGGCGGCAGCTGCTCGAGGTGGGGCTCTCCATGACGGGCGGTGGCCGCCGGCAGACCGGCTTGGAGAAGCGGGAGTACGACCAGGGCCAGCACGACGCCACCAGAGAGGTCCTGGCCGTCGGCAGTGCAGGCATGCTGGTTCGCCGCGACGTCTGGGACGAACTCGGCGGGTTCGATCCCGCGGCTGCCGATCTTCCGCGACGACATCGATTTCGGCTGGCGGGCCAACCTGGCCGGGTACCCGGTCGTCGTCCACCCGGACGCGGTCGTCCAGCATGCCGAGGCCGCCGCTCACGGCCGCCGCCGGCTCGGCGCGACCCGCGACCGCGCTCATCTGGTCGACCGCCGAAACGCGCTCTACGTCCTGCTCGCCAACGCTCCGGCAAGCCATGTGCCCTTTGTGTACCTACGCATCCTGCTTGGCGGATTGGCCAGGGCCTTGGGCTTCCTGTTCGGCAAGCAGCCAGCGCTTGCGGGCGAGGAGCTGCTCGCCGTGCTGGGCGTGTTGGCTCGGCCGGACCGGGTATTTCGGGCTCGCCGCCGGCGGGCCAAGACACGAACAGTCGGGCCATCGGAGCTGCGCCGATTCTTCCCGCCTCCCGCTCAACAGCTGCGCAATGCCGGCGAGACGGTGCTCGCACTGGTGACCGGCACGGGCAGCGGATACGACCTGCCCGACCGCAGACGGGCGGCGTCGGCAACCGACGACGACGAGCCGGTCGACACCGACTCGATCGTGCTCAGAGCACTGCTGCGACCGGCCGTGTTGTTACTCGCCGGGCTGGTGATTCTGGCGTTGGCCGCTTCCCGCGAACTGATCGGGGCTGGCCGGCTCACCGGCGGCGCTCTGTTGCCGGCTCCGGACAACCCGACAGACCTGTGGGCGACCTACACCGAGTCCTGGCACGGGGTCGGACTGGGCAGCCCAACGGCAGCCCCGCCGTACCTCGCCGCGGTCGGAGCGCTGGGCACTCTGCTTCGCAGCCCGTCCGTCGCCATCGACGTGCTGTTGGTCGGGTCCGTGCCGATGGCTGGGCTGACGGCCTACCTGCTCGTGCGCCGCCTGGTCGGGTCCCGCTGGATCCGGGTCTGGGCGGCGGGGACGTACGCCTTGCTCCCGGCGACGACCGGCGCGATCGCCGCGGGCCGGCTCGGCACCGCAGTCGCCATCGTCGTGACGCCGCTCGTGGCGCTCGCCGCCGCGCGGACGCTGGGTCGGCCAGGTCAGCACGGCCCGTTCCGGGCGGCGTGGAGCGCCGGAATGCTGCTTGCGGTGACGGCTGCGTTCGTCCCGCTCGCCTGGGTAACGGCAGTGCTGCTGGCACTGGTGGGGATAGCGGCTGGGTACCGCGACCGCGGGTCGGTACTGCGCATGATCGCGACACTGTCGGTCGCACCGGTCGTGCTGGTGCCCTGGACGGGCCAGGTGCTCCGCGATCCCGTCCTGCTGGTGACGGAAGCAGGCACCCCCGGCCCGGATCTGTCCGACTCGACGCTGGAGCCTTGGGCGATTCTGCTGCAACACCCTGGCGGGCCTGGCGCCGGGCCCGTCCTGCTCGGTGTCGGTGTGGTGCTCGCGGCGTGGGGCGCGCTGTTCCGCACGGATCGGCGCCTGCCGATTCTGGCCGGCTGGGCAGTGGCGGGAACGGCGCTGGTTCTCGGCGTGACTGTCTCCCGCCTTCCGGTGACCGGTCCAACGCTCGAGGTGCCGGTCGCCGGTTGGCCCGGATACCCGGCGGCCTTGGTCGGCGGGGGACTGCTGGTCGCCGGAGCCGTTGGAGCAGAACGGCTCCGGGAGCGCCTCTCCGGTGCAAGTTTCGGCTGGCGGCAGCCCTTTGCGGTCGTGGTGGTCCTGGTTGCTGTCGCGTGTTCCGTGGCAGCCGCCGGCTGGTGGCTGGTCCGGGGAGCCGACGACCCGCTGGACCGGCGGAACCCTGCCGTGCTGCCGGCCTACGTCGCCGACGAAGCCGCCCGCCCGGAACGGGTGCGAACGCTGGTGCTGAGCCGCGGCGACGACGGCCGCGTCACGTACGCGTTGCTGCGCCGATCCGGCCCGCGGTTGGGCGACGCGGAAACCGGACCCCCACCGGAGGCGTACGCCGCTCTCGACCGTGTTGTCGGGGACCTCGTCTCAGACCGCGGCGGGGCAGATGCGGCTGCGCTTGGCGCCGTTCGCTGCCCGATACGTCTACCTTCCCGCGCCGGCGGACGCCGGTCTCATCGACGTGCTCGACACCGTTCCAGGCCTGACCAGGGCGAGCGCGCCGGAAGGCGCGGTGATGTGGCAGGTGGCCGGCGAGATCGGCCGGGTGCGGGTGCTCGGCGGTGAGGACGGCCCAGTTGTCGTGCCCAGCAGCGAAGTCGAGGCGACGGGGTCAATCCCGGCCGGGCCGGCCGACCGCCAGCTGGCTCTGGCTGAGCGGGCCGATCCTGGCTGGCGGGCCACACTCGCCGGCGAGCCGCTCGAGCCGGTCGCGATCGACGACTGGTCGCAGGCGTTCACTTTGACCGCCAGCGCCGGCGAGGTGGAGATCAGCCACCGGGGACCGCAACGGTCGGCCTGGCTGACAGCTCAACTGGTTGCCGTGCTGATTGCCGTCCTCCTTGCGCTGCCAGGGATGCGTCGGGAGCGCGGGGCCGTCGACGACGCCGCAGACGTGGACTCCGACGAGATCGGATCGCCCGAGACGCAGCCCGTGCCCGTCCTGGTGTCGGCGCCCACTGGCGAGCTTGTGCCCGCCGATTCGAGCGGGACCGATCGGGTTCGGCCCGGCCGCCGGCGGGCAGCTGAGCCGGGCGACGAGCGAGCGGACTACGTCGGTCGCCGCGCAGCCGTACGTGGCAATTCAGGCCGCGCGGCTCGCGCCGGAGAGCATTCGGCCCGCGGGCGGCGGGCCAAGGGCCGGCAACAACGCAACGGTGAGGACGGATGAACCGATCCGCGCTCGCCGCCCTCTGGATTCCCGCGGGTATTGCCGCGGTGCTCGGAGCTGCCGCATTCGTCGGCCCACCCGAATCTGTCGTTCGTGACCGCCCCGGACAGCAAGAGTTGGTCGTACGGGCCAACCTCGTGTGCCCGTTTGTCGGCGGTGAGGCCCGAGCGAAGTCGTACATCGGCGTGTTGGCGGGGGCTAGCGGCGTCCGGGGCGATGGGGAGGCGGAGGCAGAATCGGTTACCGCTCAAGCCCTGCTCGGCCCGGAGAAGAAGGCCGAATCCGTCCTCTCGGCCACCGCGGCGGGAGTGCTGAGCGTGGAGGAGATCGAAACCAAGGACCCGAACGGCTACGCGGTCCGAGCGGTGGGACCGTTGGCCCCAGGCCTGGCCGCCGAACAGTACATGCGTGCGAGCGGACCTGACTTCCGCGGTCTGGTCTCAGGGCGTTGTGCCGCGCCGGGCCGGGAGTTCTGGTTCGTCGGGGGGTCCGGAGAAGTGGGTCGCCGGGGTCGGCTGGTGCTGTCCAACCCCGCAGCGGTGCCTGCTGTGGTCGACGTGTCAGTGTGGGACGAATCCGGCCCGGTCGATGCCCCGGCGACACAGGACATCGCCATACCGGCCCGCAGTCAGCACCTGCTGCTTCTGGACGCCTTGGCCCCGACGGCTCAACGGATCGGCGTTCGGGTATCGGCCTCGCAAGGCCGGATCGCCGCCTCGCTGGAGGTCCGCGAGAACGACAAGCTCGAACCGCACGGCGTCACGTTCATTCCTGCGGCTGCCGAGCCGGCAACCGAGATCGTCGTGCCGGGTGTCCCGAGACATGGTGAGCGCACACTTCGAATCCTCGCGCCGGGAGACACCGACGCCATCGTGTCGTTACGGCTGTTCGGTCCCGACGGACCGTTCAGCCCGGTCGGCCAGGATGTCGTGACTGTTCCGGCAGGGACCGTGGCAGAGGTACCGATCGACGACGCGGCCGCCAAGGCCGCTGTCGCGGTTGAACTCGAGAGCGACGTGCCAGTAACCGCATCGGTCCGAGTCGTGGACGCACCTTCCGACACTGCCCCAGAACTCGCCTACACGGCCGCAACCGCGGCGCTGGACGGCACCGCGCCTGCGCTGCTCGGCCCGAACCAAGCCGATCTGAAGACCCGGCTGTTGGTCACCGCCGTAGGAGACCTGCCGGCTCGCGCGCTTGTACGCAGCCTGAAAGCAGACGGCACCGTCGCCGAGGAACAAACAGTGGACGTCCCGGGCCGGAGCACCGTCGAAGTCGCGGTAAAGCCGGTGCCGAAGAACCGGTGGACGACGATCGTCGTCGAGCCCGCGGAGCCGGGCACCGTCGCGGTGACCCGCGAGATCGTCGGATCCGACGACGATGGCGCCCTGCTGGATCTGCTGCCGCTGGTAGCACCGGTCGTCAGTGTTCAGGTGCCGGAAGTGGCCGGTGAACTGCCGACCGGACTCGCACCGGCTGGTCCGATCATCCGCTGATTGCCGGCCTGGACGTCGTAGGTGGCTCCGAACTGTCTTCCTAGGGTCTTGCCTCGACGTACCGAATCCGATCGACGCGACGCGGGATCCCGTTTTCCACCTTCTGCCAGGTGTCGCCGCGTAGCACCTCGTAGGACCGGAAGGCGCATGGCACACCCTTGGCCGTCATCAGGTCGGCGGAGTCCATCAACTGGAAATGCAGGTGCGGCGCGGTCGAGTTGCCGGTGTGCCCCACCCGACCGATCAGATCTCCCGCAGCCACCGGCTGACCTTCGGTCACCGCGACCGAGCCCGGCGCCAGGTGAGCGAAGCCTGCGAAGAAATCCCCACTCCAGACGATGACGTGGTTGCCCAGGATCAACGGCAGTTTGGACGGCCTGAAGGTCAGCGCATTCTTCAGCATCAGCGCCAACTCGCGAACAGGATGGACCCAACTCCGTTCCGCAACTCCGTCGACCGCGCGCACGATCTCGCCGTCGAAGGGGGAGTAAATGGCCGATCCCCACGCGTAGCACTCTTGCGTCCGGCCGCCGATCAACAACCCTCGAACTGAGCCGGCCGGGTGGTAATGCATACCCTTGCGCTCGTCCACTTTGAGCAGGTCATAGGCATAACGCTGGCCGAGCATGTCCACTCCGTGGCTCGGAATCCGGTCGCCGGGTGTCGTGACCGCCACCCATGTCTCGCCACGCAACGGGAACTCCACGACGACGGCTCTATCGAGCTCGCGATCCACGCGGCGATCGTACGGAATCTACAAAGCGACCCGCGGCGGCTGTTACGCGTGGCATGACTAGTTCGAAGGCGCAACGCAGATGACGACATTACCGATCTTCTGACCCGTCTCGACGTACCGGTAGGCCTCCACGATCTGGTCCAACGGATACCGTCTGTCGATGAGCGGCTTGAACTCTCCGGACTCGATCAGTTCCTTGAAATGCCTCGCCATCTCCTGGTCATGCTTCGGAACGGGAAACATGACCTTCTTGCCGCCCAGTAGCGGAGTGACGAGCGCCAAGATCGGATTCTGGGAGAACGGACCCAACTCCGACGAGAGGTAGATTCCGCCTGGCTTCAACACGCGCTTGCATCGGCCGAACGAGCTCTTGCCTACCGCATCGAGGACCACGTCGTATGTCTGCTCGTCCTCCGTGAAGTCCTCGGCCGTGTAGTCGATGACCCGGTCGGCGCCCAAGCCCCTGACGAGTTCCACGTTGTCGGTGTCGCAGACCGCGGTCACGTTGACACCAAGGTGCTTCACCAGTTGGACCGCCGCTGAGCCAATGGCCCCGGTTGCGCCATAGACGAGGACGTCCTGCTCGGCCTGGATCCGTGCCTTCCTGATGAACGAGAGGGCATAGTGCGACCCCTCCGTGCTGGGCGCGACCTCCTCGAAGGTCAAGTTCGCCGGCATGGTCGCGATTGAACCGTTTTCGGGAATCGCGATGTACTCGGCGTGCGCACCGAATGGGCCCTCGTTGTAACCGAACACTCTGTCGCCGACATCGAAGGACGTGACGCCACTGCCAACCGCTTCGACTACTCCGGCAAACTCGTTCCCGAGGACGGTTACCCGCGGCCTGACCAGCCCGGTGACGAGTCTCATGATGATGAAGGGCTTGGCCGCTCGGTAGGCGCAGTCGGTCCGGTTCACCGTTGTGGCATGGACTTTGACGAGCACCTCGTTGTCCTTGGCGATCGGCTTTGCCACCTCCGAGATCCGGACTACCTCCGGCGGGCCGTATCTGGTGTGGACTGCTGCCTTCACAGGTGGACTTTATCGACAGGACCAACGTCGGCTGCGGCTCTCGCTCCGCTATCTGATCAATCGCCACTACGGCTGCATCTTCGACCAGGTAGCAATTGACGAAGTCCAAGCCGATGCCGTGCAAGCGCCCGCGGGGCGACGCTGCTTACCTTGCATGCTGTTCCATATGACAGAACCAGTGATGCTGGTCCTCGACAACTACCAGCCGCAGCTTGAGGAACTCCGGCGAACGCTCCACCGCCGGTACGGGAACGAGTACTTGATCCTTTGCGCCATGAATCGTCGAACACCTCAGCTGGTGGGCGCATCGCCACGTTGGCATAGACCAACGAGCCTCCGCTTAGCCGGCCGCCTGCACGGCAAGGATGTCGTTGAGCGGCCTGACGTCGTACAAACCGTGCCCGCTCGCCCCCAGCCATCCGTCGTCGAGTCGGAAAAGGTTCCGCGGGAGCTCCCGGGCGGCCAACGCCGGCCGCGCTCGACCACGGCGACGTCCACGCCTGCCTTTGTCAGCCGGCAGGTTGCCACCGCGCCCCCGAACCCGCTCCCGATCACAAGCGTTTGAAAGGAGTCTCGGTCCAGGTATTCGGGCCCGCGCTGGTCCGTGCCCATCAGAGACTCCTCCTCACTATGCACGATGAGCCAGACCGAACTTCACGCACTCATCGGCCATGTCGAGTCAAGCGCGCAAGGACGCTCGTGTCGGCGTTCGGAACGGTTCTCACCTCGTAAACCTTGACCACAATGACTTGGTCCCCCACCTACGCTGAGAGCGCCGTGTTGCCCTCACGGGTGAACCGTGTCGCCAAGGAAAGGCGCCGCCATGACCACCGCCGGATCCAGCACTCCGCCTACGGAGACGACGATCACCGAACACGAGCTCCAGCAATGCCAAGCGGCCAACGCCACCGGCCGACCGCCGGTGGTGTTCGTGCATGGTCTGTGGCTGCTGCCGAGCAGCTGGGACCGGTGGGCGGCGCTGTTCGAGGAGAACGGCTTCGTCGCCTTGACGCCGGGATGGCCGGATGACCCCGAGACGGTCGAGGAGGCCAAGGCCCATCCGGAGGTGTTCGCCGGCAAGTCGATCGGCCAGGTGGCCGACCACTTCGAGCAGATCATCCGCGGGCTGGACAAGAAGCCGGCCATCATCGGCCATTCGTTCGGCGGGCTGCTGACCCAGATCCTGGCCGGGCGCGGCCTGGCCGCGGCGTCGGTGGCTATCGACCCGGCACCGTTCCGCGGCGTGCTGCCGCTCCCGATCTCGTCGCTGAAGTCGGCCTTCCCGGTGCTCGGCAACCCGGCCAACCGCAACCGCGCGGTGCCGCTGACCTATGAGCAGTTCCGCTACGCCTTCGCCAACGCCGTCAGCGAGGACGAGGCCAAGGAACTGTACGAGACCTACTCGGTGCCGACCTCCGGCAAACCGCTGTTCCAGGCCGCGGCCGCCAACCTCAACCCGTGGACCGAGGCCAAGGTCGACACCGAGAATCCGCGAGCGTGGCCCGCTGCTGATCATCTCCGGGGAGAAGGACAACACCGTCCCCTGGGCGATCGCCCACGCCTCCTACAAGCAGCAGGAGGACAACGAAGGCGTGACCGAGATCGTCGAGATCAAGAACCGCGGACACGCGCTCACCATCGACAGCGGCTGGCGCGAGGTCGCCGACACCGCCCTTGCCTTCGTCAAGCGCTTCATGCCGTCGACCGGTTGACGGCCAGTGGTCCGTCCCGCGGGCAGCTCGGCATCGGTGGGCCGTCGACTGCGCAGTGCCAGCGCTGGTGTTCCACTGGCGAGCGCGACGGGTGGTTTCCCTGACAGGCGCCCGCACCAGGACCGCCGCCAAAACACCGCCGGATGCCAGCAACGAGGCGCAGACCCACATGGCCGTCCGGTAGGCGGGCTCGAGCAGATTCGGGGTCGTTGTATGCCTCCCCGCTGAGGCCCGCGACCAGCGGCAGTATCGCGACGGCGAGAAGACCAGCGACACGTGCGACGGCGTTGTTCACACCGCTGGCAAGACCGGCGTGCTGGGCGGGGGCTGCAGCGAGGGCCGTCGCAGTGAGCGGGGCCACGGTGACGGACAGGCCAAGGCCGAAGGCGATCACGGGAGGAAGCACGTCAGAGACGTACGACGCTCCCGGGCCGATCCGGGTCATGCCCGCGACACCCAACGCACACAACAACGGTCCGACCGTCATGGGCAGGCGCGGTCCGACGCGCTGCGCGAGTGCGCCCATCCGGGACGAGAGCAGCAACATGATGAGGGTCGTCGGCAACAGCGCGACCCCGGCAGCAAGCGGTGTGTAGCCGGCAACCACCTGCAAGTTGAGTACCAGCCAGAAGAACACGCCGCCAAGGGCTGCGTAGACCACGAACGTGACGACGTTGACGGCGCGGAACAGCGGCGACGCGAAGATGCCCAACGGCAGCATGGGATCGTTCACCGTGCGCTCGCGGACGACGAAGCCGATGAGCGCGACCACGCCCACCACCAGCGCGAGGAGAACGGCCGGCGCGGTGAATCCCTGGTCCTGCCAGGTGATGAGCCCGTAGGTCAGGGCACCCAGCCCCAGGGCGCCGAGCGCCGCCCCTGCGAGGTCGATATGTGCTGAGGCGGTCGGGTCGCGTGATTCGGGGACATGACGGACAGCGATCACGACGACGGCGATGGCGAACGGCAGGTTGATGAAGAAGACCCATCGCCAGGACGCGACCTGCACCAGCCAGCCGCCGAGGAACGGCCCAGCTGCACCCGCGACGCCCGCCAGGCCGGACCAGGCGCCGATCGCCCGGCCACGGTCCTCGGGCCGGAACGCGGACTGCAGGATGGCCAGACTGCCCGGGGTGAGCAGCGCGCCGCCAACACCCTGCAGCGCCCTCGCGGCGATCAAGGTCTCGACGTTGGGTGCCAGACCGCACAGCAACGATGCGAGCGCGAACCACACGACGCCGATGACGAAGACACGCCGCCGGCCGAACCGGTCCCCCAGGGAACCGCCGAGCAGGATCATCGACGCGAGTGTCAACGTGTAGGCGTTGATGACCCAGGTCAGGCTGGACAGTCCAGCGCCCAGTGAGTCGCCGATGCTCGGCAGAGCAACGTTGACGACCGTCGCGTCGATGAATGCGAGCCCCGAGCCGAGCACTGTGGCGGCCACGACCCAGCGGGCGCGCGGTGATCCGAACGCGATTGCAGGGTTCTGCCGCCGGCGGGAGGGCTGACGTCGTCATAGTGCGAGCGTCACGACGTCTGGACCGCCCAGCATGCGATCACGTCGCGGACCAGACGAACGCGACCTCGTCGACGTAGCACCAACTCCAGTCCTCGCCCTGCTCGGCAGAGCGCGCGATCGGGTGGCCATCCTCAACTGCGTGCCGGGACGCGTGACGGTTCGGAGACGAGTCGCAGCAGCCGATCTTCCCGCAGATCATGCACATCCGCAGGTGAACCCAGCGGCTGCCGATTTTCAGACACTCCTCACAGCCCGAGATCGATGCTGGCAGGGTCTCCACCGTGATCCGATCGAGGTGTCCACAAACCGTCGTCATCGGTTGGCCTCCGGGCGACGCTGGGAGCGTCGCGTGCGTGAGGTAGCAAGAAACGATTCCCGGCAAGCTCGTCGCGGACGATCCTAACCGTGCCTCGCCTCACCAGATTGGCCGCCGGCCATGACCATCTCCGAGCAGACCCGCTCACACCGCCTTCGAGTGATGTCCGGCCGTGATCCGGATGAGCAGCACCGGGCGGCGACGCCCCTCGAGTTGCTCTATGACCTCACCTTCGTGGTGGCGTTCGGAGTCGCCAGCGAACAGCTCGCGCACCTGCTGGCCGAAGGCCACTACGCCGCTGGTCTGACGGCTTTCGTCCTGGCTGTCTTCGCGATCTGCTGGGCGTGGATCAACTTCTCCTGGTTCGCCTCGGCGTACGACACCGACGACTGGGCGTTCCGGCTCGCGACGATGGTGCAGATGGTCGGCGTGATCATCCTCGCTCTCGGCCTCCCCCAAGTCTTCCATTCGATCGACGAGGGCCGCCCGGTCGACAACAGCGTCACGGTGGCCGGCTACGTGGTGATGCGGGTCGCCATGGTCTTCCTCTGGCTGCGTGCCGCCCGGCAGGATCCGCCACGGCGCCGGGCCTGCCAGACCTATGCCGTCACCATCGGAGTCGCCCAGATCGGCTGGGTGCTGCTGCTGATCCTCGCCGACTCGACAGTCGGGGAGTTCTTCACCTGGGGTTCGCTGCTCTTGCTGATCGAGATCGCGGGCCCGGTCGTCGCCGAGCGAGGCAAGGGCGGGACCCCATGGCACGCGCACCACATCGTCGAGCGCTACGCGCTGCTGACGATCATCACCCTCGGCGAGGGCGTGATCGGAACCGTCGCCTCTCTCGGCGCGGTGGTCGAGTCTCAGGGGTGGAGCCTGGACGCCGTGCTCGTCGCGGTTGCGGGCACCGGACTGACGTTCGGGCTGTGGTGGATGTACTTCACGGTCCCGTCGGCGGAGGTGCTACAGGTCCACCGCGAACGGGCAGTTCCCGTGGGGCTATGTGCACATCCTGATCTTCGGTTCGATCGCCGCCACCGGGGCCGGCTTGCACGTCGCCGCCGACTACATCGGCCACGAGGCGCACATCGGGGCCACTGCCACCGTGCTGACGGTGGCAGTGCCCGTCGCGGTCTTCGTACTCACGCTCTTTGCGTTGTACACGTACCTGGTGCGCGCCGTCGACCCGTTCCACTTCGCCCTGCTCTCCGGAACGGCGGCGGTTCTCGCGCTTCCGGTCGTCCTCGCCACCATGGGGACGCCGATGACCGTCTGCCTCGTCGTGCTCATGCTCGCGCCACTCGCCACCATCATCGGGTACGAGACCATCGGGCACCGGCACGTCGTCATCGCAGTTCAGCGCACCCTGGCTCAGAAATCCAACTCAGCGACCTGAAACGCCCGTCGCAACGACGCATGACGTCGACGTATACCGGGCAGCCAGAAGATTCACCCGGCGCGATTTTGGACAACCCTCACACTGAGTCCGCGAGCAAAGTGTCGAGTTTGGCGAACATCATCTGCCACGCCTGACGACCCATGTCGGCCGTGCCGGCCGGGTGCGGGCCTTCGCGCAGCACCAGCCGCGTCCTGCCGTTGTCGTCATGGAACTCCACCCGCAAGTGCGACGGCCATGGGTCCGCCTGGCCGGGGATCCCATCCCAGCTCCCACTGCTTGCCAACAGCCGGTCGGGGACAACCTCGGTGAAACAGCCGGTGAATCCCGTCCGCATGGACGGGTCGACCTCGCTGACCATCCCGAATCGCTGTGACCCACCGACGCGGACGTCGAGGTCGACGGTGTCTCGCCGTGCGGGGAACCCCTCCGGCCCGTACCACCGGGCAAACTCGTCGGGATCGGTGAACGCGTTATAGACCCGTTCACGCGGGGCGGCGAAGACGTGGATGAGCTCGATGTCGTAGCCGGGGTTGTCAGTCATCTCGGTTTCCCATCGTCGTGGGCCCTCCGCGGGCACCTCTCGCCTGTGACGTCGAAGCTGCCAATCGCCTCTCTACATCGCCCGCCGTGCCATAGACAATGTGGGCCGGTCGGCCGAAATCTGCATCTGCGGGATCCCGCGCCTCATCCGTTTGGTGGATACCACGAGTCAACCGAGGCCTCGCTTTTCATGACCGCACGGACGACGCCCGGCCGACATAGTTTCGCCGAAGCTGGATGCATGCCAGTCATCGAGGTTCAGCACCTGCACAAGCGCTATGGCGAGACGGTTGCCGTCGACGACGTGTCGATCACGGTGGAGCGCGGTGAGATCTTCGGCATCGTCGGTCCCAACGGTGCCGGCAAGACCACGACGGTCGAGTCGATCTCCGGACTCCGCATTCCTGACCGGGGGTCGGTGACCGTTCTCGGTCTGGAGCCGCAATGGGATCGGGCAGAGCTGCACCAACGCGTTGGCGTCCAACTGCAAGAGAGCACACTGCCAGACAAACTCAAGGTCTGGGAGGCACTGCAGCTGTACAGCTCGTTCTACGAGGATCCGGCGGACTGGGAGAAGCTGATCATCGACCTCGGGCTCGAGGACAAGCGGGACGCCGCATACCGCGACCTCTCCGGCGGCCAGCAACAGCGGTTGTCCATCGCACTGGCCCTGGTCGGCAACCCGGAGGTCGCGATTCTCGACGAGCTGACCACCGGGCTGGACCCGCAGGCGCGCCGCGACACCTGGGCGCTGATCGAGGAAGTCCGGGACCGTGGGGTGACCGTAGTCCTCGTCACGCATTTCATGGAGGAGGCGGAGCGGTTGTGTGACCGCGTCGCACTCATCGACGGCGGCCGCCTCGTCGCGATCGACACGCCCGCCGGACTCGTGGCCAGGGTGGACACCGAACAGCGCATCCGGTTCCGGCCGTCGGGTCCGATCGACGATACCGTGATCGCAAGTCTCCCCGGGGTGACCGGCATCAACCGCTCCGGCGGTCAGATCGTCGTCACAGGCGTCGGCAATGTCGTGGCCACCGTGATCGCCGCGATGGCGGCGCGTGACGTGACAGCTCTGGAGCTCCGCGTCGATCAGGCGACCCTCGACGACGCATTCGTCGTCCTCACCGGCCGCATCTCGGACACAGACGGCGCGACTAACCACAGCTAGGAGATCCGATGTCTGCCCTCGCCACCATGACCACCGTTGAGTGGAAGCTGTTTCGTCGAGACGGAATGGCGCTGTTCTTCGGCCTGGCATTCCCGCCCGCCTTGCTCTTGGCGCTCGGCGCGTTCATCCCGGGTTTCCGGGAGCCCAACGCGGACCTCGGCGGCCAGCGTCTTATCGATCTATACCTGCCGATTGTCATAGGGTTGGCTCTCGCCACGCTGGCCTTGTCGACGTTCCCGACGTACCTGGCCACGTACCGAGAGAAGGGCATCCTTCGCCGCCTGGCTACGACGCCGGTGGGGCCGGCCAAGTTGTTGGGCGCCCAGTTGCTGCTCAACGTCGGCGTGGCCGTTGCCGCCGTGATCTTGACGATCGCCGTGGCCGTGATCGGCTTCGACGTCGAGGCGACGGGGAACCCGTTGGGTTTCCTCGCTACGTTCGTGCTCGTCGCGGCCGCAATGTTCGCTGTAGGGCTGGTCATCGCGGCCGTCGCTCCCCGCGCATCCGTCGCGACCGGAATCGGGATGGCGGTCTACTTCCCGGCGTTGTTCCTTGCCGGCGTGTACTTCCCGCGCGAGGCGATGTCGGATTCGCTCCGGGCGGTCAGCGACGCGACGCCCATCGGGTCCGGTGTGCAAGCGATGCAGGACACGCTGGCGGGCGACTGGCCCCAGCTGTTCAACCTCGTCGTTCTGGTGATCTGGATCGCGATCGCCGGTCTAGCGGCGGTTAGGTTGTTCAGGTGGGAGTGACCGACTGGGAAGGGTGGTTCAATCGGGCGCTCCGCTGGGTCCCGTACGCCACGCTCGCCATCAGCACCGCAGTGGCCCTGGGTCAACCGGACCAAAGCTGGTCGCATCGGCTCGGCACGCTGGCGCTGGTCGCGGTGACGGCCGGCTGGGTGTACGTGATGTACACAAAGCGGGCCGATCGGTGCCGGGAGCAGCCCGCACTCGCAGCTGTCTACTTCACCGGCATGTTGCTCCTGGCCACGGTGCTCATGGTGTGGGAGCCGCTGTTCTTCATCTTCACCATCACCGGCTTCTTCCACGCCGCCCTGCTGGGCCCCTGGTACGCCACCTTCCTCGGGGTCTTCGCCACATCGGTCCTGATCAACACTGTTCCGTTCGGGGTAACGGCCGACCCCACGGTCGGCGACATCATCGTCTACGTCTCCATCATCGTCATCCAGACCTTGGCGATCGGCGGTGGGACGGTCGTGGGCGCCAAGATGACCGAGCAGAACGAGCAGCGACGCCGAGCTCTCGGCGACCTTGAAGCCGCGCTCGCGGAGAACCAGGCGCTGCAGGCTCAGCTGTTGACACAGGCCCGGGAAGCGGGTGTTCACGATGAGCGGCAAAGGATCGCCGGGGAGATCCACGACACCCTCGCGCAGGGGCTCACCGGCATCATCACCCAGCTCGAGGCAGCGGAGCAATGCGCCGACCGGCCAGCGGAATGGCGGCGCCACATAGCCAACGCGTCCCAACTCGCGCGCGAGGGCCTGTCCGAGGCGCGTCGCTCGGTCGGCGCGATGCGACCCGCGGCTCTAGAGAAGGCGCCTCTGCTCAACGCCATTCGCGATGTCGTCGAGCAGTGGTCGCGGCTGCACGGAATCCCCGTCGCGGTCGCGACCACGGGAACCGCGCGCCAGCTGCACCCGGAGATCGAGGTCGCATTGCTCCGCACCGCCCAAGAGGCGTTGGCAAACGTGGCCAAGCATGCAAACGCGTCCAAGGTCTGGCTGACCGTGTCGTACATGGAGGACGTCGTCACCCTTGATGTCCGGGACGACGGCACCGGCTTCCAACCAGGCAGCGCGGCGGCCGGCGACGGCGGATTCGGCCTGCCCGGGATGCGGCGTCGGGTGAGCCGGGTGGCTGGGATCCTGGAGATCGAGTCCGAACCAGGCAGCGGTACCGCGATCTCCGCGACTGTGCCGGCCGTTGCTACCGGGAGCACCGATGAGTGACTCGACACTCCGGCTGCTCATCGTGGACGACCACCCGGTCGTCCGGGACGGGTTGCAGGGGATGTTCGCGGGCGAACCCGACTTCGACGTCGTCGGCGAAGCAGCCGACGGGGCCGAGGCCGTGACTCGCGCAGAGCTGCTCCAACCTGATGTCATCCTCATGGACCTTCGGATGCCGGGTCTCGACGGTGTCGCCGCGATCGGCCGACTGGCCGAGCGCGGCGTCACCTCACACGTGCTGGTGCTGACGACCTACGAGACCGACCACGATGTCCTCCCGGCGATTGAAGCGGGCGCAACTGGCTACCTTCTCAAGGACGCACCTCGCGAAGAGCTGTTCCGGGCGGTCCGAGCCGCCGCCCGAGGCGAAGCGGTGCTCTCGCCGTCGGTTGCGACTCGGCTGGTGAGCCAGGTCCGTGAGCCGGCTCGTGAACCACTCAGCCCGCGGGAGCTCGAAGTACTGGAGATGGTTGCCCACGGCTCGACGAACCGAGAGGCTGCTCACCGGCTGTTCATCAGTGAGGCAACGGTCAAGACCCACCTTTTGCACGTCTACGCCAAGCTCGGTGTGAACGACCGCGCAGCGGCCGTGGCAGCGGCGTTCGAGCGGGGCATCCTGACCCCGCGAGGGTGACCAGTCGGCGTGAGGGATCGCAGTTATATCAGTCTGACTGGCGCAGAGTTGGTGGCCGCGCTTCGTCGTGTCGGTGCCAACACAGAGCCGCATGACTGCGGATCACCGCCCGATCAGGAGCTCACATCTTGAGGAGAAACAACGCAATGACCAGCGACGCGATTCAGCCCACCATGATGGCGGTCCGCTTGCATGCTCCTGGGGGTCGAAACCACCTCGTCTACGAGAAGATCGATACCCCGGTGCCAGCTGCCGGCGAAGCGCTGGTGAGGGTCCATGCGGCGGCCATCACGCGCGACGAACTGGACTGGCCGGTCGAGCGTCTCCCGGCTATCCCGTCATACGAGCTGTCGGGAAGCGTCGTAGCGACAGGAGGAGGCACTGGCGGGATAGAGGTCGGGCAATCTGTCTTTGCGTTGACCGGGTTCGAGGGCGATGGTGTCGCGGCTGAGTATGCGGCCGTTCCTGCCGAACGGCTGGCGTTGAAGCCGCAAACACTCAGCCATGTCGAGAGCGCCGCCCTGCCCCTCCCAGGTCTCAGCGCGATGCAAGGACTGTTCGATCATGGGCTGCTGCAGTCGAATCAACGGGTGCTGATCCACGGAGCAGCAGGCGGTGTCGGCCAGTACGCAGTCCAACTCGCCAAGCTGCACGGCGCCCACGTGATCGGCACGACGTCGGCACCTGGAATAGACATCCCATGGACGCTCGGCGCCGACACGGTCATCGACTACACCGCCACCGACTTCGCAATGATCGAGCCAGTCAGCCTCGTCTTCGACACGGTCGGAGGTGATCGCCTCGCTCGGTCCGTTTCGGTCATCGAAGCAGGCGGCCGCCTAGTTTCAATAGCGGAAGAGCCACCCGAATTGCAGTGTGCTGAGCACGAGGTGACAGGGGTCTACTTCGTGGTCGAGCCCAACCAGACTCAGCTCGTGGAGCTCGCCCGTCTGGCAGACGAGGGACTACTTCACCCCGCCGTCGACACGACCTTCCCGCTGGCGCTCGCGCGGGAAGCCTTCCTGCACCTTCACGGCCGGGCCGGAAGCGGGAAGGTGGTCCTGACGATCGCGGACGAGTAGGAACGTCCCATCTGATTTCTAGGACAACTGCTGTCAAGGAAGGGTGCGGTATGTCTGACGTCCTGCGCGAGGTGATCCTGATCGCGGCCACCTTGACGATGGGCCTGATGGCGGGGGTTTTCGGCCTGTACAGCAACTCGATCATGCCGGGACTACGCCGCACTGACGACCGGACCTTCGTAGCGGCATTCCAGGCGCTCGACCGGGCGATCATCAACCCCGCGTTCATGGCGACCTTCTTCGGTGCGCTACTACTCACTGCCCTGGCCGCGCTGTTCCACCTCTCCGACGACGCAAGACCGGCACTCCCGTGGATCAGCGCCGCACTCGTGCTGTACCTCGTCGTCTTCGTCATCACCATCGGGGTCAATGTGCCGCGCAACAATGAGATCAAGGCCGCCGGCGATGTCGACCAGATGACTGATCTTCATGGCGTGCGGGAGCGATTCGACGAGGCTCGGTGGTTGCGCTGGAACCACCTGCGAGCATTCGCTTGTACCGTCGCGTTCGGCCTGCTCGCCTGGGCGCTCGTCGAATCCGGCCAGGCACTCTGATCCCTCTGCGTTGCCTTCGTGCGCGCCGCCCACCATCGTCGAGGATCAGCGAATGGGGTCGCGGTTGTACAGCTTCTTCGCCCAGACGTAGCCGACCACCGTGATGGCGACGCACCAGGCAGCGGCGAGCCAAGCGTTGTTGCCGATGGCGGTGCCGAGAAACAGCCCGCGCACCGTCTCCATCACGGGTGTGAAGGGCTGGTAGTCGGCGAACCACTGCACGGCCGTCGGCATCGACTCGGTGGGGACGAAGCCGCTGCCGAGGAAGGGCAGCAGGATCAGCGGCATGGGCAAATTGCTCGCTCCTTCGACGGTCTTGGACGCGAGTCCGAGGGCGACCGACAGCCAGGTGATCGCGAACGTGATACCAACCAGAATGCCTGCTGCGGCGGCCCACTCGAGCGGGATGGCGTTGGGCCGGAAGCCGACGAGCAACGCGACCCCGATAAGCAGCACGAGGCTGAGCACGGTCTGTATCACGCTGCCGAGGACGTGACCGGTCAGCACGGACGGCCGGAAGATCGCCATCGTCTTGAATCGGGCGACGATGCCTTCTGTCATGTCCATCGCGACTGAGGTCGCCGTTCCGGTGGCACCGCTCGCGATGCTGATCAGCAGGATGCCCGGAAGGACATAGTTGGCGTACTCGGCGCGGCCACCGGCGCCCCCGCCGATCCCAGCGCCGATGGTGCCGCCGAAGACGTAGACGAACAGCAGGAGCAAGATGACCGGGATGCCGATGAGCATGAGCGTCATCGACGGGTAGCGCTGCATACGGCGAAGGTTGCGGCGCAGCATCGTGCGCGAGTCGCGCGCGGCGAAGGCGATGGTGCTCATCGAACGGTCTCCTTCTGCTTCTCGACGTGGCTGGTATCGGGTTTGCCGGTGAGGGCGAGGAAGACGTCGTCGAGGTCGGGAGTGTGCACGGACAGCTCCTCGACCTCGAGCGATGCGCTGTCGATGCGACCGAGCAAGGTGCGCAGCGATCGGACGGTGCCGTCGTTGGGGATCTGCAGGGTGAGCGCGTCGACGTTGCGAGCGGAGGCATCGAAGAGGCGGGCCGCATGGTCGAGCCCGCTGGCATCTGCGAACCGCAGGACGACGTGGCCGCCCGCGACCAGCCGTTTGAGCTCCTCTGGGGTGCCTTCGGCGATCAGCCGTCCGTGGTCGAGCAGCGCGATCCGGTCGGCTAGCTGGTCGGCCTCCTCCAGGTATTGCGTGGTGAGGAAAACGGTGACGCCGCCGGCGACGAGGTCACGAATGATCTCCCACATGCCACGGCGGCTGCGCGGGTCCAGGCCGGTGGTCGGCTCGTCGAGGAAGATGACGCGCGGTGTGCCGACCAGGGTCATCGCCAGGTCAAGCCTGCGCCGCATGCCGCCGGAGTACGTGATGGCCGGCTTTCTAGCAGCGTCGACAAGATCGAACCGCTCGAGCAGTTCCGCGATCCGCTGGTGGCCTTCTGCCCGGTCGAGATGGCGCAGATCGGCCATCAGCGCCAGGTTCTCCTCGCCGGTGAGCAGACCGTCCACCGCGGAGAACTGGCCGGTGACGCCGATCGCGTCCCGGACAGCGTCGGGTGCCCCGGCCACGTCATGACCCGCGACGCGGATCTCACCGCCGTCGGCGCCGATCAACGTCGACAGAATGTTCACGACGGTGGTCTTGCCGGCGCCGTTGGGACCGAGCAGCGCGAAGACGGTCCCCTCCGGGACAGTGAGGTCGATGCCGTCCAGGACGAGTTGGTTGCCGTACGACTTGCGGAGCCCAATGGCCGCGATCGCGGGTTGGTGTGTGGACATTGCCTTCTCCTCAGCGTGGAATTCGCGTGTTGAGTTAGATCCGGCGGACGGTGATGTCGCCGACGTATGTGCGGGCCTGCACTTTGACCGTCTCGTCGGTGTCGTCGGGCCCGGAAGCCGCGGCCAGTTCGTTGCGGACGCGGCCGGAGCTGGTATTGAGGTCCAGCCATGCCGCTGTGCCCGTGCGGATACCGACCTCGATAGAGCCGGCAGCAGTCTCGAGCGTCACAGCGCCGCGGGTGATTTCCCCCAGCCGTACGCTGCCGTTGGCGGTCTTCACGGAGACGTCTGCGTGTGCCCGGTCAATTGCGACCGCACCGTTGGCTGCGTTGAGACGTAGGTCGCCAGTGACCTCGCCGATCCAGGTGGCGCCGTTGGAGTTCTTCACAGTCGCCGGTCCGTCGATTCGGCCGACGTTGACCGCCCCG
The DNA here is from genome assembly GCA_963794465.1 of uncultured Actinomycetota bacterium. Lineage (GTDB taxonomy): Bacteria > Actinomycetota > Actinomycetes > Jiangellales > Jiangellaceae > JACVRX01. The sequence goes on along the minus strand of CAWCED010000037.1, from coordinate 8,285 downwards.
TTGCTGGCGGTGATCTCGGCACCGTTGTCGGCGTGATCGACAGTGACGTCGCCACTGGCGCTGTTCAGGTTCACCGCACCGACCTGGTCGAGGCGGATCTCCCCGTAGCCGGTCTTGAACCGGCACTCGCCGAGCCGGCCGTCGCACACCAGCTCGCCCATACCCGTCTCCCCCTGCAATCCGGAGCCCGACGGCAGCGCGACGGTGACATCGATCGCACCGGGCCGGCCGAACAGCGGGCCCAGCTTCGGTGCGCGAAGCGTGAGCCGCCCGTCGGCGTACTCGATTCGGGTCTGCTCGGCGATCTTCATGTCGGTCTTGTTGGACGGGTCAGCGGGTCGGACCTCGACGGTGGACTCGACGCGGTCGTCGGCGGTGACCCGCACGTTGGCGACGACGAAGCCGAGACTGAGCCGCACGGAGATCGGTTGAGGAGTGTCGAAGGTCGGCATTGCTGCTCCTGTTGCTCGCTGGTGAGTGACGGTGGTCGGCGGGTCAGCGTGCCCATCCGACGAAGTTCTGTCCGCGGCTGGAACCGCGGTGTCCAGAGCCAGCCGCAGTCCCGGCAAACCGGCCAGGCTGCAAGGCGGCGATCGCGGCCCGCACCAGCCAGGCGTTCACGGAAATCCGCTCCCGGCCGGCAGCCTCCTCGACCCTGATTTTGACGTCGTCGGGGAGGCGCAAGTTGATCCGCGACGTTCCGCCCCCCTCGCCAATGGCCTCATCCACTGGTGCCGCAGGCACGTTGGCGAGGTCGTCTACCGCGGGTGGCTGGTCGGCGGGCGGGAGCAACACGACGAAGTCGGGGTCCCGCCCGCTCAGGCGAACATGTACCGAGCCCGGGGCGAGCTCGCGGGTGATCTCCGCAGCGGCGGCCGACAGGGAATCGAGCAAGGCGAGCCGGATCGCCGACTCGAGCGGGGCGGCGAGGCGTTCGGCGAGCGCACGCGCGTCGTCGCCGCCGGTCTCGGCGGCGACCACGAACTCCCGCCGGAGCATTTCGATGTGTGGAGTCAAGTCCATGGCGCCATCATGACACCATTTTGGCTCAGATACAAGCCATATTGGCTCTAGATGGCTCAGGCCCGAAGCTGATGCCACCGGGACCGGCATGCTGTGCGCGATGAAGATCTGGCTCGAACACGGCATCAACATGCGCGACGGCTTCTACCAGTAGACCGCGGGTCTAACTACCGCCACTGTTGTCGGTCACGGGTGGTCGAGACGAAGGAGTGTCGTGCAGTACGAAATCGTCGCCGAGGCGTACCGCGACTTGGAACATGCCAGCGGACGGCTGGCGCTGATCGATCGGCTCGCCGCACTGCTCGCCGAAACCCCTGCCGAGCTGATAGGTACGGTCTGTTATCTGTCTCAGGGTCTGATCGCGCCGGAGTTCGCCGGTGTGGATCTCGGTTTGGCCGAGAAGCTCGCCGTCCGTGCGGTCGCCACCGCTACCGGCGCCAGCCCGGAGCAGGTCAACGTGTCGCTACGCGAGACCGGGGATCTTGGCCAGGCCGCCGAGCAGCTGCTGGGCAACATCACCGGCGACCGGCTGGCCAGCTTGCAGGTCGCGGTCGTCGTCGACACCCTGCACCAGATCGCGCGGGCCGAAGGGCAGGGCTCGCAGGGCCGCAAGCTGGACCTGCTGGCCGGCCTGCTCGCCCTGGCCACTCCGCTGGAAGCCCGCTACTTGCTCCGCCTGGTCACGGGAAACCTGCGGTTGGGGATCGGTACGCCCACCATCCTGGACGCACTCGCGCTGGTCCACGCCGGTGGCCGGGCCGACCGGCCGGTGCTGGAGCGCGCCTACAACGTCTGTTGTGACCTCGGGCTGGTCGCCTCCACTCTCACCAGCGGCGGGCTGGCAGCCGTCGAGCAGATCCGTGTGCGCCCCGGCAATCCCGTGCGGCCGATGCTCGCCCAGCGGGCGTCGGAGGCCGCGCAGATCCTCGTCAAGCTGGGCGGAGAATGCGCGGCTGAGTACAAGTACGACGGCGTCCGGGTCCAGGCTCACCGCACCGCCGACGGCCAGATCGAACTTTTCACCCGCGGGCTGGAGCGGCTCAGTCACCAGTTCCCGGATGTCGTCGAAATCCTCCAAGAAGGGCTCGGTCCGCGCGAAGCGATCGTCGAGGGAGAGCTGGTCGCCTTCGACCCAGAAGCCGGGGAGCTACGCCCGTTCCAGGAGGTCATGTTCCGCCGGCGTAAACACGGGATTGCCGAGGCCGCGCGCGACGTGCCGGTCGGCCTGTTCTGCTTCGAGCTGCTGTACGCCGACGGCCAGGACCTCACCAGACTGTCGTATCCGCAGCGGCGGGCTCGGCTGGCCGAGGCGATCACTGCGTCGGCCCGGCTACGGCTCACAACGGCGACCCACGTCAGCACCGCCGCTGCCTTGGACGAGACCTTCGAGCAGGCGGTCACCGATGGCTGTGAAGGGCTGCTGTGCAAGTCGATCAGCCCGACCGCCGAGTACCAGGCCGGTGCCCGCGGATGGTTGTGGATCAAACTCAAGCGGGACTACCGCACCGAGCTGGCAGACACCGTCGACCTGGTGGTCGTGGGCGCGTTCGCCGGACGCGGCCGCCGCCGCGGCCTCTACGGTGCGCTGCTGCTGGCCGCCTACGACCCCACTGCGGACACGTTCCGCACCGTGGGCAAATGCGGCACCGGATTCTCCGACGCCGAGATGGCCGCGCTGCCCGACCGGCTGGCGCCACTGTCCCGAACCGAGCGACCCGCCCGGGTCGACGCGCGCCAACCAGCAGACGTGTGGTTCGAGCCGAGTCTGGTACTGGAAGTCCTCAGCGCCGAGCTGACCCTCTCCCCGAACCACACCGCCGGCTGGGGGCAGCTCAAGCCCGACGCAGGGCTGGCGATGCGGTTCCCGCGATTCACCGGGCGATGGCGCGATGACAAGACCGCGCAGGACGCGACCACGACTCAGGAGCTAGTCGACCTGTATCGCACTGCTCGGCGGGCACCTACCGGTGCCTGAGTGACGGAGATCACTTCTCAGCCTTGTCACGGATCGCCACGCCGAACAGGTCGATAGAAAAGAACTCCGAGACGCGGTCAGGCCTGGGTGGAGGTGGGCAGTGATGCGAGTGCTGGTCACCGGTGGCACCGGTGTGCTCGGCCGGGAGGTGGTTCGGTCCTTGAACGGAAAGGCCGAGGTCACTGTGTTGAGTCGCCGCGCGAATCTCGAATCACGGTACGTGCAGGGAGACCTGGATACTGGGGAAGGGCTTGAAGCGGCAGTCGAGGGCGTGGACGTCGTCGCGCACTGTGCCAGTGCCCTGGATTACCGAAGGCCGGAGCGTGACGTCGACGGAACCCGACGGCTGCTGACGGCTGTCGATGGCAGTCGACCCCATGTCGTGTACATCTCGATTGTCGGGGTGGATCGGGTCCCCCTTGGTTACTACAAGGCAAAGCTGGCTACCGAGCTGCTCATCCAGGACTCCGGCATGCCATGGACGATTCTGCGGACCACGCAGTTCCACGACCTTGTGCTCATGTTCCTGATCGTTCTGACCAAGGGTCCATTCGCGCTGGCACCGCGCGGATTCCGGAGCCAGCCGGTCGATGTGGGTGAAGTGGCAGCGCGGATGACGTCCCTGCTGCTGGGTGATCCGGCCGGACGGGTGCCCGACTTCGGCGGACCGCGGGTGGAGTCCTTCGAGGAGACGTTGCCACTCTTCCTGGCTCTCACCGGGCGTCGCCGGCTGGTCCTTCCGCTGCCTCTACCCGGACGCGTTGCCGCAGCGTTCCGTGCCGGCGGCAACCTCCTGTCCGACGGCGAGCGGGGTAGCCGCACCTTCGAGGAGTACCTGCGAACCCGCCTCCGACCCGACGGCAGCATCGACCCGCCGTACGAGCTCAAACTGCGCCGGTGAGGCGCGGCCACATCCACAGCCTTCGGGGCCGGTGGTGTCACAAAGGATGCGACATGCTTGACGTCTACGGCGCCGTCAGCTGTTGACCAGGTCGAGCAGCGCCGTGACGGTGCGCCAGTTTCGCGTCGTGCCCGAGCCCCGCAGTGCCTTCTCCATGGCGACCGCGAGCTTCGAGCGCCCCAGGCCCTTGGGTAACGAGAGGTAGACCTCGCGCTTGCGCGTCGCGAACTCTTCGGGCCTGAAGTCGGCCGCGGCGAGGTGGCTAAGCCATGACTTGTCCAGTGATTGCCCGAGGAACGTCACGTGCAACTTCGTCGGGTCGGCTGCGGCGTCGGGGAACGGATTGTTCCTGACAACATCGGCGAGGTCGGCACGGCTTCGTACGATCACGGGCACCGCGAATCCGAATGCGTTGGTGAGCTCAGCCTCGAGCTCCTTGGCGATCCGCGACTCGGCCTTCTTCTTGCTGGTCAGCGCGGCGTTGCCGCTTTGTACGTACGTGCTGACATCCGAGTAGCCCAGTTTCTCGAGCAGCGTCCTGAGCTCGGCCATCGAGACCCGTCGCTTGCCGAGGTTGACCCCGCGCAGCAGTACCACGTGCGTTGGCATGCGGCCAGGCTAGGACGTCGGATCCACCATCGGTTGATACGCGCGTACATCGAAGCCATGATCGATCCCATGACGCCGTCACGGCGTGGGGGTTGTCGCCAGCTGACGGAGCAGGCTATTCATCCGTGCGATCTCGATCTGCTGATCCGAATCGATATGTTGCGCCAGCTGAAAGACCTCGGGCTCCTGGCCGCCCTCGCCACCGGTCAGTAGGTCATTGACCATCACCACCGCGCCTTCGTGGTGGTAGATCATGGACTGTAGAAACAGCTGGTCGAATTCCGCGCCGGTCGCGTTCTCGAGCTGTGCAAGCTGCTCGTCGGTGAGCATGCCGGGCATCAGCCCCATGCCTTCGTGATGGGAATGCGCATCGGGGATCCGCTGGCCACGGTCGGTCAGCCACCTCTCCAGCAGCCCGATCTCGTCCCGTTGCGAAATCTCGATGCGCTCGGCAAGCAGTGGGATGTCCGCACGCGACGTGCGCTCTTCGACCAGTTCCGTCATCTCCAGTGCTTGGGCGTGGTGCGGGATCATCGACTGAACGAACGTCAGGTCGGCGTCGGTGTACTCCGGAGCGTCGAGGTTCGCTGCCTCCTCTTCGGTGAGATCGCGGTTGGTCTGCCCCGGTGAGGCGAGCTGGACGACCGGAGGTTCCTCGTCCTCGGGCTCGGAGCTGCAACTTGCCAGCAACACGACGCCCAGCGCCACGGCGATGCAGCGCATAAGCGTCATCAGTTCGCCATCCCCACCAAATCTCGCCAAAGGCCCTGACGAGTCGCCAATCGGCCGGTAACGTGCTCGCCAGGGTACGTTCCGTGTGACAACCGTCGCCAGGCAGGGCGGGCGAACGTAACACCGGAGGTGGAAGCCGTGGCAGCGCAGCCAGTTCTTCCGAATCGATTCCGACGCGTCCGGCGGCGCACTGTTGTGGTAGCTGGGGCGACACTACTGTTCGCTGCCATGCTGCCGCTCGCGGCATCGGCACAGGGCGATCCGCGGGAAGGCCTGGCACCCGGGTATTTCCCGTGGTCAGAGGCGAGCAGCAACATTGAGCTGCTCAACAACGATCCCCGGGTCGCGCCCTTCGACGCTCCGCCGGGCAACTTCGGGTTCGTCAACTCCGATCTGGCTTTCATCGACAAGAACGCGATCGTCGGGAGCTTCAACGGCTTCCAGGTCTACAACATCAGCGACCCGGCCAACCCGACGCTGCGCGGCTCCTTCGTATGCCCGGGTGGCCAGGGCGATCCCTCCGTCTACCGCTCTCCCAACCACGACGTGGTCCTGCTGTTCATGTCAGTTGAGGAAACCCGGGGCCGGATCGACTGCGGCACCCAGGGTGCGCCTGGCGCGGTCAACGCGGAGCGGTTCCGTGGCGTGCGCATCTTCGATATCAGCGACATCGACCACCCGGTCCAGCTTCCCGGCGTACAGCTCTGCCGCGGTTCTCACACCCATACCTTGGTCACCGACCCGGAGGACCCGGACAACATCTACGTCTACAACTCGGGTACGTCGGCCATCCGCTCCCCGCTTGAGCTGGCGGGCTGCGACGGAGCGACGAACGCTGCTCTCACCAAGGAGCCAGTCACCGAGGGTAACCCGACCTTTTGGCGGATCGACGTTATCAAGGTGCCGCTGGATGCCCCCGAGACCGCCGCGGTCGTCAGCCAGCCGCGGATCTTCACCGACCCCGATACAGGCGCGTTTAACGGCCTGCAGAACACGCTGCCAGTGCCCGTGACGACACCACCTACGCCCCCGCAGCCCGATCAGTTGCACCCGTCCGGGACGGTCTACTCTCCCTTGCCCAACACCAACACCTGCCACGACGTCAGCGCGTTCCCGGAGATCGGCTTGCTCGCCGGCGCCTGCCAGGGCAACGGCGTGCTGCTGGACATCTCCGATCCGGTGAACCCGGTACGGCTGGACGCCGTCTCCGACCTGAACTTCTCCTACTGGCACTCCGCACAGTTCAGCAACGACGGCGAAAAGGTGATGTTCACCGACGAGTGGGGCGGCGGTACCAGTGCGCGCTGCCGGAGCACCGACAAGCCCGAGTGGGGCGCCGACGCCCTGTTTGACATCGTTGACGGGCAGCAGATGGAGTTCAGGAGCTACTACAAGATGCCCGCAGTGCAGACCGTCAACGAGAACTGCGTAGCGCACAACTCCTCGGTCATCCCCGTACCGAACCGCGACATCTATGTGCAGGCCTGGTACCAGGGCGGCGTGTCCGTGGTCGACTTCACCAATACCGCGGACCCTGTCGAGATCGCCTTCTTCGACCGCGGCCCGATCAACAGCCCGTTCCCGATCCCGGATCCGACCAACCCGAACCGGATCAACCTGGGCGGCCTCTGGTCGACGTATTGGTACAACGGCTACATCTACGGCACCGAGATCGCCCGTGGCTTCGACACGTTCGGGCTGGTGCCGAGCGCGCAGCTGACCGCCAACGAGATCGAAGCGGCCAGCGAGGTCCAGCTGGACCAGTTCAACTCCCAGCTGATGTCCGAGCTGGTGCATGCGCCGAGCTTCGCGGTCGTACTGGCCAATCTCGACCAAGTGGTCCGGGTGAACGGCATCGACGCCAAGACCGCCGACAAGGTCCGGCAGGCAGTCGACAAGGCCGAGAAGCTGGATGATCAAGGAGAGACCGCGTCGGCCCTGGATCAGCTGAACAATGCCCTCCGGCGACTCGACGACTCCGACGGCCAGGCCACTTTGACACAAGCCCTGAAGGACCTGATCGCGAGCCTGAGCTAGCCGCTCACCGGGCTCGCTCCGCGAGGCGAGCCGCGAGGATCTTCCGCACGAGTGGCGTCGGCAACGGGTTCTCCGCCGTGAAGTGAATGGTCGCGCCGGAGACCTGGTGCGTCTTCCCGATCTCCGCCTTCATCTCCTTGGCAAGCTTCGGGCTCATGGTAAAGAACGACAGATGCTTCGGCTGCGCGACGAAGCCGACCAGGTCGCCGTCGAGGGCAAATATCACAGCTGTGCCGTAGGAGATGCGCTCACGGACCTCAGGGACGGTGGACTTGACGAGTCGCCGCAGCTCCTCGAGAACCTCTCGCCGGTCCGATGACAAACCCGCGAGATACTCGTCCACAGCCGCCGGATCGTCCTTGGTCTTCGCCATGACGCCGCCTTTCGATGATCGGCGATCCGTGTGAATGTCTGCCTGTACTTTGGCAGACGCGTATCCGATCGAGGAGGCATCGATGTCCAGCCCCCAACCGACGGCAGAGCTCGACAGCCGATTTAGCGACGCTGAATCCGGACCGACGTCGTGGCCGGAGGCGGCCGGCGTACTCGAGGCGGCCGAACTGTATTGGCTGACTACCATCCGGACCGATGGCCGACCGCACGTCACGCCGTTGATCGGGGTGTGGCAGGACGGGGCCGTGCACTTCTGCACCGGTCCGCAGGAACAGAAAGCTCGCAACCTCGAACGCCACCTGCAGGTCGCACTGATCACCGGGACCAACTCGTGGGCTCAGGGCATCGACGTCGTCGTCGAAGGCACGGCCATTCGTGTCACCGATCAAGCGACTCTGCAGCGATTGGCCGACGGAATCGAGGCCAAGTACGGCAGTGTCTGGCACTTCGACGTCGGTAACGGCGCATTCGGTGAAGGGGAGCACGTGGCGCTGGTGTTCCGAGTCGAACCGAGCAAGGCATTCGCGTTCGCCAAGCAGCCGCACGGTCAGACGAGCTTCACTTTTACCGCCGAATGAGCCTGGTCGGTCAGGTCCCGAACCCGGCGCCGACAAT
>CAWCED010000036.1:0-64926 GCA_963794465.1 uncultured Actinomycetota bacterium | reverse complement strand
CCGACCAGCGGACTGGTGCCCCCGATCCTGTCGGCCGTGAAATGGCTCGCCATCCCGGTTGCCCTGGTCGTGTTGGCCACCGAGCTGCCCTTCCTGCAGCGCGGCCTGCTCACCCAGCCGCTGAGCGGACTGCAGTGGCTGGCCTGCATCGGCCTGGCACTGGTTGTTCCCGTTGTGGTCGAGGTCGACAAATGGGTGCGCCGACGCCGGCACCGGCAGCCTGCCGAGTACGCGCCGGAGGTCGCGGTCAACCCGGCACGTGCCGTCTCCACTGTGCGGTGACGCAACCGGCCACCCGGTACGTCCGAACGCTCAGGCCTCTTCCTCGGCTGGAGCATCGGTGAGCCCTTCCTCAGCCGAGATGGTCGGATCTAGGCAGCTCAGATCGCGAATTGCGTGGACTTGACGACGTTGGCCGACTAGGCCAGTGTGACGCCCACTCCGAGTCCGGAACGCAGGAAGCCGAGTCCAACGCTCACGGTGTGCGGCCGCTCTTCTACTGCCGCCAATGTACGAGTCAGCTCAGCAGATCGTGACCTGTGAAAGGGGGACGTGATCACAAGAGCTGGCTTCGGCAGTGCGGTCTCGCTGCCGTTCGTGATGCGAGCGGTTGGTCTGACGGCGGCTGCGCTGTTGCTCATCTCGTGCGAAGGGAATGGCTCCCCTGAACTGCCATCGGTGACACCATCACGCTCGGCGATCTCACCACCGACCCCGACGGCGACGATCCCGAGCCCCACCCGGTCACCGATCGACCCGGGGACACCGACGGCGACGATCCCGAGCCTCACCCGGTCACCAATACAGTCGGAGGCGCCGACCCCGACGGCGACGATTCCGAGCCCCGCCCCGTCACCGATACGTCCGGAAACCCCGACCCTGACCCCGACGGCGACCGACCCGTCGAGTCCGACGTTGACGGAGTCGCCGAGCCCGTCACCGACTCCGACGTGACGGAGTCGCCGAGCTCCGTCGCCGTCGCCGACGACGTTGTCGTCGGCAGCGGCCCCGTCTTCGGCCACGACCGGTGCCCCCTCCTGGTTGTGGTGGCTACTTGCAGCCGTCGCACTCGCGGTCGCGGTGGCGGTTCCGCTTCTCATGAGGGCACGTCGGCGCCGGGCGTGGATGGCCGACCTTGCGGCTGCCGAGGACGAGGTGGCCTGGTTCGCCCGCGTGCTCATCCCCGAGCTGCGGCAGGCAGGCTCCGCCGAGCAGGTCGCGGGCGGTTGGGCCGTCGGGTCGAGCCGGGTCTCCGCCGTCGAGGATCGGCTGACCGCGCTCGAGGCTTCCGCTCCGGATGACGCCGGTCGCACTCGCGCGCGGACCCTGCGCGACGCCGTGCGAGCGTCTCGCGCCCGCATGCAGGAACTGGTCGGATCCGGGGCCACCGACACGCTGCCCCAGGATTTGGACGCGGTGGCGACCGAGCTCGAGGCAGCCCTGGGGGCAGCGAACCCGACGGAGTGAGGCGATCCCGGGCTTTCAGCGGCCGCGCTGGACGATCAAAGCCTCGAGCACCTCGAGGTCGCCGGGCGCCAACCACGTCTCCTCGAGCGGGTTGCCACCGGCCCGCTGGATCGCCTCGGTCAAGGGCGTCGCCCAGATGTGCTCGATGAGGGCGACGGCTACGGCGGAGCCGGGTGGTACCGCATCGGCCAGCGACCAGGCCGTGAGGTCGTCGGAGCTGGCGTCAAGCACTGACTCGGCGTTCGCCTCACCCTCGGGCCAGCCGAGAACGGCAGCCGCCAGCCCACCGAGATCGGCGTTCGCGCCGTCTGGCGTCGCCAGGGTCTCGAATGTGCCGTCTTCGGCGCGTGAGAGGAGTAGCAAGTCGACGAGCCTGACAATCCCGGCCTCCCGCAGCCGCGTCAGCTCCGCGAGCACCTCACCGGAGAACGTCGGTCGGTCGAAACCGACGACCAACACCTGCACCGGTCCCATTACGCCACCACCCGTGCCCGCATTTCCTCATATTCCTCGGTGGTGATCACGCCCTTGTCGAGCAGATGCTGCAGGGCTGCGAGCGTGTCCGCCTGGCTTCCCGCGCGGGTCGTCGGCGGCGCCGGCGGGCCGGATGGGTGGGCCGCCGCGTAGGCCTGCGCCGGAGAGAACCGGCCACCGTAGTAAGGGACATTCCCGGTCATTCCGGCTCGCTGCAACTGCCTGGGCACCAACCGCATCGGCCCCTCCTCCTGTGGTGCCGCAGGTTCGCCGACGTAGCCTCGAACGGCGCGGAATGTGGGCGACGTGGGTGATCAATGCGTAGGGTACCGACCACCGATCGGTCACGACGTTACATGGGAGGGATGTACGTGGCCGACGATCTTGATCAGATGGGTCCGATCGACTACCTGGTCGTCGAGTTCCCCGGCAGCCGGATGACCGGGGAGGGCCTGCCCCTGCTGGTCGACCTGGTCGACCGGGGCATCATCCGGATCCTCGACCTGGTGTTCGTCAAGAAGGAGCTCGACGGGTCCGTCAGCGGGATGGCGATCACCGACCTGGATCGACGACGGCAAGCTCGACCTGGCCGTGTTCGAGGGAGCCTCCTCCGGGCTGCTCGACGAGGACGACATCGCCGAGGCCGGTGGCGTGCTCGAGCCGGGTAGCTCGGCGGGGATCCTGGTCTACGAGAACGTGTGGGCGGCGCCGTTCGCCGCCGCGCTCCGGCGCGGCGGTGCCCAGCTCGTCGCCAGCGGGCGGATTCCGGTTCAGGCTCTGCTGGCCGCACTCGATGCCGCCGAAGCCAGGACCGAAGCGCCAGCCGCGTCGCAGTCCGAGACCTGAGTCGCCAACGACAGACAGGAAGGGAACGACATGCCAGGACTTATTCGAGGAGTCGCGCGCACCGCCGTGGTCGCCGGGACGGCAACCGCGGTGTCCAACCGGGTCTCGCGGCGGCAGGCCGGCCGGTGGGCCGAGCAGGAACAGGCACAGGCATACGTCAGCAGCAGGCCTACCAACAGCAGCAGCCGGTCTACGCCGCACCAGCCCCGGCCGCACCAGCGGACGACATGGACAGCAAGCTGGCCCAACTCAAGGATCTCGGCCAACTGAAGGAACAGGGCGTGCTGACCGACGCCGAGTTCGAGGCGCAGAAAAGCGCCATCCTCAACTCCTGAAACGGCATGTACTGACTATGCGACCCGTGCCACACCCACATTCCTGACCGGAGCACCCGCGATCTCCGCCCACCAGCCGGAGCCTGTCGCCCAACAGGCACCGCGGAACGGCCTGGGGATCCACCGCTCTCATCCTCGGGATCATCGGCGTGCTCGCCGGCATCATCCCATTGTTCTTTTGGGTCGCCGGGATTCTCGGGGTCATCGGCCTGGTCCTCGGCTTCGTTGGTCGTGGCCGCGCCGAGCGGGGCGAGGCCACCAACGGGACGATGGCGCTGTGGGGAATCATCACCAGCGCGGTCGCGATGGTCCTCTCGGTCGTCGGTCTGCTGATCCTGGTCGGTGTGTTCGCGGATCAGAGCGAGGAGCCTCGGTAGACACCGAGAGCACCGTTTCGCCGGCAGCCGAGAGCACCGTCGCCGAGACCTCCGCGCCGGCGCGCAGGACACGTCGCCAACCGAGGCCGAAGACATCTACCTGGCCGACCTCGAGGTCGGCGATTGCCTCGCCGAATCCCCGGCCGCGGAAGAACCTTCAGCGTCGAGACCGTGCCGTGCTCGGAGCCGCACAGCCACGAGGTATTCGCCTCTGTGAACCTTCCCGACGGGGACGAGATTCCCTGGCTACCAGGCGATCGACGCGCAGGCCGAACAGTTGTGCATCGCGGAGTTTGAGGGCTTCGTCGGACTGCCTTATGAGCAATCGGCGCTCGAGATCAGGTTCATGACACCGAGCGAGGAGGGCTGGCTCGCCGGCGACCGCTTGGTTCACTGCGCGGTCTACGACCCGGCCGGGGAAGTCAGCGGGAGCCTGCGCGGCGCCGAGCGCTAGCAAAGTGCTGCAGTGGATCACCAATGTGCCCAACGCTGCGGGGCCGGCTAGCCGGGAACGGCCGCACTCTCAGGCCGGAACGGGCGGATCTCGTCCGCCCCTGGCCGGACAATGCCGCAGGAAGATTCGGGCACCTCGTTCCAGGCTTCGCTGAGGTCGCGGAGCGGCTCGGAGACGACGACGCGGGTCTCGGTGCCCAACCGATTCAAGACCTCGACCTCTGGGTGAAGCTCCCGCAGCTTGGCCACGTCGGTGGAGTAGAACAGGGACCTCGTCCGCCCTCGCTCGAGTAGCGGAAAGCCCACATCGACACCCCGTCGGTAGTGGCCACGGTCATCTGAACCGGGTGCTCTACTCCGCGCCGCCGGCGCCACGTCCTCGACGAAGCCCACCGCACGCTCGACACCTGTGACCGGATCATCGGTCAACCCGAACGTCAGTGCCAGGAAGAAGAGGGTCTCCGAGTCCGTCGAACCCTCGATGTCGGCGTAGAGCGACGGGTCCACCGCCATCATCAGGTCCCGTTTGAGGTCGGGGTAGCTGGCCACCGAGCCGTTGTGCATCCACAGCCACCGCCCATACCGGAACGGGTGGCAGTTGCTGCGCTGCACTGGTGTCCCGGTCGACGCGCGGATATGTGCGAACATCAACGGTGTCCTGATCTGGCTGGCGACCTCGCGCAAGTTGCGGTCGTTCCAGGCGGGATGGACACTCTTGAACACCGCCGGTTCGGGGCGCTCGCCATACCAACCGATGCCGAAGCCGTCACCATTCGTCGTCGTCGCACCCAGTCGGGAATGCAGACTCTGGTCGATCAAGGAGTGGACCGGCCGGAAGAGCAGTTCTTCGACCAGGATCGGGTCGCCCGCGTAGGCCATCCATCTGCACATGAGGATCACCGAAGCAGATTCCGGCCGGTTCGGCATCATCTGCTGAGGACGAGCGCTGGCTCGGTTCCTCCTCGGGGGAGACCACGATGGATATAGTCCGTCGCCGAGGAGGTCGAGGAGATGGCTGATAACCCGTTGGAAGTGTTTGTTGCTGCCTTCGACAACGAGGAGCAGGCTGGGGAAGCCTTGAAGGACTTCCGGGCGATGGACCGGGAGGGGTCGATCGATCTGATCGACGCGGCGGTCGTCGTTCGGGGCGCCGATGGGAAGGTGAGGTTCGAGGAGACCGCTGACCCGAGCGGGAAGAAATGGGCGAAGCGCGGTGCGATCGCCGGCGGCCTGGTCGGTCTGATCTTCCCCCCGAGCATCATCGGCACGGCCCTCGTGGGTGCCGCCGGCGGAGGGATCTGGGGCAAGGTCCGGGACAAGGGATTCCGGGACGAGGACCTCAAGGCGATCGGAGAGGCCCTGACGCCGGGCACTTCGGCGATCATCGCAGTGGCGGAAGACCATGTGATCGAGCGGCTGCAGCGGGGAGTTGAGGGTTACCAAAAGATCGCCAGACACGCCGTCAGCGCCGAGGCGGCGGCGCAGATCGTGGCCGAGGTCGAGGAGACCTGACACTCACTCATCGGTGGTTGTACTTGAGGCCGTTCGCTGCGAGACGCTCCGCGGTCGGTGTCGCACAGGGCACGGCCGTCAGCGACGACGGACCAGGAACGACGGGATCCCATCGACGGGGTCGCCGGCCCCGGCGTAGTCGTGCCCGCGAAGGCGACACCAGGCCGGGATGTCGACTGCTGCAGCGGGATCGTCGGCCACGCACCGCGACGACGCCGCCGATGCCGACCGCGCTCGATCCTGCCGCGCGAGCTCGATGACCGGCAGCGGGCAGCGCATTCCGCGGCAGTCGAGCACGAGGTCGGGGGTCACAGCCGGTCCACCCCGGCGGTGGCCCGTACTCGCTGCACCACGCCCGGCAGCACGTCGAGGAACCGGTCGACCTCGGCCGCTGTCGTCGTCCGCGCCAGCGAGACGCGGACGTTGCCGTGGGTGAGCACGCCCATCGCCTCCAGCACGTGACTCGGACGCAGCGTGCTGGCCGTGCATGACGACCCGCTGGAGACGGCGAAACCCTCCCGGTCCAGCTCGGTCAGCAGTGCCTCACCGTCGACGTAGAGGCAGGAGAACGTCACCAGATGCGGCAAGCCGCTCGGTCGGGTGACCGACGACCTCGACGTCCGGCACGAGCACGCGGCACCTGGCGCCCTGATCCGTTCGACCAGGTCGTGGTGCGTGCCGCGAGCGTCTCGGCCTCCTCGGCTTCGGGCCCGCAGCGCCGCAGCCGCCGCGAGCGCACCCGGGACGTCCTCGAACCCGGGCACCCGCCCCGCGCCGCGCTCGTCGTGCCGGCGCGGGCAGCCGCCAGCGGGTGCCGCGCCGGACCGCGAGCACACCGACCCCGGCCGGACCGCCCCACTTGTGCGCGCTCGCGGCCAGCAACGTCCACCCGGACGGAACCGGCAGTCGACCGACGACCTGGGCGGCGTCGACGATGCAGCGGTACGCCACGTGTCGGCGCAGGCGGCCGCCACGTCTGTCTACCGGCTGGACGGTGCCGACCTCGTGGTTGGCTGCCTGCAGGCAGGCCAGCGCGGTGTCGCCGGACGAGCATGCCGGCGAAGACGTCGGGATCGACGCGGCCGGTGCGGTCGACCGGCACGTGGTCGACCTCGCCACCCCCACCGCTCGTGCGAGGCCGCGGCATGCAGCACGCTCGAGTGCTCGACGGCGGACACCACCAACCGGTTCCCGACCCGCCGGCGGGCGAGTGCCGTGCCCAGCACGGCGAGATGCACGGCCTGGGTACCGGAGGTCGTGAACGACACCTCGTCCGCGCGGGCGCCGACCAGCGACGCGACGACCTCGCGAGCGTTGTCGAGCAGCAGTCCGGCTCGGCGCGCGCTGCCGTAGAGGCGGGCCGGGTCGGCCCATCCATCGTCGAGCGCGGCGAGCAGCACCTCACGCGCGGCCGGGTGCAGCGGCTCGGTGGACGCGGCGTCGAAGATACCCGTCCACGCCACGCACGGTAATCGCGATCCTCGCCCGCTGTCGGTCCGCCCCAGCCGCTAGGGTGACTATCCGCAGAAACAAGCTTGCCCTCCGCGTCTCGGCCGACGTGCCGGCGCAGGCGCGGGGAGCCGGGTGGAAGGGCGCCTCGTGGGTCTGCACCGCAGCGATCGGCCGGCCGGCGGACAGGCCGCGACCGCGCTCGTCCTGACGGCCGCGACGCTCGGGTTGAGCGGCTGCGCGGCCGAGCTGGTCGACCAGTGGGGCCGCGGCGGGCTTCCCGAGCCGGCGACCGAGGAGACGCCGCTGGTCGGCAACCTGTGGATCGGCACGTGGATCGCCGCGCTGGCCGTCGGCGTGCTGGTGTGGGGGCTGATCCTGTGGGCGGCGTTCGCCTACCGCCGTCGCGGACGCCGGCCTGCCGCCGCAGACCCGGTACAACCTGCCCATCGAGTTCCTCTACACGATCGCGCCGTTCACCATCATCGCGGCGTTGTTCTACTTCACCGTCCAGAACCAGGACGAGCTGCTCGACGTCAGCGAGGAGCCGGACGTCACCATCGGCGTCGTCGGCCAGCAGTGGGCGTGGACGTTCAACTACCTCGACGAGGACGTCTACGACACCGGAACGACGACCGATCCCACGACCCTGTACCTGCCGGTCAACCAAACCGTGCGGTTCGAGCTGAATTCGCCGGATGTCATCCACTCGTTCTGGGTGCCGTCGTTCTACATGAAGATGGACGTCATCCCAGGCAAGACCAACGTGTTCCAGGTGACGCCCAACCGGGAGGGGCGTTTCGCCGGCAAATGCGCCGAACTGTGCGGGGCATATCACTCGCGGATGCTGTTCAACCGTCGAGGTCGTCTCGCAGAATGAGTACGAGGAGCACCTCGACACCCTTCGCGATCTCGGCCAGACCGGCGAGGTCGAGGCTCCGCTGCGCGGATCGTTCTCGACCGAGCCACTGAGCCAGACCGGGAGTGACCAGTGACCACCTACGTCGAGCGGACCGCCACCGAGGTCCCCGAGCCGGTCGTCCGGGTCAGGAAACCGGGCAGTCTTGTCGTCCGGTGGATCACCTCCACCGACCACAAGGTCATCGGCTACCTGTACCTGATGACGTCGTTCGGGTTCTTCCTCATCGCCGGACTGATGGCGCTGCTCATCCGAGCCCAGCTGTGGCAGCCGCAGGGCCAGATCGTCACCGACGAGTTCTACAACCAGCTGTTCACGATGCACGGCACGATCATGTTGCTGCTCTTCGCGACGCCGCTGTTCATCGGCTTCGCCAATGTGGTCATGCCGCTGCAGATCGGCGCGCCGGACGTCGCGTTCCCGCGGCTGAACATGTTCAGCTACTACCTGTTCCTGTTCGGCGGGCTCATCGCGTTCTCCGGGTTCATCACTCCGGGCGGCGCGGCCGACTTCGGCTGGACGGTGTACGGCCCGCTGAACAACTCGATCTACACCCCTCAGGTCGGTGGCGACCTGTGGGTCATGGGGCTCGCGCTGGCCGGTTTCGGCACGATCCTCGGTGGCGTCAACTTCGTCACGACGATCATCTGCATGCGGGCCCCCGGAATGACGATGTTCCGGATGCCGATCTTCACATGGAACATCCTGGTGACCAGCATCCTGGTGCTGATGGTCTTCCCGCTGCTCGCCGCGGTGCTGTTCGCCCTGTTCTCCGACCGCAACTTCGGCAGCCACATCTTCGACCCGTCCAGCGGCGGCGCGATCCTCTTCCAGCACCTGTTCTGGTTCTTCGGGCACCCCGAGGTCTACATCATCGCGCTGCCGTTCTTCGGCATCATCACCGAAGTCCTCCCGGTGTTCAGCCGCAAGCCGATCTTCGGCTACAAGAGCCTGATCGGTGCGACGATCGCCATCGCAGCGCTGTCGATGGCGGTGTGGGCGCACCACATGTTCGTGACCGGCGTCGGTCAACCTGCCGTTCTTCTCGATCATGACCATGCTCATCGCGATCCCGACCGGGGTGAAGTTCTTCAACTGGATCGGCACCCTGTGGGGTGGCTCGATCACGTTCGAGACACCGATGCTGTGGGCCCTCGGGTTCCTCGTCACGTTCCTGTTCGGCGGACTGACCGGGATCATCCTGGCCTCGCCACCGCTGGACTTCCAGGTCTCCGACTCGTACTTCGTCGTCGCGCACTTCCACTACGTCGTGTTCGGCACGGTGGTGTTCGCCATGTTCGCCGGCTTCTACTTCTGGTGGCCGAAGATGACCGGCCGGATGCTCGACGAGCGGCTCGGTAAGATCCACTTCTGGATGCTGTTCATCGGGTTCCACACCACGTTCCTGGTCCAGCACTGGCTCGGCGTGGAGGGTATGCCGCGGCGATACTCCAGCTACCTTCCCGAGGACGGCTTCACGTTCCTGAACCAGGTGTCGACGGTCGGGGCGTTCCTGCTCGGCGCCTCGACACTGCCGTTCCTGTACAACGTATGGAAGTCCCAGCATTCGCCGAAGGTCGCCGTCGACGACCCGTGGGGATGGGGCGCATCGCTGGAATGGGCGACCTCCTGCCCGCCGCCGCGGCACAACTTCACCTCGATCCCTGCGCATCCGCAGCGAGCGGCCCGCCTTCGACTTCAAGTACCCCGAGGTCGCCGCGATCCAGGAGAAGAAGCCCGCTGACGCCGGTCTGCTGCAAGAAGCCCTCGGCGCGGCCGACACCCAGGAGCGCCCGTCGTGAGGTTGGAAGGCGTGATCTTCACGATTCTCACGGTGTTCTTCATCATCGTGACGCCGATCTACTGGTACCTCTCCCAGGACCCGACCGGTACCACTGCGCTGGTCCTCACCTTCGGGCTGTCCGCGCTGGTCGCGTTCTACCTGCTCTACACGTCCCGAAAGGTTTACCCCCGGCCGGAGGACCGGCTGGACGGCGAGATCGAGGAGATGGCGGGTGAGTACGGCTTCTTCAGCCCGCACTCCTGGTGGCCGCTGGCCTGCGCCGGTTCGGCTGCGGTGGTCATGCTCGGGCTGGTGTTCGCCTGGTGGCTGTTCATCATCGGGGTTGCGTTGGGCGCGATGGCGGTCGTCGGTCTGATCTTCGAGTACTACCGCGGAGAGTTCGCGCACTGACCGAGCCCTCAACCGGCGTCGGCACCACCACCCATCACGATTTCGGCGACGGCGCGCCAGCTCTCGCCCTCTCGGGTGGGACTGGTCACGATGTAGCCGAGGCTCCCGGCGTTTGCCGGCAGGCGGTCGTCGTCGGCGAACACGATCTCGGTTTGCAGCGGAGGCGCGTCCGAATGTTGCACCTCGAGGTGGATGTGGGCCGGTGGCGGGTTCGGCTCAGCGCGGTAATGCGCGGGCCGTACGGTGATCAGCTGGAAGTGGCCGTCGGCATCTGTCATGACGTTGCCGCCCAGATAACAGCAGCGCATGTCGTCGGTGCCGTGGCCCGGGCCGTATTCACCGTTGCCGTCGGTCTGCCACATCGACAACCTGGCACCGGCCAGCGGGCGGCAGTCAGCCGAGTAGACCGTACCGACGACCGTCAACGGCTGGCCGCCTGCGGTCGTGGCTTCGACCCCGTTGATCGGGCCGAATGTGACCGTCGCGGTATCGGTGACAGCTATGTCGGTGGCCTCGGAGCAGCGCTGGCCAGGTGTCGCCGAGGGCGCTGGCTCGACTGTGGATGCGCCAGCTGTCGTCGTGGCCGCCGGCAGGTCGGAGCCGGCCGCGTCGTCGGCGCGGTCTGCCGTGCATGCGCTCAGGACCGACGCCCAGAGCACCGCCGTGACCAAGACCGGCTGGATGCGTGGTCGCACCGCCATGATCCCTGTAGTACCACCTCGTCGGGCTGACTGGAACACGCCAGTCAGGGCTCCGCAAGCGGATTGGACAGGCACTCCGAGTCGACATCACGGACCCGTTGCCTCGGCGTGGCCGCGACGGTGCGGTCTCGGACGGTCGCGAGTACGGACCCGATCAGGATCAGGCCGAAGCCGACGAGTATCGCGAGGGTGACTGCCTCGTCCAGGATGATCACGCCCAGCACCAGGGCGACGACCGGGTTGAGGTAGGTGATCACCGTCGCGCGGGCGGGACCTACCTCGGCCACCAGTTGGAAAAACACCAGGAACGCGAGCGCCGTGCACACGATGGCCAAGCCCACGACGGCGAGCCAGGCCTGGGTGGATATCGGACTCTGCGGCCACTGAGCGCCACCGAACGGCAGGTAGATCAGCGCGGTGATCGCAAGTGACGCGGCGACAACGCCCATCCCAGGCAGGCCGGACAGGTTTCGGGCCAGGATCAGTGGACCCAGCGCGTAGCAGAACGCGACACCCACGATGGCCGCGACCGACGGCAGGTTGGCGGAGTCGACGTCGAAGCCGACCAGGGCGGCGACTCCTGCGAAACCGACGAGCAGCCCGACCACTCGTCGGCTCTCCAGACGCTCGTGCCCGGTGGCCCACACCAGGACGGCGCCGACGAGGGGCACGGACGCAACCAGCAGGCCGGTCAGTGAGCTGGACAACTGCTGTTCGGCATAGCCGAGCAGCAGCCATGGGATGCAGATCTCGATCACCGTATATACGAGCAGCGGGCGCCAGAACGGCAGCAGCGGGCGCAAGTGACCGTTGATGGCGGCGATGGGCATCAGCAAAGCGGCAGCGAGCATCGTGCGAGCCAGTACCAGGGAGGCGGGGGAGAACTCGGCAACGGCTACTTTGATCAACAGGTACGGGATCCCCCAGATGACGCCCATCGCGATGAACAGGACCCAGCCCCGTCGCGACACTGGTCGAACCCCCTCCGACGGGTGGATGCCTGTTACATGGTACGAAGGGGTCGACGGTTCGGGTCCGCGAATGGGCTCAATGAACGTCCAGCCCCGATTGAGGCCCGCGGCGTCAGTGATCCCGGCTGGTGACCTCGCTGGGTGCTCCCGAATGCTGCTCGCCGACCGCTTCGAGCGCCTCGTGTTCGCCGCCATGACCGTCGCCGTGCCCGTCATGGTGAGCCAGCTCGAGCTCGCGGGTCGTCGGCTTCTGCACGACGTCGCCGAAGTAGAACGACGAGAGCTTGGCGCGGACCTTCTCGATTCGCCGGTTCGGCGCCGGGATGCCGTTCTCGTCGGTCTCCGGCTCGAGTTGCAGTGGGACCTGGCGACGGTGTGCAGTGAGTTCGTAGGCGGCCACCTGGGGGATCGGTGCGTGCAGTTCGGAGTACTCACCGTCCGGGCTGACCATGATGACTCCGGTCTCACGACCGTGTAGCACCTTGTCCCGGTCCCGGCGCTGCAGGCTGATGCAGATCCGCTTGGTCACCCAGAACATGACCGGCGGCAAGATGATCACTGCGAACCGCATGAACCAGGTGATCCAGTTGACCGGTATCTCGAAGATCGTCGCGAAGAAGTCGTTGCCTCCAGCAATCCACAGCAAGATGTAGAAGGTGATGAACGCCACGCCGATCCCGGTGCGCACTGGCTGGTTGCGTGGCCGGTCCAGGATGTGGTGCTCGTGGTGATCTCCGGTGATCCACTGCTCCAGCCACGGATAGAGGATCAACGGCGTCAGGATCAAGCCGGGCAGGACCAAGGCCGGGACGAGCACGTTCCAGCTCAGGGTGAACCCGAACAGCCTGGTCTCCCAGTTGGGCATGATCCGTAAAGCGCCGTCGAGGAAGCCGACGTACCAGTCCGGTTGTGTCCCGGCACTGACCAGCGCTGTGTCGTACGGCCCCCAGAGCCAGACCGGGTTGATCTGGATGGTGGCCGACATCAGCACGATCATGCCGAAGACGATGAAGAAGAACCCGCCTGCCTTGGCCACATAGATCGGCAGCAGCGGGAAGCCGACGACGTTGTTTTCCGTGCGCCCAGGGCCGCCCCACTGGGTGTGCTTCTGGTACCAGATCAGTATCAGGTGCACGGTGACCAGCGCCAGGATGAGCCCGGGGACGAGCAGGATGTGGATCGAAAAGAGTCGGGGGATGATGTCGTCGCCCGGGTACTCGCCCCCGAAGAGGAAGAACGACATGTATGTCCCGACCACGGGAGTGGCGAGCATGCCACCCTCGATGATCCGCATTCCGGTGCCCGAAAGCAGGTCGTCGGGCAGCGAGTAACCGCTGAAACCAGCCGCCACACCAAGCACCAGCAGGAGCGAGCCGATCACCCAGTTGATCTCGCGCGGCTTGCGAAACGCTCCGGTGAAGAAGATGCGCAGCATGTGCACCGACATCGCGGCGAGGAACAGCAATGCGGCCCAGTGATGGATCTGGCGCATCAGCAACCCGCCACGGACCTCGAACGACAGGTCCAGCGTCGAGGCGAAGGCCTGGGACATCTTCACGTCGTGCAATGGCATGTATGCGCCGTCGTAGAACACCTCGGCCATCGATGGCTTGAACCACAGAGTCAGGAAGACGCCCGACAAGAGCAGCACGATGAAGCTGTAGAGGGCGATCTCGCCGAGCAGGAACGTCCAGTGGTCGGGGAAGACCTTGCGCAGGTTGCGCTTGAGCCAGTTGTTGATGGTGATCCGGTCGTCTACGAAGCTGACGACCTTGCCTGCAGCGTTGACGACGACGCTCATCCCCGCTCCCAGTAGCTGGGCCCCACCGGCACGGTGAAGTCGCTCTGCGCCACCAAGTATCCCTCGTCATCCACGGCGAGTGGAAGCTGCGGCAGGTTACGGGCCGCCGGGCCGAAGATGACCTTGCCGTTGTCGGCGAGATCGAAGGTGGACTGATGGCAGGGGCATAGCACGTTGTGCGACGTCTGCTCGTAGAGGTTGATCGGACAGCCGACGTGGGTGCAGATCTTGGAGAAGGCAAGGATGCCCTCGACGCTCCAGTTCTCCCGTCCGGGCGCGGCGGTGATTTCCTCTGGCAGCATCCGGACCATGATCACCGCAGACTTGGCCCGCGCATTGAGGCGGTCAGGCCCCTCTTCCGGGAGGTCCTCGAAGGTTTCCGGCATGGCGTTGACCAGGGACCCGATTTCCATGTCGGACGGCCGTAGCGGCCTGGGTTCGGGGGCGTCGGTCATCACCCGGACGTTCGGACCCCAGATCGTATGGGCCTTGATGTTGCCGGGCAGTGGACCGAGGTCACGCAGCAGGACGATCGCCGGCAATGGAAGCAGCAGCATCGCGCCGATCAGCGAGTTGCGGATCAACTTGCGCCGGCCGAACCCGCTGTCTTCCACGCCCTGCTCGAACTCCGCGAGTGTTGCCGCACGGACCTCGTCCGTACTGCGCAACTCGTGCCGTTCGTGGACAACCTCGTGGTCGGGCATGAGCTTCTTGGCCCAGTGGATGGCTCCGGCACCGATGAGGAACAACGCCAGGCCGAGGGTCAAGCCCAGGGCCAGGTTCGACAACCGAACCGCCGCGACCACGTCCTCACCCTGGTCGGCAATGGGCAGGAACACGAATGCGATGACCGAGCCGATGACCAGCAACGAGGCAAGTCCGAACATGCCCGCGACCTGGCGTTCGGCTCGCCGCTCCTGCTTCGGGTCGACGTCGGCCAGCCGAACGACATCGGGCTCGACACCGGGGTCGGGGATGGGGTCACCGCGCGGCGGCTCGGGCACCGGGCCGGCAGTTGGCTCCGGCCGTTCGACGTCCTCGCCCGGGAACTCCACCTCGGCCCCGCCGTGCGCGCCGCCCGGAACGTGTTGTCCCGTCTGCTCGGACATCGGTGGCCTCTCCTGGGTGCTCACGACGCCTTGGTCCCCAGCCAGACGGCGACGCCGATCAGGCCGCCGACGCCGATCAGCCAGCCCCACAGCCCCTCGGGCACCGGCCCACCGCGACCGATGCCGAGGCCGCCGGGGTTGGGCTCGTTGCTGACCGAGTCGAGGAAGGCCATGATGTCCCGCTTCTCCTCCTGGGAGAGGGTGTCGTCGTTGAAGACCGGCATGGACTGCGGGCCGGTGATCATCGCCTCGTAGATGATCTGGGGCGGCAACCCGCTGATGCTCGGGGCGTACTTGCCGTAGGACAGCGCCCCGCCCTGGCCGGTCGTGTTGTGGCATGCCGAACAGTTGATCCGGAACAGTTCGCCGCCTCGCCCGACATCGCCTTGCGAAATGTCCAGAACCTCGTCGTCGGGAATTGCCGGGCCGGGACCGAGCGAGGCCACGTACGCCGCCAGCTTCTCGATCTCTTCGTCGGTGTAGGCGACTTCCTTCTCGGGAGCCTGGGCGGAGGGAGCAGCCATCGGCATCCGTCCAGTTTTCACCTGGAAGTGCACGGCGGCAGCACCGACCCCGATCAACGACGGGCCGAGCACGGTGCCGTCGTCGCGGATCTGGCCTTCCCCACCCAGTCCGTGGCAGGAGGCGCAGCCGATGGTGAACAGCTTCTTGCCTTCCTCGACCTCGGCCGAGGTGGACGCCTGGACCTGGGCGCTGCTCTCTGGGGCGAACGCCGCATAGATCGCTCCCAGGCCGAACAGGGCGATCAGCAGGACGGCGACGGGGGCGAGGCGGTGGCGGCGGTGGGCGGAGATCGCGGACACGTCGTTCCTCGTCACTTGATCACGTAGATGGTGAGGAACAGCGCGATCCATACGACGTCGACGAAGTGCCAGTAGTACGAGACGACGATCGCGCTGGTGGCCTGCTCATGGGTGAACCGTCGGGCCATGAAGGTCCGACCCAGCACCAGCACGAAGGCGATGAGGCCACCGGTGACGTGCAGGCCGTGGAAGCCGGTCGCCAGGTAGAAGATCGAGCCGTAGGGATCGCTGGAAAGAGTGAGGCCTTCCTCTTGGACGAGACTGGCGTACTCGAAAACCTGCCCGGCGATGAAGACCGCGCCCATGAGATACGTCAGGACGAACCACTCCCGCAGTCCCCAGGACCGGACGTTCAGCGCGCTACCGGTCCTGCCGACCTGACCGCGCTCGGCTCGCAGCACCCCCATCTGGCAGGTGACCGACGAGAGCACCAGGATGATCGTGTTCACGGTCGAGTACGGGATGTTGAGCAGTGCTGACTGCGTTTCCCACACCGCTGGGGCGTTCGACCGGAGCGTAAAGTACACCGCGAACAGCCCGGCGAAGAACATCAGCTCGCTGGACAGCCAGACGATCGTGCCCACCGACACCATGTTTGGGCGCTCCGGTGCCGGCAAGGGCGTGCTGTACCCGACTGTCGTGGCCACGGTCGCCATTATGTCGACAGGGGCCGGACTGCACACCCCGACCCGGCATTCAGTTTCAGCGGCGTGTTGCTGGACACTGGGCCAGCCGCTGTGCTGACCGCGACCCGTGCCTATAGGCCGAGACCGGTACCATCCGCGCAGAGCCCGACGCACACCGTGCCACCCTCGCGGAGGACACCGGATGAGCAAGTCCGAGCCGACCATGACGCTCCTCGTCTATAGCGACGACCGCACCACCCGGGAGAAGGTGAGGGCCGCCGTCGGACGGCGGCCGGCCACGGATCTGCCCAGGCTCGAATTCCTCGAATGCGCGACCGCCCCTGCCGTCATCAAGGCACTCGACTCGGGACTTGCCGACGTGGTGGTGCTGGACGGTGAGGCAGTGCCCACCGGTGGCCTCGGCCTGGCCCGGCAGCTCAAGGACGAGATCTACAGGTGCCCGCCGATCCTGGTCCTGATCGGGCGTCCGCAGGACGCCTGGCTCGCCACGTGGTCGCGGGCGGAGGCGGCTGTGCCGCACCCGCTGGATCCGGTCGCCGTTGGCACCGCCGTGGCCCGGCTCATGCGCGAGCGGATGGGCGCGCTCTCCACGATGTCGTGACCACGTCGCAGACCTGGCCCGCGGTCCTGTCCGCTCTCCTCGACCGCCGTGACCTGCCCGCGGAGGCGACCGCCTGGGCGATGGCCGAGATCATGAGCGGCTCGGCCACGCCGGCTCAGATCGCCGGGTTCGTCGTCGCGCTGCGCGCCAAGGGTGAGACCGTCGACGAGGTCGAGGGCCTGGTGCAGGCGATGTACGACCACGCGACGCCGATCAGCATTCCCGGTCCGGCCGTCGACGTCGTCGGCACCGGCGGCGACCGCGCGCATACGGTCAACATCTCCACCATGGCGGCGCTCGTCGCCGCCGGCGCCGGCGTCCGGGTGGTCAAGCACGGGAACCGGGCCGCGTCGTCGGCTTGCGGCGCCGCCGACCTGTTGGAGGAGCTGGGCATCCGGCTCGACCTGCCGGCGGCTCGGGTCGCCGAGATCGCCGTCGAGGTCGGGATCACCTTCTGCTTCGCGCCGGTCTTCCACCCGGCGCTGCGCCACGCGGCCGTACCGCGCCGCGAGCTCGGCATCCCGACGACGTTCAACTTCCTCGGCCCGCTGGCCAACCCGGCGAAGCCGACCGCGCAGGCAGTCGGCGTTGCCGATGGCCGGATGGCCGGGATCGTCGCCGGTGTGCTGGCCGGGCGCGGGGTCTCGGCGCTGGTGTTCCGCGGCGACGACGGCCTGGACGAGCTGACGACGACCACGACGTCGCGGGTGTGGATGGTGCGCGACGGCGCAGGTGCGCGAGGAGCGGCTCGACCCGTCGGACCTCGGCATCCCCGCTGCGCCGCCGGACGCGCTGCGCGGCGGCGACGCGACGCGCAACGCCGAGGTCGACGCGGCGGTTCCTGGAGGGGGAGAAGGGCCCCGTGCGCGACGCGGTGCTGCTCAACGCGGCGGCTGCGCTGGTGGCCTACGACGGCGTCGGACGGCGCGCTGGTCGATCAGCTACGCCCGGCCCTGGACCGCGCCGCCGACGCCGTCGACACCGGTGCGGCCGCTGACGTGCTCGAGCGCTGGGTCGCCGCCTGCTCAGGGTAGTCGCCTCACCTGCCGCCCTCGTCTCACTCCCACGGCGATGCGCCGTTGGGTGCACCATAGAGCTACCAGGCCCGATAGCTCCCGGGCCCGATGGTGAGGAGCGGCCATGATGATGGCGTGGGTCGAGGCGCTCGTCGTCGTGTGCGTGGTGGTGATCGTCGGGTACCTGATCTACGCACTCATCCGCGGCACCGGCGGGCCGCAAGGTGCCGTCGCAGAAACCGATTCACATTGGCTGGCCACCCACTACACGGTGCAGAACGCAACCCGCGTCGTCGTCCGTAGGGTCGGGCCAAGCGGACCCGATGTGCTCGACGAGCACGTCGTCACCGAGATTCCGAACGGCGACTCCGATTTCGACACGAAGTTCCTCGAAGCGATGGCGCAGGCCCGCGCCCGCGCTGCTCTGTTCGAATCCGAGTCCGACTAGGACTGCGGCTCGATGGCGGCCGGTACGGTAGGACCCACTTCATCCGGGGCCACCCCTCGACAACGGAGTCGCGATGTCTGCTCTTACGGTTTGGCGATTCGACAGCCCAGACGGCGCAGCCATGGCCGAGGCAATCTTGGTTCGCCTGGCCAAGGAAGGCGATATTGGAATCCGGGATGCGGCCACGGTCACCTGGTCACCAGGGGAGAAGAAGCCTCAGACCCGACACTTGATCGACCTGACCGGCGAACGAGCCGGCTGGGGAGCGTTCTGGGGCTTCCTTTTCGGCCTGATGTTCTTTGTCCCACTCCTCGGAACGGCGGTGGGGGCCGGTGTCGGAGCTCTGGCTGGCCACTTCGCCGACACTGGCATCGACCGTGACTTCATCCGGTCGGTTCAGGACAAAGTGACCCCGGGGACTTCGGCGCTGTTCCTGCTGTCGGACGACGCGGCGATGGGCCGGATCAAGATGGAGTTCATCGGTATGAGTCCGGAGTTGATCTCTACCAACCTCACCGATGAACAGGAGCAGCGGCTGCGCGAGGCGTTCTCCGACAGCTGAGCCCGACGGAGGTTCAGTCGGCGTCTTCGACGCCGAGGGCGAAGGCGGCCTCGAGATCATGCTTGGAGAACGTCCGAAACGCAATGTGCGTCTCGGTGCGTAGGACGCCGGGGATCTTGTTGAGACGGTCGGCGACGACGTCGGCAACCTCCTGGTGCTCACGCACCCGAACCATCGCAACCAGGTCGATCTCACCGGTCACCGAGTAGACCTCACTGACCGAGTCCAGACCTGCGATCTGTTCGGCGACCTCGGGGATGCGGGCGACGTCGGCCTGGACGAACACGATCGCGGTGATCACGGGCCCTCCCGGACGATCGGCATTGGGTCGCGGGTGAGACTACCGGGGACGGTACGGCACGACGTCGTACCGACTGATCGGTCGCGGCGGTTCCTTGCCCCGCCCCAATGCCAGAGCGAACAGAAACCCCACGGCGAACCCGGCGACGTGGGACACGTACGCGACGTCACCGCCCGCGACCCCGGCGCCGACGCTGTAGAACGCTTGGATCACGAACCATGACCCCAGCACCAGCCATGCCGGCAGCGGCAACGGGATGAACAACAGAAACGGCACCAGGCTGATGACTCTCGCGCGCGGATACCAGGCCAGGTACGCACCGAGCACACCCGCGATGGCGCCCGATGCACCAACCAGTGTGGTTCGGGCGTCGACGTCGGTGAGTGCAAACGCATAGGTGGCCGCGGTCCCGCACACTAGGAAGAACAGCAGGTAACGCAGGTGCCCGAGCCGGTCCTCGACGTTGTTGCCGAAGACGAACAGGAACAGCATGTTGCCGAGCAGGTGAGCCCACCCGCCGTGCAGGAACATCGCAGTGATGGCGGAGAGGATCGGCTCCTTGTCGTAGGTCGGCTCCACCAGCTGGCAGGCGGGTGCCCCGGTCGCGTCGACGACCGCCGGACCGGCGACCAGCGGTAGCGGTTCGCCGCTCATCAGCTCGCGGGGGATCGCTGCCCATTGGTCGAAGAACTCCTGCACGGAGCAGGCCGCTACGGCTGCGGAGTCGCCAATACCGCCAAGGACCAGCGGGCTGATCAGGAATGCCGCGACATTGAGTGCTATCAGGATGCGGGTGACGTAGGGGGTTCGGCGGGTCGGATTCCGGTCATGGATCGGGATGACCACTCCGGAATTATCCCGTGCCGGGAGTTGGCGGCAGTCGGCGGTCGGCGAATCGCACCAGTCCACCGCAGGGCCAGTGGCGATCGCCAGAGCAGGGGAGTTTGGGCCAGACCCCTCAACCCGAGTATCAGAGCGCGATGTCCACGCCTCTTCCACAACGGAGGAAAAGACAACTCGGTATTTCGGCCGGTTGGTTGTTCCTATGCTTGCCGGTGGGGACCCGGAACTCGGGAAGTAGGCGGCATGACTGAATCTCCGCCTGGCCGGATTTTCATCAGCTATCGGCGGCAAGAAACGGCCTGGCCCGCCCGGCAGCTGTACGACGTCATGGTCGAACGATTCGGTGCCGAGCAGGTCTTCAAGGACGTCGACAACATCGAGCCGGGCGACGATTTCGTCGAGCGGATCACCTCGGCGGTTGGCTCCTGCGATGTCCTGCTTGCGCTCATCGGCCCACGGTGGCTGACCATCACCGAAGACGAGAGCGGTCAGCGCCGCCTCGACAACCCCGACGACTACGTGCGGCTGGAGATCCAGACCGCGCTGGACCGGCACATTCGGGTCATACCGATTCTCATCGACGACGCGCGGATGCCGCGCCCGAACGAGCTACCTCCCGACCTTGCCCCGCTGGTCCGCCGGCATGCGGTCGAGATCAGCCCGATCACCTTCGACACCAAGCGGCTGATGACAACGGTGCAGGACACGCTGGCCGAGCTGCACCCCGCGCCGGCCGACGAACCTCCTCCCATCGTCGTGACGCCGAAGCCGGAGCTGGAGCCGCTGCCCGAGCCGGAGCAGCCGTCGCCGCGGTCTCCCTGGCGGGCGCGAATCATCGTCGGTGCCGCTGCGGCCGCTCTGCTAGCCGCTGCGGTGGTTTTGGTCATCGTCAACCTGGGACCAGCGGACGACCCCACGATCACCACCAACGACGCGCCGTCGACGAACACGTCGCCGAGCCTGACCCCCACTCCCAGCGCCACGCCAACCACCCCGACGACTGACTACGGGCCGGCGGTGTTGGCGCGCCGCGGTGGGTCGGAGGAGTACCCAAGCGAGACACTGAAGGCCTTTACATCGGCCGCTGGCGCCGGATACGCCGTGGAAACAGACGTGCGGTGGACCAGCGACGGTACAGCGGTGCTCGTGCACGACGAGTCCACCGAACCACTGTTGGACTGCACCAGGCCGTACAACGTCCCGGAGACCACGTGGAGCGACCTCGAGGCGAACTGCCAGTCCCTTCCGGGTCCGGACGGACCAGAACCGATACCCAGGTATACGGACGCAATGAGAGCGCTCGCGACCATTCCGGACGCCTGGGTGTACCTCGAGATCAAGACCGATCAGACCGAGGAACAGACCCGTCAAGTCCTCGAGGCCATCAGCTACTACGGGATGACCGACCGAACCGTGCTCACCTCCTTCGAACGCAAGTGGCTGGAGGCGATCGGGGCCGTGTCCGACCTGCCCCGGATGCTCTTGCTCGAGAAAGACGAGCAGATCCCTGCGGCGGAGCTCGGTAAGGACGGGGACAAGCTTTGGGGCGTCGCCGTGCAGAAGGACACCGTGACAAAGGAGTACGTGCAGGAGCTGAAGGCCGCCGGGTTGACTGTGCTCGTCTGGGTGGTGAACGAGGTAGCGGATTGGGAGAAGGCGCGCGACGTCGGCGTCGACAAGGTTCTCACCGACTACCCCGAGAAATACAGCACGTGGCGGGACGAGCAGTCACAGACGTAGCACGTCATCGCGCTGGCCGCAGTGATCGCCGATCGTCGAAAGGGTGAACGGCGCGGTCGGCGGCGTCGGCGGCTCCGACCAGGCGGGCGAAGCTGCCGGCTCCGCGGGTCGGCAGCGCCCACACCCCGTTGACGTCGACCAACCGGATGCCGGGAGTTTCCAGCCAGCGCAAGATGCACTCGGTTTCCTCGACCGTGGCCGCGGGCAGTGGCGGTGGCGCCGCGACGACGGTCTCGGCGGTGGCGACCAGCGCCTCGAGGTACGGCCTGGGCTGCTCACCAGCGGGAGTCGTGGCCGCGCCGGCGAGACGGCCGAATCGCACGACGTGGCATTCCCAGCCGCCCTCGTCCAGCCTCCGGGCCGCGACCAGGTGCGGTACAGCGGCCACGGCGGCGATGCGCTGGGAGCGCGCCGCCGTGCGGACGAACACCGCCATCCGGTCTCGATGAACCGCCGCCTCCTCGTAACGCTGGTGACCGGCAAGGCGTTCGATCCTGGCCTGCAGCCGGTCGACGAGCCTGCGGACATCGGCGGTGAACGCCAACCGGACCGCATCGACGTGCCGGCCGTACGCCGCGACGGATTCGGCACCTTCGCACGGCGCGCCGCAGCGGCCCATCTCGGCGAGGGCACACGCGGTTCGGCGCCGGGTTGGTGAGAGCCGGTCGGTGCACTGCCGGATCGGGACTGCTTCATGGACAGCGGTCATGGCAGCCTCGGCCAGCCGGCGTGAGCCGAACGGACCCAGATAGGTGGCGTCGTCGGCCTTGACCTCCTGAACCAGGGACAGCCTCGGAAACGGCTCGACCGTGAGCTTGAGCCAGTTGGCCCGTTCAGGGAAACGCGATCGACGGTTGTAGCGCGGTTTTCGCTCGGCGATCAGCCGCAGCTCCCGGACGTCGGCCTCGAGCGGTGTCGCGCAGACGATGCCCGTGACCGATTCGGCGACCGCGACCATCTCGGTCATCCGGCGTCGGGTCTCCGATGCGGTGAAGTAGGTGCGGACCCGGGTGCGCATGTCCTTGCTCTTGCCGACGTACAGGGCCGCCCCCCGGCCGTCGGCGAACACGTACACACCCGGCGCGTGCGGCAGGCTCTCGGCGAGGAAGCGCTTGCGGCGCTGAGCCGGCGTGACGGTGCTCTGCCAGGTCGCCAGCTCTTCGACGGTGTGGACCCCGACGTTGCCGAGGCGTTCCAGCAACCCGTGCAGGACGTCGACCGTCGCCCGGGCGTCGTCGAGCGCGCGATGGGTCGGCATGGTCGAGGCCCGGAACAGGCGGGCCAGCGTCGCGAGCCGACAGTCATGGGCCTCGTCACGGGCCAGCACCCGCCGCGCCAGCCGAGCGGTGTCGAGTACCTGGAGCGTCGGCCAGGACCGGCCGGTCGAATCGCACGCCGCCTTGAGGAAGCCGACGTCGAACGGCGCGTTGTGCGCAACCAGGACGCTGCCGCGGGCGAACTCGAGAAATGTCGGCAGTACCACCTCGACCGGCGGGGCGGAGGCGACCATCGCGTCGGTGATGCCGGTGAGAACGGCCACGAACGGTGGGATCGACATCGCCGGACGGACCAGCGTCTGGAACTCACCAAGGACCTCGCCACCGCGCACCTTGACCGCGCCGACCTCAGTGATCGCGTTCGCCTCGGGCGAGCCGCCGGTGGTCTCGAGGTCGACGACGACGAACGTCGTTGCGATCAGCGGCGTGCCAAGCTCATCCAGGGTGCCCTGGACAGCGACCACCGGCCCGCCCATACCCGACGACGTTATGCACGCCGACCGACAGGGAGCGTGACGACGCGCCGCCACCGCGGAGCTACCCTCGAGCCCAACCCGGACCGCGTAGTAGCTGGGAGTGGACCCGTGGTCGTACCTGCGCTGTCGCCGACGACCCGGTGGCGGTGTGCCCAATGCGGCAACCTGACCCGGTTCGACGTCGTACGGTCGAGCCGAGTCCGTGAGTTCGTCCATCTCGACCTGGCCGGCGAACCACGAGTCGAGGAGACCGAGATCCTCGACGACAGGGTCGAGTTGGTCCGGTGCCGCTGGTGCGCGAGCACCGACGCCATCGAGGTGATCCAACGCGTTGACACCATTGCCGCGTCAGGCGCCGACGACCCGTGAACTCGTTACCGCAACCCATCCGGCAGCGGGTGGTGTCACTGGCTGCGGAGGTTCTGGGCGGACTCGACGCTGACCAGGTCCCGTCCTCGCTGCGGCAGGTCGCACGGTTCACGGCGGCGAAGCGCGCGAGGCTGGGCGGGTCGGCCATCGCGGCGGCGCTGGAGGCCGATGCCGCCTTCCGGCGTCGCGTGCTCGAAGCAGCGAGGGGCGCACACCCGGGCCTGGTCGAGGCATTAGCCGCCGGTCCGGCACCGCCGGCCGCGGACCCGCTCGATGTGGCCGTCGTCGCATACCTGCTCCACGACGAAGGGTGGGATCGAGTCGTGGCTGCCGCTGGCGCGGATGTCCTCCGCGCGGGTGAAGAGGAGCAGGCAGCGCGCGCTGACATCGCGACCGTGCGGTTGCGCGAGCAGATCACCGCGGCACGCGCCGAGGCTCGCGAGGCCCGGGAGCGGTCCAAGGCGGAGATCGATCGGCTCAAGTCCGAGAACGCCGCATTGCGCCGGCAGGTCAATCAGCTCAGGGACGACGCACTGCGAGCGGGCGAGGCCGGCCGGGCCACCACGGCCGAGTCGGCCCGGCTGGCAGAGCTCGCCGAATCGGCTCGAGCATCCGGCGAGGCCGAGGCGCGGCGGCTGCGCGGGCGGCTCGCCGAGGCAGAGGAGGCTTTGAGCAGCGCCCGGCGAGCAAGCCGGGAAGGGCGCAGTCTGGAGGCGGCGCGGCTGGGCCTGTTGCTCGACACGTTGGCCGAAGCTTCAGCGGGTCTGCGCCGCGAACTTGCGCTGCCGGCGTCGGGTCTACGGCCGGCGGACACAGTCGACGCCGTGGAGCCCAGTACGACGTCGCCGCCGGCGCGACCCAGTGACGACGCCTCGCTTGATGACCTGCTCAAGCTGCCCCGCGCCCACTTGATCGTCGACGGATACAACGTCACCAAGGGAGCTTGGCCGTCGATGCCGCTGGAGGCACAACGCAGCCGTCTCGTCCAGCGCCTCAGCGCATTGGCCGCACGAACCGGCGCCGAGGTGACGTGCGTGTTCGACGGCGCCGATGTTTCGGTTCCGCCACCGGTCACACCCGCCCAGGGAGTGCGGGTGCGGTTCAGCCCGTACGGAGAGAGCGCCGACGATCTGATCCGGCGGTTGGTCGCTGCCGAGCCATCAGGCCGCGTGGTAGTCGTGGTGTCCTCCGACCGAGAGGTTGCCGACGGCGTGCGGAGCCGAGGTGCCCGCGCGGTGGATTCTGCTGTCTTGATTTCTTTGCTCGGCTGACCGAATCGCCGCAGCCGAACTTGCCCCTGCACTATCAGCTGGCTAGCCTGCGACGCGGTGCCTGCTTCCCCTGCCGGCCGAATGGCCGACGAGCAGGTGCCCCGTCGAGTTCGGCCTCGGTCCGTCGGCAGCGTTTGCGCCGGCAGGTCGAGTCCGGAGCCGGGGACCCAGGTTCCTGGGGTGAATCGGGCGCGACACGTGACACGTGGCGCGTCCGTAGGGTGACTTCCCACCCGAACCCGTCAGCTCACCCGGTAGGCGGCGCGGAAGAAAGGACCCGCGTGCCCGCGCCCGGTCGCACTCGCAGCATTCGTCGTGTCCTCATCGCCCTCGGCACCGCCACCTTCGCCGGCTTCAGCGGACTCATGCTGGCTCCGGTTGGTCATGCCGACCCCAAGCCCACGCTCGACGAGGTGCGCACCAAGGTCGACGCTCTCCACCGCGAGGCCGAGGAGGCCTCAGAGCGCTACAACGCCGCGACCGACGAGTTGGCCGAGGTCAAGCGCCGCGTGGCCAAGGCGCTCGCGGCTGTGGAGAGCCAACAGCAGAAGGTCGACGAACTCAGCGCCGACATGGCCGGATTCGCCGCCGCCAGCTACCGGACAGGCGGCATCGACCCAACGTTGAATGCGCTGCTGGCCGACGATCCGACCGAATTCCTGGCCAAGGCGTCGGTGATCGACGCATACGCCAACCAACAGGCTGACCAGCTCTCGGCGGTCGCCACCGAACAACAGCGGCTCGAGCAGGGCAGGCTCCTCGCGGATGAGGAGCTCAACCGGCTCAAGGCCGTCGAGGCCGATATCGCCGCCCAGCAGGACACCATCGAGCGGCACCTGGCCGACGCCGAGAAGTTGCTCGCCAGCCTCGAGGCCGACGAACGGGCCAAGCTGGACGCCGAACGCATCGCGCGCGAACGTGCCGCGGCGGCCGAACGCGCCAGCCGAGGTGGCGGAGATGAGACGCCGCCACCGAATATTCCCGCGTCCGGTCGGGGCCAGATTGCCCTGGACTTCGCACTGGCTCAGCTGGGCGAGCCGTACAGCTACGGCGCCGAGGGCCCGAATGCCTGGGACTGCTCCGGGCTGACCATGACGGCTTGGGCACAGGCCGGTGTCTCGCTGCCCCGGTCCTCGAGTGCTCAGATCGGCGTGGGCACCCGGGTGTCGCGCAGCCAGCTACAGCCGGGTGACCTGGTGTTCTTCTACAGCCCGATCAGTCACGTGGGCATCTACGCCGGCGGCGACCAGGTGGTGCACGCCACCCACCCGGGTGACGTTGTCAGTCTGGACCCGATCTCCTACATGCCGTTCTCGGGAGCAACCCGGCCCGGCTGAACGACCCCTACGATCGGTGGATGAGCCGCCAGGTCGCGACACTGGGCCTCGCGGCCGCAGCGTTGAGCGTCCTCGTCGGGTCGGTTCCGATCGCCAGTTCCGGCGCCGAGATTCTGGTGGCCCGGCACCAGATCGAGCGGGTCCTCGATCAGCGGGAGCATGCTGTGCTCACCGCCGACGCCGATTCGTGGCGTATGACGCTCGCGCAACCCGCGGACTCCGCACACCGAGCCCAATTCGAGGCACTGGACCGACTCGGGCTGCAGACGTGGTCGGAGCGGCTGACCACGCTCGAGAAGGGGCCGGATGGTTCGTGGCGGGCACGGGTCGATGTGCGTTACCGATTCCCAGGCGACCGAACCGACGCCGTAGTCAGCGCCGTGCTCGACCTCACGCCACTATTTCGGGTCGCCGGCTGGTCGGCCTCCGCGACCTTTCCGTGGGAGATAGCCGGCGCGCGGACCGAGGCTGGACGACATTCGCTGGTGGTCGGCGCAGGTGCACGCGCTGTACTGCGAACCTATGCCGCCGAACTCGACCGGGCGTCGGCCTCGGTTGGCCGGATGCTGGGCGAGCCGCCGCCGCAGGTGGTGCTGGTGCTCCCAACCGACTGGAACCAGGCCGGCCACATGGTCCCGGCCGGCATCGGTCATGGCATGGCGGCTGTGACGAGCAGGCTCGGGCCGCCGGGAACGAACGATGGTCCGGTGCGGATACTCGCTGACGCCGGAGTGCTCGCCCGGCTCGATCCGGCATCCCAAACCGCCGTCTTCGGGCACGAGGCATTTCATGTTGCTCGCCACGGCGTGGGATCAGTTCCGCTGTGGCTGGCCGAAGGGTTGGCCGACTACGCGGGCTACCGCGAGTCGGGCATCGCATCCGAAC
Source organism: uncultured Actinomycetota bacterium (assembly GCA_963794465.1). GTDB lineage: Bacteria > Actinomycetota > Actinomycetes > Jiangellales > Jiangellaceae > JACVRX01. Next base: position 37,721 of record CAWCED010000036.1, on the reverse strand, counting down.
TGGCCCTCGCAGGGCTGCTCCGCGACGCAAGAGCGAATGGCACCCCGCGGGCGTTGCCGGAGGATGCCGAATTCGCCGACCCACGTCATGCCACGAGGGCATACGAGGGTGCCCACCTGGCAGTACGTCTGTTGGTCGAGGAACACAGCAGTGCGGACGTGATCGCCCTCTACCAGGCGGTGGCTGCCGGAGGACCGGGCGCAATCGATGCGGCAATGCAGCAGATCCTGCGCACTGACGTCGCCTCGTTTACTTCGACCTGGCGAGCGGAGGTGGCCACCCTTGCTGCCCGGTGACGGCACGGGAGGGTCTGCGGGACCGAGCGTCCTGCCATGGGTCCTCACGGCCGTACTGCTGGCGGCGGTCGCGTTCACCATCGTCGTGACGACGCCGTGGGACCCGCTCGGGGGAACCGATGCGGTCGAAGCCGACGCCGGCCGCGACTTCAGTCCCGCCGAGCAAGCCGAAGCCGACACATATCAGAGCCGGATTCGGCCGCCCACCTACATCGGCCTGGGTGTGGGACTTGCAGTGACGATCGTGCTCGGTCTGACCACACTGGGCGCACGAATCGTGACGGTGGCGGCCCGGCCCGTGGGCGGCGGTTGGGTATGGCAAGTGCTGCTCGGCGGACTTGCCGTGCTCGCCATCGTGCGGCTCTCGACGATCGCGTTCTCGGCCTGGGCCGAATCCGTCCGGCGGGAGTTCGGCCTGTCGACGCGGTCGTGGGCGGGTTGGGCGGCCGACATCGCCAAGTCTTTCGGGCTTCAGCTCGCGGGCACGCTGCTTGCGCTGACGGTTCTGGTCGCGCTGGCCAGGGCGATGCCGCGGTGGTGGTGGGCCGTGAGCGCGGTTGCAGCGGCCGGGTTCGTCGTGGTGCTCGCCTTCGTCTACCCGCTGATTGTCGAGCCGGTATTCAACAGGTTCACCCCGCTGCCGGACGGGGAACTGCGAACGTCCCTATTGGCGCTGGCCGAACAGGATGGCATCGAAGTCGACGAGGTTCTCGAGGCTGACGCTTCTCGCCGGACGAGCACGCTCAATGCCTACGTCTCCGGCCTCGGCGCAACCCGACGGATCGTTGTCTACGACACGCTGGTCGAGCAGTCCCCGCCTGAACAGGTGCGCAATGTCGTCGCCCACGAACTCGGGCACACGGCGGAGCAGGACGTCCGAAACGGAACGCTGCAGGCCGCCCTGGCTGCGGCGGCGGGTGTGTGCGCGCTGGGTGGCCTGTTGACCTGGCCGTCGCTGCTGGGCCGCGCCGGCGCGGCAGGCGCGTACGATCCGCGTGTCCTCGCGCTCGTGCTGGCGATCGTCGCGGTGCTCGGCCTGGTGACGGCACCGGTCCAGGCGCTGGTGAGCCGTCGGGTGGAGACCCGCGCAGACATCCACGCCTTGAACCTGACCGGGGACCCACAGACGTTTGCCGAAATGCAGCGGGCGCTAGCCCTGGCGGCGAAGTCGGACCTCGAGCCACCGGCGATCATCTTCGGCACGTTTGCGAGCCATCCCACAACTCCCCAGCGGATCGCCGTCGCCCGAACCTGGGCACACATGCACGACGTGCCGGAACCGGCGGACCTGGCGCCTGTGGCAGGCTCGGGCCGATGAGCCGCACGCTGGTCGTCACCAACGACTTCCCGACCCGGCAGGGTGGGATCGAGTCGTTTGTGTACGCGCTGGCAGACCGGCTTCCCGCCGACGAGGTCGTCGTGTACACCGCATCGATGCCCGGTGCCCGCGAGTTCGACGAGCTACTGCCGTTTCCGGTGGTACGGGACAAGGCCTCGATGCTGTTACCGACTCCGTTGGCGTCGCGTCGGATCGCCGACGTGCTGCGGGCCGAAGGGTGCGATTCAGTGCTCTTCGGCGCTGCCGCACCGCTGGGTTTGCTGGCCGACGGGCTGCGTGCTGCCGGTGCCGAGCGGGTCGTCGGGCTGACCCATGGCCATGAGACCTGGTGGGCTCGGGTTCCTGCAGCCCGCCGGGCGTTGCGCCGGATCGGCGACGGGTGCGACGTCCTGACCTATGTCTCGGAGTTCTGTCGCCGCCGCATCGCGTCCGCTCTGTCCGACGAGGTGGCGGAGCGGATGCAGCGGCTGGCCCCGGGCGTCGACACCGAGGTCTTCCGTCCGGGCGTCGGTGGGGCGGCGTTGCGCGAGCGGTTGCGGATCGAGCCGGACCGCCCGGTGCTGGTCTGTGTATCGAGGTTCGTCCAACGCAAAGGACAGGACGCGCTGATCAAGGCGATGCCCTGGCTGCTGGAGTCGATCCCCGACGCGCTGCTCCTGCTCGTCGGCGATGGGCCTACCCGTCCCCGGCTCGAACGCCTGGTGCGCGACCGGAGCGTCGGCGCGTCGGTCGTCTTCGCCGGTGCCGTGCCGTGGTCCGAGGCGCCCGGGTGGTTCGACGTCGGTGACGTGTTCGCGATGCCCTGCCGGACCCGCAACGGTGGTCTCGAGCCGGAGGCACTGGGCATCGTGTTCCTCGAGGCGCAGGCCTGCGGCCATCCGGTCCTCGTCGGCGAGAGCGGAGGAGCGCCGGAAACGGTCCTGCACGGTGAGACCGGCTATGTCGTCGATCCGTTCGACCCAGTGGGCATTGCTGCGCGTGCCGCCGACCTGCTGAGCGATCTGGACAACGTGCGGCTGATGGGCGAGAAGGGCCGGGCCTGGGTCGAGCGGGAATGGAGCTGGGAAGAGTCGGTGTCCACCCTGCGGGGCCTACTGACCAGGCCGAAGCAGGCGCCCCGCTCCTAGTCGGCAGCGCTGGTGAGCAACCCGGCCCGAACGGCGGCCATGATCGCCTGCGCCCGGTTGGCGGCGCCGAGCTTGTCGTAGAGCTTCGAGACGTGGGTCTTTGTCGTGGACTCACTGATGTAGAGCTTGCGGGCGATGCTCGACACGCCGAGCCCTTCGGCGAGCAGCTCGAGCACCTCGCGCTCCCGGCGGGTGAACTGAGGTCCCGTTGGGTGCAAGCGCCGGTGCATCGCCTCCGCCAGGTCGCTGGCGGCGAACGATGCCGGAGTCGCCGCGGCGTGCCTGGCTGCCGCCACGACATCATCGCTGGAGGCGCTTTTGGGTACGAACGCCGATGCGCCGGCGTCGAGTGCGGCGAACAGATGGTCGTCGCCGGCGTACATGGTCAACACGACCAGCCCGACGTCGGAGCGGGTAGACCGCAGGGCCTGGGCCAGCTCGAGACCGCTGCCGTCGGGGAGCCGCACATCGAGGACGACGACATCGGGACGGAGCTGATCTGCCATTCGGGTCGCCTCACCGACCGAACCGGCTTCTCCCACGACAAGAAACTCCGGATTGCGTTCGAAGGCACGCCGCAGGCCCTGCCGGATGAGCTCGTGGTCATCGACGAGCAGCACCGTGGTTGGCACGGCTCACACCTTCCCGTAGGAACCATCCAGGGATACGTCGACGACGGTACCGCCCTCGCTGCGATCTTCGACGACCAGCGTCGCACCCACACGCCGGCTGCGTTCGGCCATGATGTCCAGCCCGTACCGATCCCCACCCCCGCCGCTGAGTCCCACCCCGTCGTCGGCTACCCGGATGTTCGCCGATGGGGGGCTCACCGACACCGTCACCCACAGGTTGCGAGCCCTGGCGTGCTTGCGGACGTTGTTGATCGCTTCCTGGCCGACCCGCAGCAGCTCCGCCTCGATCTGCGGCTGCAGGCGTTCTCCGGCGCGCTCATCGTTGGCCAGGTGCACGCGTAGGCCGGCCTGGGAGCTGACCTTCCGCGCGTACCGTGCAAGCGAAGTTCCCAAGCATGCGTCGGCCGACACGTCACTGCGCAGGTCGAAGATGGAATGGCGCAGATCAGACAGGATCCGGCCGAGCTCCTTGCGAAGAGTGACTGCCAAGGACCTCAAGTCCGGCCCGGTCGCTCGGGCCTGCATGTCGTCGACGAGATATCCCAACGACGCCAGCTCCTGGGCAATGCCGTCGTGGATCTCCCGGGCCAGCCGGTGCCGCTCCTCCCGGGTGGCGAGCTCTCGGATCTCGTCGAACAGCAATGCCGTTTCCAACCGGAGGGCACCGTCGTCGGTCGACCGCGCGAGCGCGTCCAGCTCGTCGGAAGTCACCGGCTCGCTGATATCGGCCACGACCACCCCGATGGTGCGCGTGGTGCCGATCCGAACCGGCACCGCGATCCGGTGCTTTCCGTAACCCAGAAGCGCCGTCGCCGGCGATTTGGTCTGTGTGACCTCGTGGGCCAGCCGGTCATAGGCCGTCTCGGCGAGCCACCGGTCGTCTTCACCTGTGCCGGCGAGCGGAACCAAGGCGCCACCCTCGCGACTGACGAGCAACGCCGAGCGTCGAACCGGAACCGCGGCGGCGATGTCATCGAGAATGCTGGTGCCGAGCGTGACGGCGTCCAGCCCACCGGAGAGTTGACGCGAAACCGCACGCAGTTCCGAAAGCAGGCGGTAGGCAGCGGCGTACCGCGCCACGTCGGCGGAGTACAGCCGCTGTTGGCGGCGCACGAGCGCGCCCACGAGACCCATGCCGAGAACCAGCAGCATCCAGGGCACCATGCCGAAGTACGTCCCTGCCGGGAATGGTGCTTCCGGGGCGAGTACGGCGCCCACCAGCAGCCCAGCCGCGCTGGCCGCGGCGCTCGCCAGTCCGCCCAGCCAGCTCCCGGCCAGCCCACCGGCGAATGCGGGCACCAGCAGGTAGGGCAGCCCGAGATAGGCATCGTGCATGCCCAGCCCGATCACCATCGCCGCGGCTGCGGCCTCGGCGGCCGGTGCGACCCACAGGCGAGGAAGAACCCGTTCGGCGACCATGCCGCCGACCGTCACCACTCCGAGCGCGGCCAGCCACCACAACGATTGGACCAGGTCACCCGCGGCACCGGTCAGCGCCACAACGAGGGCGAGCATTCCCGGCCGCGCGACGGCGACAAACCGCCACGGCCGGTCGTCGAGTGGGCGGGCGCCCTTACCGTTCACCCGAGCATGACGCAACTGGTTGCGCACACTCATCGGGAAAGTGTGCAACATCCAAGGGCTGGGTGGGTTGGTCCGATGGTGATTTCCGCTGCGCGGGATCCAGCCACCAGCGGAGATCTTGGCGTGCGGTCAAGCGGCATATGTCGCGGAGGGATCTGACCGGTAGTCTCCGGCTCGCCACCGACGACGGGAATCCGCATGGCCGAACAGACCACATCGAGCATCACGATCGCGGCTCCAGCCGCCGACGTCATGGCAGTGATCGCCGACCTGGAGGCCTATCCCGAGTGGACCGCCTCGGTGCGTGAGGTGGAGGTCTTGACGGTGTACGAGGACGACGAGCGGCCGGCCGAGGCGCGTTTCGTCCTCGATGCGGGGGCGGTCAAGGACACGTACACGTTGTCCTACGAGTGGGACGACGACGAGCAGGTGCGGTGGACGTTGGTGAGCGGCAAACTGCTGCGCGTCCTCGACGGCTCGTACACGCTGCACGAAACAGCTGACGGCTCCACCGATGTCACTTACCAGCTGACCGTCGATGTCGCGATCCCGATGCTGGGTCTGATGAAGCGAAAAGCTGAAAAGGTGATCATCGACACCGCGCTCAAGGAGCTCAAGAAGCGCGTGGAGGGGTGAGGTGGGCCTCACGATCGGCGTCGACGTCGGCGGTACCAAGATTGCCGGTGGCGCCGTCGACGAGGCGGGCGCGATCGTGGCGCGAACCAGACGGGACACACCGTCGACCGATCCCGCGGCGATCGTGCACGACATCGTCGCGGTAGTCGACGAGCTCAGGGTCGGCCACGACGTGGACGGCGTCGGTGTCGGCTCCGCCGGCTTCGTCGACGCCGGTCGATCCACCGTCATGTTCGCGCCGAACCTGGCCTGGCATGATGTGCCGGTCCGGGACCAGGTGTCCGATGCGACCGGCCTGCACGTGGTCGTCGAGAACGATGCCAACGCCGCAGCGTGGGGAGAGTTTCAGTTCGGCGCCGCCGCGGATGTCGACGACATGGTCTGCGTGACGGTCGGCACTGGAATCGGCGGCGGAGTCGTCCTCGACGGCCGTCTCTACCGGGGTGCCCACGGTATTGGCGGCGAGCTCGGCCATGTCCGGATCGTTCCCGACGGATACTTGTGCGGATGCGGGAACCGGGGCTGTGTGGAGCAGTACGCGAGCGGCCGCGCACTGGTGCGCGAGGCGCGGGAGCTTGCGGATTCGCATTCGGTCTTCGCGGCGCGGTTGCTCGAGATTGCGGGCGGTGACCCAGAGGCGATCACTGGCCCGATGGTCACCCGGGCCGCCCAGGAGGGTGACGAGCCGGCCCAGGAGCTGATCGCCGATCTCGGCCGGTGGCTTGGTGAAGCACTGGCATCGTTCGCGGCGATCCTGGATCCGGCCGTGTTCGTGATCGGTGGCGGTGTCTCCGCGGCCGGCGAGCTGCTGGTGGCGCCGGCCCTCGCCGCGTACCGACGCAACCTGACCGGCCGTGGCTTCCGCCCTGAGGCGGAGATCCGGATCGCGACGCTGGGCAACGACGCCGGCATCGTCGGCGCCGCCGACCTCGCCCGCCGCTGAGCGGCGCCGAGCCAACGACTCAGGCGCGGCCGCCGGCAGAGGTGAGACCGATCTGTGGATGCCGGTCGCCGACGGCCGCAGCGGCGAGTCCGTCGAGGCGGGCCAACGCCTCCGGCGGCAGTCGCACGTCACGAGCGGCGACGTTCTGCTCGAGCCAACGAATTCGCTTCGTTCCTGGGATGGGAACCACAGGGAGTCCGCAGACCTCCTGTCGCTGGTGCACCCAGGCCAGCGCAACCTGGGCGGGCGCGACCCCGAGATCGGCGGCCACCTCGCTGACCTGCGCCACGATGGCCCGGTTCCGGTCAATTGCTGACGGCGCGAGGCGCGGTTGCGACCGTCGGATGTCGTCCGCCGAGAGCTCGTCGACGGCACCCAGAGTCCCAGTGAGAAACCCCCGTCCCAACGGCGAGTACGGAACGAAACCCACGCCGAGCTCGCGACACGCGGGAACCACAGAGTCTTCGACATCCCGGCTCCACAGCGACCACTCCGTCTGCACGGCCGCGATCGGATGCACGGCGGCGGCCCGCCGCAGCTCACTCGCAGTCGCCTCGGACAGCCCCAGGTAGCGGACCTTGCCAGCTGCAACGAGCTCGGCCATGGCGCCGACGGTGTCCTCGATCGGGACGTTGACGTCGACGCGGTGCTGGTAATAGAGGTCGATGACGTCGGTTCCCAGGCGACGCAGACTCGCTTCGCATGCCGTTCGGACGTAGCCGGCGTCGCCACGGACGGCCTGTCGCGATGCCGGGGTCGCATCGCCGACGAGTCCGAACTTCGTCGCTAGCACCACCTCATCCCGATGACCGGCAAGCATCTTGGCGAGCAATGCTTCATTCGCACCGGCGCCGTAGTAGTCAGCCGTGTCCCAGAACGTGACGCCGAGTTCGAGGGCGCGGCGAAGTACCGCGAGTGATTCGGTTTCGTTGCTGGCGCCGTATCCGTGGCTCATTCCCATACAGCCGAGCCCCTGTGCCGAGACCACCGGTCCGGTCGATCCCAATGTCGTCATGTCCATGGTCCGCACGCTCTCTAGGCTGGCCGGTCGTGGTGAGCCTACGGGTGGTCAGCTACAACGTGCGATCACTGCACGACGACAGGACTGCCGTGGTTCGGGTGATACGCGACATCCGCCCGGATCTGCTGTGCCTGCAAGAGGCGCCCCGTCGCCTGCGCTGGCGGGCCCGCTGTGCGGCACTTGCCAGGGACACGGGTCTGTTGTACGTCGGCGGTGGCGGGACGACTGGTGGCGCGGCGATGCTCGCGGCGTTGCGGGTCGACGTCCGGAGCACTCTGGAATACCGCTTCAGCCGGACGCCCGGGCTGCACCAGCGGGGAGCGGTCGCCGCGCTGGTCGAGCTCGGTGGCGCCGCGGTGGTCGTAGCGAGCGTTCACCTCGGTTTGGCCGCCGGCGAGCGATTACGCCATCGCGGTGAGCTGATCGGCCTGGTTGATCGGTTCGGCTGCTCCGTGACCGTCATCGCGGGCGACATCAACGAGCGCCCGGAAGAGGCCGTGTGGCGTGCCATGGCAGCGGAGTTCAGGGACGCAGGTAGCTCCGACGACACTCCGACCTTCTCCACGCGGGTTCCGCGCCGCCGCATCGATGGCGTGTTCGTTCGCGGACCCGCGCGAATCGGGTCATACCGGGTTGTTGACGGGGTGGACGTCGTCGCCGCGAGTGACCATCGGCCGGTCGTGGTCGACATCGATGTCGACCCTGCAGCCGCCAAGGATTCGTAGCCGAGATCAGACGACGGCGCCGTCGTCGGGGTCATGGGGATCGTGGCCTCGCAACCGGGTCACGAGCGTGGCGAACCCGGCGAGCAACGCAATGACCGCCAGCGTTGTCGCCCACGACGGCAGCCGCCAGCCCAAGGCGACCGCGACGACCAAGAAGAGTGGCACCCCGAGAACCGCCGCCCAAGCCAGCCGGGACACCCGGTCACCGCGCGGGAGTGGGGGCGGAGGCGGAGGAACGAAGTGGTCCTCGACCTCAGGTGGACCGGTCGGCGTCGAGTCCGAAGCCGTGGCCTGCGGCGGGTCGTCGATGTCGAGCCTGGAGTCTTCGGACACCGGCCACCGGGGATCCTCGTCAGGGGAAGCATGGAAGGCCTCGACCAGGTCGGCCCAGACCTGCTCGTCGTCACGCGACATGGTCAGCCGCCGTCCCGAGCCGCAGGGACGAGCCGGCGTACCAGGTCCAGTGAGCGGGCAAAGATCTGCTCGGCGTCATAGTCGAGGGTCGCCACGTGATAACTGTTGCGCAACGTGACGACGGTGACATCGGTCGAGGACACCCTGGACGTGATGAGCCCCAGGCTCTTCGCGTCGACCAAGTGATCCTGATCGCTTCGGTAGATCACCAACGGTTGAGTCACACGCGGGAGGTCGTCGATGACCAGCCGCCACATCTGGGTCAACGAGCGCAGCGCACGCAGCGGTGTACGGCTGTAGGCAATCTCGTCCTGGCCGGGTCTGGCGATGTCGCCGGACAACGCCGGAAACGATGGCACTACCCGATGAAGCACAGGCAGCGCCAGCAGCCGCTTGTCCCCGCTGGCAATGGCAGGGTTCACCAAGGCGAGACCGCTGATGGCCTGACCGTGAACCTCAGCGAGGCGCAGGGCCAGGCAGCCACCCATCGACAGCCCACCGACGAGTATGTGGTCGCACTGGTCAGTCAGGTCGAGCAAGGCTCGCTCGACGGTGCTGTACCAGTCCGGCCAGCGGGTGATATTGAGCTCCTGCCAGGTGGTTCCGTGCCCAGGCAGCAGCGGCACATCGACCGTCAGCCCGGCTGCCGCCAGGTACTCGGCCCACGGCCGCATCGTGGCGGGCGAGCCGGTCAGTCCGTGGCAGAGCAGGACGCCCGTTCGCCCGCCGTCATGATGAAACGGCTGGGCTCCCGCGACGATCGGCACTGCCATCTCTCCCGGCCTGGTCGGGGTCGGTCAGGGGCATCGTCGCACGCCTGGTCGCAGGCCGGGGTCGACGGTCACAGTCCAGTAGTGTTCGGCCGTGTTCTACTGGTTCCTCAAGCGGGTCATTCTGGGCCCGCTTCTGCGGCTGGTGTACCGGCCGTGGGTCGAGGGTCTGGAACACATTCCCGCCGAGGGCGCGGCAATCGTCGCCAGTAACCATCTGTCGTTCTCCGACTCGCTATTCATGCCGCTGGTGGCCCCCCGCAGGGTGACATTTCTTGCCAAGAGCGACTACTTCACTGGTAGCGGCGTGAAGGGCTGGCTGACCCGGGTCTTCTTCCGCGGAGTCGGTCAGGTCCCCGTGGATCGCTCGGGGGGGAAGGCGAGCGAGGCAGCGCTCCGGGCCGGCCTGAAGGTGCTGCGTCGTGGCGACCTGCTCGGGATCTATCCAGAGGGAACGCGCTCGCCCGACGGCCGGCTCTATCGCGGTAAGACCGGCGTGGCTCGGATGGCACTCGAGGCAAATGTCCCGGTCATTCCGGTGGCCATGATCGATACCGACAAAATGCAGCCACCGGGTCGGTTGATCCCGAAGGTGATGCGGCCTGGCGTGCGCTTCGGCAAGCCGATGGACTTCAGCCGCTACGACGGCATGGAGGAAGACCGCTACGTACTGCGGTCGGTCACCGACGAGATCGTCTACGCCCTCATGGAGCTGTCGGGTCAGGAGTACGTCGACATATATGCCCAACGCGCCAAGGCCGAGATCGCTGCCGCCAAGAAACAGCACAAGGACCACCGCGACCCGAGTTGATCATGAAGAGCCTGCTGATCGAAGGAGCATTACTGGGCCTCCCACCCCAGTCGTCCTCCTTCGATCATGAGCCCGTCAGGTCGGCGACTGGCCGATGTCGGCCAGCAGCTCGGCAAACCAATCGACTGTCGGGTCGAAGCGCTTGCCGCCCTTGATCCGGTCGAACGGGATGGCGCGTAGTCGCCCGTCGTGGTCCTCGTCGTGTCCGACGACCCCGCCCTCGCCACGCAAAGCGCAGTCCACCGCGTGGTCGACACAGGTTTTGATCAGCTTGAGGTCTTGTGGGTTGGCGGCGGCCGATCGGCTGAAGTAGCCGCTCTTCTGGACCATCACCTTCTCTGCACCCAGCCGCTGTGCGAACTGCTTGCCGAACCACGCGCCCGGGTTGATCTTGTCAAGCTGGACGTGACCGAACGGGTCACGCTCGATGGGCTCGCCCGCCGCCTCCAGCTGCGCAACGATCGACTCGACGCCGGCGCCCTCGGAGATGAACAGGTTGACGCAGCCGTTGTCGTCCATGCTGGCCCGCAGCCGGCGCGCCTCGGCCTCGATGTCCAGGTCGGCTTCGGGCACGTACACCCCATGGACGTCCCACCGGCCACGATCCAGCCCGATCTGTGGGTTCCACTCCTGGTCCGCCAACCAAGCGCGATAGACCTGCGCCGTCGCGGCAGTGAGCCATCCGCAGTTGCGGCCCATGACCTCGTGCACGATGAGCATCCGCGGGTTCGACGAGTGCTCGCCCACGATGTTGCGGGCGAACAGCGCACTCTGTTCGGCGGCCGTCCACGCACCGAGACTCTGCTTGACCGGCACGATGTCGTTGTCGATTGTCTTGGGCAGGCCGACAACGGTGAGCGCATAGCCGTGTCGCTCGAGGTACGCAGCGAGGTCGGCGGCGGTCGTGTTGGTGTCGTCGCCACCGATCGTGTGCAGGACGTCGACGGCGTCGCGGGTGAGCTGGTCGGCGGCCACCGCCAGCGGATCCTGGCCGCTTTCCACCAGTCCCCGTTTGACCAGGTCGTCGACATTGGTGAGCTTGACCCGGCTGTTGCCGATCGGGCTGCCGCCGAAGCGGTGCAACAGGTGCGCGCGTGATCGAACCGCTGGCGTCACGGCGATCGGCTGGCCCGCCAGCAGGCCGGCGTAACCGTTGGGGTAGGCGATGACCTCGACCTCTGGGGCGGTCTGGGTGTAGCGCTCGATGAGCCCCCCGACAGCGGAGGAGAGGCATGGGGCGATTCCTCCGGCCGTGAGCATCGCGACCTTGCGCACCGCCATCGCCATTGCTCCTTCGGACATGCGATCGGGTCGCAGCCACCCTACCCAGCCAGCGCATTCCCACCGGCCTACGCTGGCCCGGTGACCCTGCGCCCCGACGATGCGCTGTTCGACGAGCTCTCTGCCTTCCTCAGTCAGTTCCCGGCCGGACAGCAGCCGGACTGGGCCGACCAGGCCGCCGTCGAGACTGCGGTTCGGCAGCTTCGCGCGTTGCCGCCACTCGTCTTTGCCGGCGAGTGTGACCAGCTGCGGGAGCGACTCGCAGCCGTGTCCCGCGGCGAGGCCTTTCTACTTCAGGGAGGCGACTGCGCCGAGACCTTCGATGGCGTTACTGCCGACAACGTCCGAAACAAGCTCAAGACGCTGTTGCAGATGGCGGTCGTGTTGACGTACGCGGCCAGCGTCCCCGTCGTCAAGGTGGGCCGAATCGCCGGGCAGTACGCCAAGCCGCGGTCGCGCCCGACGGAAACCCGTCGCGGGCACACACTGCCGGCCTACCGCGGCGACATTGTCAACAGCTTCGAGTTCACCGATGCGGGCCGGGTTCCGGATCCGGATCGGATGGTGCGTGCGTATAACGCTGCAGCGGCAACCTTGAATCTCACCCGCGCGTTCATCGGCGGCGGATACGCCGACCTGCGCGAGGTGCATGCATGGAATACCGACTTCGTGAGAACCTCGCCGGCCGGACAGCGCTATGAGCGAATGGCCAGTGAGATCGAGAAGGCATTGTCGTTCATGCGGGCGATCGGAGCCGACCCTGAACAAGTCCATACAGTCGAGTTGTTCGCGAGCCATGAAGCGCTGTTGCTCGACTACGAGCGCGCTCTGACCCGCGTCGACTCGCGGACCGGGTTGCCCTATGCCGTGTCCGGTCATCTGCTCTGGGTGGGTGATCGGACCCGCGATCTCGGCGGCGCCCATGTCGAGTTCGCGGCCAGGATCCGTAACCCGGTCGCGGTGAAGCTCGGCCCGACTGCGTCCCCGGAGGATGTGTTGGCGCTGGCCGAGCGTATCGACCCGCACCGTGAGCCGGGCCGGTTGACGTTGGTCACCCGGCTGGGGGCGAGCCGGGTTCGCGACGCACTTCCGCCGTTGGTCGAAAAGGCAGACGCGAGCGGACTGGCCGTTACCTGGGTCTGCGACCCAATGCACGGCAACACCTACGAGGCCCCGAGCGGGCACAAGACCCGCCGGTTCGACGACGTCGTCGACGAGGTGCGGGGGTTCTTCGAGGTCCACCGGTCACTCGGCACCATCCCGGGTGGGCTCCACGTGGAGCTGACGGGGGACGACGTGACGGAGTGCGTCGGCGGCGGCGATCCGATCTTGGAAGACGGCCTCGCCGACCGCTACGAGACGTTCTGCGACCCCCGGCTGAACCGCACCCAGTCACTGGAGCTCGCCTTCCTGGTCGCCGAGCTGCTCGAGGCCCGCACGGCATAAGCCATCAGGCACCCGTCGGGCTGTGTGCCGGAGTTCCATAGAGTCGGTCCGTGCCGATCGACCTGCGCAGCGACACGGTGACCCGCCCGACACCGGACATGCTCGCCGCGATGGCCTCTGCCCAGACCGGCGACGACGTCTACGCCGAAGACCCGACGGTCCGAGCGCTCGAGGAACGGGTCGCTGCGCTGTTAGGACATCAGGCCGGCCTGTTCACGGTGACCGGATCGCTTGCGAACATGCTCGGGATCCGTGCCTGGGTGGAACCCGGTCAGGAGTTGCTGTGCGAAGCGCAGGCGCATGTCGTCCGTGCAGAGCTGGGCGGGCATGCGGCCTGGCACGGGGTGACGACCCGCACCTGGGCGCATCCGAGAGGTCAGGTCGATCTCGACGCGGTGCGGTCGATGCTGGCTCCCGATGCTGGGCCGTACCTGGTTTCGACCGCCGCAATCGCCGTAGAAAACACGCACAACTTCGCCGGCGGCACCGTTCAGCCGCTACCTGACCTGCACGCCCTGCGCGATCTCGTCGACGGCACCGGCGTCCGGCTGCATCTGGACGGAGCCCGGCTGTGGAACGCGCATGTCGCATCCGGCACTGAGCTGGCCGTGATGGGCAGGCTGTTCGACACGGTGTCGGTCTGTCTTTCCAAAGGTCTCGGCGCCCCGATCGGGTCGGTCCTGGTCGGCCCGGACGAGGTCATCGCACAGGCTCGCCAGTGGCGTAAGCGAATGGGTGCCGGCTGGCGGCAGGCCGGCGTCCTCGCGGCAGCCGGGATCTATTCTCTCGACCACCACCTCGAACGCCTGGCAGAAGATCACGCCAACGCGCGCACGATCGCTGCGCTGGTCGCCGGAGCCGGCGTCGTGCAGCCCACGGCCGTCGAGACGAACGTTGTGCTCCTCGACATGTCTGTGGCGCGTCTCAGCGCCGGCGAACTCGTCGAGTCGGCCCGCGCCGACGGCGTGCTGATCGCCGCCGTCGGTCCGCAGGTCGTCCGGATCATCACCCATTTGGATGTGACGGCCGACGACTGCCGCAAGGCCGGAGAGACCCTCGCCCGCCTACTCGGTGCGTAGCGCGGCGCGGAAATCGGCCGCTTGCTCACGTGACCACCGACGGCCGGGAGGTGACCAGACGCTGGCCGGGGCGCCGGCCGAGCAGTGGCGGTAGGCGCCTGACGGCCGAGGCCAGCTGCCGAAGATCCTCGCCGACCAAAGCCTGTGGCCCGTCGACGAGTGCCTCCTCCGGCGCTGGATGAACATCGACGATGATGCCGTCGGCGCCCGCAGCGATGGCCGCGCGGGCCAGGGGCAGGACCAGATCGCGTCGGCCTCCGGAATGCGACGGATCGACGATCACCGGCAGGTGTGAGAGCTGCTGGACGACCGGGACAGCCGAGATGTCCAAGGTGTTGCGGGTTGCCGTCTCGAACGTACGGATGCCGCGTTCACACAAGACGATGTCCAGGTTGCCGCGCTGGGCGATGTATTCCGCGGCCATCAGCCATTCCTCGACGGTCGCCTGCATACCCCGCTTCAGCAGGACCGGCAGCTCTGCGCGCCCGACGGCCTGCAGCAGCGCGTAGTTGTGCATATTTCGGGTGCCGAGCTGGAGCATGTCGGCGTAGGAAGCGACGAGAGGCACGTCGTGGGCGTCGAGCACCTCGGTGACGATCGGCAGGCCGGTCGCCTCCCGCACCTCGGCGAGTATGCGCAGACCCTGCTCTCCGAGGCCCTGGAAGGCGTACGGAGACGTGCGAGGTTTGAAAGCGCCGCCGCGCAGCAAGGTCGCTCCAGCCGCCTTCGCCATCTCCGCGGCTTCGTGGGTTTGCTGCGCCGACTCGACCGCGCATGGCCCGGCGATCAGGGTGAACGTCTCGGGACCGATCGGCACGCCGAGTTCCGGTCCGCCGACCACGACGGTGGTCCGGCCCGGATGGTTGTGCAGGCTCACCAGCTTGTAGGGTGACGACACCCGGATCACGTCGGCGACCCCTCCCATTGCCCGCAAGTTGAGTGCCCGGAACTCGTCGATGTCGCCCACCAAACCGATGATGGTTCGGCTGACGCCCCGGCTGACAAATGCTTCGCCACCGGCATCGCGCACCCGGGCGACAACGGCGTCGACCTCGGCGGTGGACGCACCCGGTTGCATGACCACCACCACGGGAATCACCTCTTTGACGCCGGGGCCTCGACCTTATGGCGGGGCATCCACCCGATGGACGTTCAGTCCGAGAGCCAAGACGCTTTGTTACGAACAGGTCACCCAACCGCGTCGAAACCGAGAGCAGCCGCCTGGTCAGCGGCGCACTTGGAGGCGGACCGTGCTACCGATCTCGCGGAGCTGGCCGGCTCGCGGATTCTGAGCCGTGACCTCCCGTCCGAACCCCTGGTTCCGAACCTCCACGTCGAAGCCGAGGGCGGTGAGCAGAATACGGGCGGCGGCGACGTCCATCCCGACGACATCGGGCACCGGGAACTTCACCTTCGTTCCGGCGGACACCTGCAGGCGGATCTCGTCACCGCGGAAACCGGTACCGCTCGCCGGGTCCTGTGAAATCACCACGCCGGATGGGACCGCGGGGTCGGCCCGCTCGTCCGCGACCACCCGGAAGCCCGCGTCGGTAAGTGCCCTTTCCGCATCGGCAAACGGGCGCCCGGTGAAGTCCTCGATCTCGATCGGCTCCCGACCCTTGCTTACGGCAATCGAGACCGCCATGTCTCGCCGGAGCACTTCGCCAGGAGGGACGCTTTGCGAGATCACGACGCCTTTGGGTATCTCGTCGTGGAACTCCTCGTCGACCTGGTCGACGCCGATGCCAGCAGCGGCGAGGGCCTTTTCTGCCTCCGCAGTGGTCATGCCGACGACGTCGGGCACTTCGTATCGCTCCGGCCCGCGCGATGTGAAGATCTCGACGGTGCCGTTGTGCAGAATGCGCTCGCCGGGGCCCGGCTCGGTCGCTACCACGTGCCCTGGCTCGACGACCTCGGAGAACCGGGGCTCCCCTTCGACGATTGTCAGCCCCTCCCGTTCTGCCTCGGCTCGCGCCTCTTCGACGGTGAGGTCGATCAACGACGGTGTCGCGGTGTACCGGCCGGCGCCGTACCACCATGCCCCGACGGCGACGCTGGCGGCGAGTACGAGCACAGACATGAACAGGATCGGGCCACGCCACCGGCGGTTTGGTGATCGCCGCCTGTCCGGGCGGGATAGATCCGGAGCGGGTTGCCGCCGTACCGGAGCGGGTGCCCGGGCGGCTGCCGTCCCCGG
This sequence comes from uncultured Actinomycetota bacterium, assembly GCA_963794465.1. Taxonomy (GTDB): domain Bacteria; phylum Actinomycetota; class Actinomycetes; order Jiangellales; family Jiangellaceae; genus JACVRX01. The sequence goes on along the minus strand of CAWCED010000036.1, from coordinate 21,420 downwards.
GATCAAACCGGTGCCGGCCTGCTCGCCAGCCGGGTGCGGGACGAACGAAGTCAAGGCCTCGGCGACCGATACGCCAGCCGACTCACGGGACTCGAGGCCGGGTACGGCGGGCTCGAGCACACCCTGAGTGCGGCGCACCTCGGCGAGGAATACCCCGGCGTCGGAGTAGCGGCGCAGCGGTTCTCGTTGGGTAGCTCGCCGCACCAGCTCGTCGAGTTGCGCGGGGACGGTCGGCTCGGCCAACGACGGCGGAGGGACGTCCTCCTCGATGTGCCGACGGACCACCACGAAGTCGGTGGGGCCAGTGTGTGGCGGGCGACCCGTCAGCAGCTCATAGAGCATCACCCCGGCGGAATAGACGTCGGAGCGAGGGGTGGCCACCTCGCCGAGTGCCTGTTCCGGCGAGATGTAGTTGACGGTTCCGAGTAGCAATCCGCGGGTCGCGGTGGAGGCGTTGGTCAGCGCCTTGGCCAGCCCGAAGTCGGCGACCTTCACCCGGCCGTCGTCTCCAACCAGGACGTTCTCCGGCTTCACGTCACGGTGCACGATGCCGTTGGTATGGGCGGCCTCCAGCGCTGCCAGCACCGGGTCGAGGACGTCGAGCGCGTGAGTGGGGGAGAGCCGACCGCGCTCGCGGAGCACCTGCCGGAGCGTTCTGCCCTCGATGTACTCCATGGCGAGGTAGACGGTGCCGCTGTCCTCTCCCTGATCGAAGACGGCCACGACCGCGGGATGGGACAGCCGGGCAGCGGATCGGGCCTCCTCGATGAACCGGGCGACGAAGCCCTCGTCGGCTGCGAGCTCGGGATGCATGACCTTGAGCGCCACCACTCGATCGAGCCGAATGTCGACCGCCCGATAGACGGTGGCCATGCCTCCGCGGGCCAGCGTCGACTCGACCCGGTACCGGCCGTCGAGCAGCTGGCCGACCGGGGCAGGGGAGAGGTGCAGGTCCACGAGGGGAGTGTACGGACGCAACGACCCACCTCCCTGGATTCCCCGCACTCCGGAATGACCACGTTCACCACCCCTGCCGGTACATCACGAGGCCGGTATGCCTGGTGATGTACGAACTCGCTTGGTGGTAGGCGGCGGCGAGCACGCCCCGAGTAGGCGCAGGCGCGGCGGGATCAGTCCACCCGAACTGTGGCGGCGGTGATCAGCTCAGCTAACGCCGCCCGTGCCTCGGCGCCGATCTCGGCGTCGGCGAGCGCGCTTGTGGAGACCACGACCAGGTCGTCGATCAGGCGTTCCACACGCTGCAAGGCACCTGTTTCCACGATGATCTTGCGGAGCGTGTCCACGCCGGCCACATCCAGAAACGGGTTGCCCAGCAACGACTCGACCGCCTCGGCCTGCGCTGCCGACGCCCGCTCGAACGTATAGGCGACCAGGAGGGTCCGCTTCCCTTCCCGCAGGTCGTCTCCGGCCGGCTTGCCCGTTCGCTCGGGGTCGCCGAACACGCCGAGCACATCGTCGCGGAGCTGGAAGGCCTCACCGAGCGCCAGCCCGTACGCGGAGTACGAGGCCAGCAACCGTTCGCTGCCGCCCGCGAGCGAGCCGCCGAGCAGGAGCGGATGTTCCACCGAGTACTTCGCGCTCTTGTGCTTGATTACGTGCCGCGCGCGGGCCATCTGCTCGACAGGGTCCCGAGTACCGGAGGCCTGCTCGAGAATGTCGAGGAACTGGCCGCCGATGAGCTCGGTCCGCATCCGATCGAACACGGGTCGGCCGCGACGTAACGCGGCTTCGGTGAGGCCGGAGTTGCTCAGCAGTTCGTCGCTCCATCCCAGGCACAGATCACCGAGCAACAACGCCGCCGCGTTGCCGAACCGCGACGAGTCTCCCCGCCAGTCACCCTTTGCATGAAGCTCGGCGAATCGTCGATGCGCCGATAGCATCCCGCGGCGAGTATCGGATCCGTCGATGAGATCGTCGTGGATCAAGGCGGCGGCGTGAAAGAACTCCAGGCACGTTGCCGCGGTGACGATTGCCGAGTCATCAGGGGATCCGGTGCCGCGCCAGCCCCAGTAGCAGAACGCAGCTCGCAGGCGTTTGCCGCCGGCCAGCAGATCGGCAGCGGCATGGACCAGGGTCAACAGGTCCGGGCTCTGCGCACCGAGCACCCCGCGCTGCCGCTGCAGATGTTCGTCGAGAATCCGTTCGACTCGCGGCCGCAGCGGGTGAACCGGGTCGCTCACCGCGGCTTGCACGAGCAGAAACCCTACGCGCCGGGCCAGTTCCGGGATGCGAGACCCAGCGGCTCCTCCTGACCACACCGTTTAGCCTTGGCGGGTGACCCGTGGCCTTCCGTCGACGATGCCCGGTGGTGCCAGCACCATCCGGGAGTTGATCTCGTCGGGCGGTCGCTCGTTCTCGTTCGAGTTCTTCCCGCCGAAGACCGAGCAGGGCGAGGAGTTGTTCTGGCGGGCCATACGGGAGCTCGAATCGTTGCGGCCCACGTTCGTCTCGGTGACCTACGGTGCCGGCGGGTCGACTCGCGACACGACCGTGCGGGTCACTGAACGCATCGCCACGGATACCACGTTGACGGCGGTCGGCCACCTGACGGCGGTAAACCACTCGGTGGCCGAGCTCCGGCACGTCATCGGGCAGTACGCCGGCGCGGGGATCCGCAACATCCTGGCTCTGCGCGGCGACCCGCCCGGGGACCCGCAGGCCGAGTGGGTGCGGCATCCAGAAGGGTTCGAGTACGCCCACGAGCTGGTCCGATTGGTGCGATCAGTGGGGGACTTCTGCGTCGGCGTGGCCGCCTTCCCTGAGAAGCATCCGCGCTCGCCCGATCTCGAGACCGACGTCCGGTTCCTGGTCGACAAGTTTCGAGCCGGAGCCGACTTCGCCATCACCCAGATGTTCTTCCATGTCGACGACTACCTACGGCTGCGCGATCGCGTGAGCGCCGCTGGAGGCGACGCGCCGATCCTGCCGGGCATCATGCCGGTGACCAATGTGCGCCAGATCGAGCGGTTCGCGGTGCTCTCGGGTGCGGACTTCCCGCCCGACCTGGCCGAGCGCCTCTACGCCGTCGAGGACGATCCCGACGCGGTGCGAGCCATCGGCGTCGAGGTCGCGACACAGATGTGTGAACGGTTGCTCGACGAGGGCGTGCCGGGGCTGCATTTCATCACCCTGAACCGCTCGACGGCGACCCGTGAGATCTACCGTGCGCTCGGCCTGCCCCGCCCCGAGGACTTGGCGACACCGGTCGGTGCCGGTACCGGCCAATGGTCTGATCGGGCATGGTTGCGTCCATGACCAACGGAGACAACTTCAGCGGAGTCGTCGTAACCGGTTCCGGCACGGCAGGCGCGCCCCCTGACGTCGTCCGGATCGACCTGGCCGCCGAGGCGGGCGCGGACACCGTTTCCGAGGCTATGGCCCAAGCGACGGTCGGGTTGGCCAGGATGCGCTCGGTCATGGCCGACGCCGGGATACCCGCGAGCGATCTGCGCACGACCGACACGTCGGTGCACATCGACCACGGCCCGAGGGGTGAAGGGCCCCAACGTTTCGTCGCACGACTCGGTCTGACGGCAGTTGTGCGCGACGTCGGAGCCGCCGGGTCGATCGTGCAGAACGCACTGGAGGAAGCCGGCGACACGGGCCGGCTGTCCGGCCTGTCGTTCGCGCATTCCGACCCGTCGACACTGTTATCGACTGCGCGCGAAGCCGCGTTTGCCGATGCGTTGGCCAAGGCGCAGCAGTTCGCGTCGCTGGCGGGCAGGGAACTGGGTGCCGTCGACGCGGTCGACGACACCGCACCTGGTGGGCCGATTCCGCTGCCGAGGCGGATGGCCGCGGCGCCGTTGGCGGCGGCGGAGTTCGACGTCGAGGGTGGGCAACAGGAGGTGTCGGCGCGCGTCGTGGTTCGGTGGTCCTGGGCCTGACCCGGTCAGGTGCCCTCCGATGAGGTGCCTTCCGATCAATTGGTCGTGCCGGCTAAGTACTGACGTCGGCGAAGTACCGGTCGCGCAGGCGAGTCCAACCACGCCGGATGCGCTTCAGCAGCCAGATCGCCAGCCCCAGCATGATGGCGAGAAGAACCAGCGCGATGCCGGCGGCCAGCCAGGGATTCTCGGTGGCGAGCAGCAGCACGCCGGCGATCGAGAGATCTTCAGCAGCGCTCACCCCGACGTTGGACGCCGGTTCCGGTGAGGTGTTGACCGCGAGGCGAAGCCCGGCCTTGGCGGCGTGCGAAAGCAACGCCAGGCCGCTGGTCAGGGTGGCAGTGAGCGCCTGTTCCAGCGTGCTGGCGTCTCCGGCGATGAGCAGTCCGAGAACGCCGGCAATGATGGGCCGAACGACTGTGTGCACGGAGTCCCAGAGACTGTCGACGTAAGCCACCTTGTCGGCGACGAACTCGATCGCGGTGAGAACACCGACCAAGATCAGCACGTCGGTTCGCTGCAACGCCTCAGGGGTGTCGGCCAGGCCCAGCCGGCCGACCAGGCCGATGATCAGGACGGTGCCATACGCACTGATTCCCGCCGCCCACCCGCCGGAGATGGCGTAGGCGATCGACTCCATCGTCAACCTCCCGTCGGCGCTGCCCACGCAAGGCCGTCTTTCAAGCGTACGTGCTGGGGGGTTGACGAGTTGTCGGCGCCGGGGTGTACTGTAGTCGTGGATCGAACAAATGTTCGAGTCCGGTTGGCGGTGCGTCGGGACGGTCCTCGACCCCCGTTCCGGCGCGGCCGTCACCGTGGATCAACAACGTCGATCGAAGGAAGGTCCGTGACGTTCACACAGCTCCCACAGCCGCGGCCCGGCCGCACCGGCCACGCCGTGGTCGACCTGATCGACCAGTCGCACGCCTGCCTCGCCGACGCTGCCTCGGCGGGTACGGCGGCTGCGCGCTATGCCGCCGCCCATCTTGCGGCACTGCGCGCCGGTGCCGCCGTACTTGCGGTCCGGGCCCGGTCAGATCCGGCCGGATCGAGGCGGAGTCGTGGTCGCGGCCCTCGTAGCGTCTGGGTGGTGCTCGCCGACGTCGCGCCGGAGCTCGGCGAATGGGCCGGGTACTTTGCCGCCGGGGCAGGTAAGCGAGCCGCGGCGGAGGCCGGCTTGCCGCACGCGGTCACCGCCCGGGAGGCTGATGACCTGTTGCGCGACGCCGAGGCATTCCTCGCCGTCGTGTGCGCAACGCTCGAGCTGCCGCATCAGCAGCCACTGGCCGGGATCGCGGTCTTGCTGGCGGGATAGGCGCGGTACCGGGGATGCTCCAGGGGTACTCGGGCGTTGTATACCGGGAGGGAACCCTCGCGATCTCAGGAGTGTCCGCCATGCTCGACCCGAAGGGCTTGTACGAGCTCGTTGGGGACGTTCCGGAGCTGGACGCCCCCGTGCTTGTCTACTCGCTAGATGGCTTCATCGACGCAGGCAGCGCTGGCAAGGGTCTGGTTGACCACCTGCTGTCCACACTCCAGCACCGCACGATTGCCCGTTTCGACGCCGACTTGCTGGTCGACTACCGGGCCCGCCGCCCTGAGTTGCTGTTCGTGGAAGACCATTTCGACCGCTATGCCGCGCCCGAGCTCGCGCTGCGACTCGTACACGACCAGGACGGCACCCCGTTCCTGCTGCTGACCGGTCCCGAGCCGGACGTCCAGTGGGAGCGTTTCGCTGCAGCCGTGATCGGGCTGGTCGAGAGACTCGGCGTCCGGTTGACGATCGGGGTGCACGGGATCCCGATGGCCGTGCCCCACACCCGCCCGCTCGGTGTCACGGCGCACGCGACGCGCCGGGAGCTGGTGACCGTCGTCAATCCATGGCGCGGTGAGCTCCGCCTGCCGTCGAGTATGTCGTCCCTGCTCGAGCTCCGCCTCGGGGCGGCGGGGCACGACGCGATGGGCTTCGTCGCCCATGTGCCGCATTACCTCGCCGAGGCGGAGTACCCCGACGCCTCCCTCGTCCTGCTCCGTTCGATTGCTTCGGCGACCGGTCTGGCTCTGCCCACTGACGCGTTGTCCGAAGCAGCTGGGCTGACCCGCAAGCTGGTGCAGGAGCAGGTGGATCAGTCCGAGGAGGTCGGCCGGGTCGTCCGCGCCCTGGAGAGCCAGTTCGACGCGTTCGTCGGTGAGACAAGTCGCGGCAGCCTGCTTTCAGACCGCGTGACGATGCCCAGCGCCGAGGAGATTGGCGCCCAAGTCGAACGCTTCCTCGCCGACCTCGATGAGGATGGGCAAACCAAGGACCGTCCAGACGACGAAGCCTGACCAGGGCCGGTTTGCAACGGCTTGCGGGCTGTCTGTTTGGAGTGCGCGCGAGGACTTCGCCGACGCTGAGCTAGGTGAGGGCGTACGAGACCCCGTGCGCCGATGACATCCACTGGCCGGCGGACCACGCCCGCTCGAATTGGTCGCGGTCGAGCGTGTCCTCGACGGCCGCGCGGCTGCGCTCGAAGTGCGGCGCCTCGTCCGGCGGCCACGTGTTCCCCTGCCGCTCCTGCAACGCGGCCGCGGCACCCAACAGCGTGGCGGCTCGCTCGAACTCCCCGGTCTCGACGGCGACGGCGGCAAGCCCGTTCAGGGAGTAGGGGATCGCCCACTCGTCACCTCGCTGCTCCTCGATCTGGAGCGCCTCCTTCGCCAGCTGTTCGGCCCGGGCGAGGTTGCCGAGCTGCCGCTCGACCATGCTCAGGTTGGACGACTCCATGCCGATCGTCGCGAAGTCGCCAACCTCGCGGGCGAGCTCGATCCGCTGGGTCATGAGGTCACGTGCCCGCGGCAGGTCGCCGCGCATCTGTGCGGCGACCCCCAGGACGTGCAGCGCGTTCGAGCGTCCGAGCGTGTCGTCGGTGTCCTGAACCGTCTGAAGCGCCTCCTCGCACAGCTCCCGCGCCCAGTCCAGGTCCTCGCGCAGGGCAACCCGCGCAAGCCCACACAAGGCCAGGGCCACGGAGGTCCGGTCGCCCAGCCGGCGTGCGAGTTCCAGGCTCCGCCCGTGCAGCCCGCACGCTTCCTCGTCGGCCCCCTGCCAGAAGGCCAGCATCCCGTTCTCGTACAGTGCGTCGGCCCTGAGGCGGTCGTCGGCCCTGGCGGCTTCCAGGGCGCGGTCCAGCCACCTGCGTCCGATCGCGACGCGACCGGTGATCCTCATGAGATCAGCAAGCACGCTGGCCAGTGCCAGTGCGTCTTGGGTGCGGCCCTGGTCCAGCAGCCAGTCAAAGGCCGCTTCGAACTCCGGGAACCTGCTCTGGAGCCGGTCCCGCCAGAGGCTCGCGTTGAGTCCCCGGAGCCCACGGCGCGCGTTCTCGGCGAAGGCGAGGAGTGTCCGTGCCGCTAGCTCCCTCATGACTGATTCTTCTGCAGGCGACTGGTTCAGGGTTGGTGGTGCCGTCGTTGCCATGTGCGCCTCCGTCGTCGCGATCGGCTCGGTCGGGATGATCGTGGCGGCGTGGCGGCGTACGGCGCGTCGGGCGGTGGGCCTTATCTTGGTGGCCGCCGTGCCGTATCTCAGGCGAATCGGCGCCTTACGCACAGCGTCCGAGTGGCCCGAGCGGGCGCCATATGGTGTTGGGATGGCAGCCTGGGCGAACACCGCCTTGGTCGGCCGCGTCCTAGAGATCGAGTTCCTCGAGGAGCAGGTGCGGCAGGCGGCGACGGGACGGGGCGGGACGGTCCTCGTGGCCGGCGATGCGGGCATCGGTAAGACCCGGTTGGTGGCGGAGCTCGGCGCCCGGGCGCGGGTCGCCGGGGCGCAGCCCCTGGTGGGGCGCTGCATCGACCTGGTCGGCGCTGAGGTGCCCTACCTGCCGGTCGCGGAGGCCCTTCGCCCGCTAACGGTCCGCCAGGACGTCCGCGAGCTGCTGGGGTCTGCCCGTGAGCTGCAGTGGCTGCTGCCCGGGACGGTCCTGGGCGAGGAACCCACGCGCCAACGCGGCGCCGCGCGATCGCGGCTCGGGCTGCTCGAGGAGCTGCTCGGGCTGCTAGACGCGGCTGCGGCTGCCCAGCCCGTCCTCCTGGTGCTGGAGGACCTGCACTGGGCGGATCGCTCGACCCTCGACCTGGTCGCGCTCCTCGCGCACAACCTCGGCGAGCGGCGGGTGTTGCTGCTCGGGACCTATCGTGGCGAGGAGTTGCCGGGCAACCATCGGCTCCGCAGGCTGGCGACGGGGCTGCAACGCGCCGGCGTGGCGACCCGGCTGGAGTTGGGGCCGCTGAGCCGCGAAGAGCTGGAGGCCCTGCTGCTCAGCCGCGCTCCGCCTCGGCTCGTGCCCGCGGTGGCGGAGGCGATCGTCACCCGCTCAGAGGGCAATCCATTCTTCGCCGAGGAACTGCTGGCCGCCGCGGGCCAGGGTCGCGTCGACCTGCCGCACATGCTGCGGGACCTGCTGCTCCAGCGGATCGCGCAGCTGGATCGCAAGACCCAGGACATGCTGCGCGTCGTCGCCGCCGCCGGCCGGGACGTGCCCTATCCCTTGCTGCGGGCGGTGGTCGACGTGCCCGAGGGTGAGTTGCGCCCGGCATTGCGCTCCGCCGTCGATCATGGCGTGCTCGTCGGGGACCAGGCGGCCGGCACCTTCAGGTTCCGGCATGCCCTCATGGCGGAGGCGATCTACGTGACGCTGCTGCCGGGCGAGCGCGAGGAGCTGCACGCGCGGTTGGCCGGGGAGCTCGCACGCTCGCCCCAGCAGGTGGCGGCGGAGCTCGCCCAGCATTGGGCCGCAGCGGGACGTGCCCGGGAGGCGCTGGTCGCCTCAGTCGCGGCGGGCCGCGAGGCCGAAGCCATCTTCGGGCTGGCTGAGGCGGCCCAGCATTTGGAGCGGTCGCTCGAGCTCTGGGACCTGGTCCCCGATGCCGCAGGGCTGGTCGGCCTCGACTTGGCGGCGCTGCTGGAGTGGACCGCCGAGGTGGTCGATCAGACGGGCGCCGGACCACGAGCCGTCGAGCTGATCCGACGCGCCATCGCCCTCGTCGACGACCCGGTACGGGCCGCGGTGCTCTACGAGAGCCTCGGCCGTTTCCTGGTCCCAACCGGGAGTTACGAGGCGGGGCTGGCGGCATTCCGGACAGCGGTCGTCCTGGTCCCCGCCGAGCCGGTCACCCCCGAGCGCGCGCACGTGCTCGCGGCGCTTGGCAATGCGTTGATGCTCGGCTGGCGCCACGCCGAGTCACGCGAGGTGTGCGAGCAGGCGCTCGGGCTGGCCCGGCAAGTCGGCGCACAGCGATCGGAGTTCAGAGCGTTGGCGGTCCTCGGCAGCGACCTCGCCTATCTGGGTCGCACCGGGGAAGGGCTCGGCTGCCTGTGGGAGGCGCTCCATCTGGCCGAGGACAGCGGCGAACCGCAGGATCTGGGGCGGGCGTACATCCTCCTCACCGACGTGCTCACCATGCTCGGACGACCGCGTGAGTCCGCCCAGGTCGCCGCCGCCGGGATCACCCTTGCGCGCAAGTACGGCCGTGAGCGCGTAGACAACGTGCTGGTCATCAACCTCATCGAGGCGCTGACCGACCTCGGCGAGTGGCCGGAGGCCGACCGTGTGGGCAGCGCGGCGATCCGCAGCGGGGGCTCCAACTGGCCGGATCAGCGGCTCGTCGCTCGAGCCGTGCTCGACATCGGCCGCGGTGCCTTCGATAGAGCCCGCGCGGACCTCCAGGCCGCACTCGCCACCGTCCACGACGACAAGCGCGGCCTGCCCGCGTTCGACATGGCTCGTGCCGAGCTTGCCCTCTGGGAACGGCGGTGGGAAGACGCCGATGCCGCCGTCGACGAAGGCCTGCGGCGGCTCCCTGCGCAGGAGGCAGCGCAGCTGCGGGTACGGCTCTGCGCCCAAGGCCTGCGCGCCCAGGCCGAGCTGGCGGCGCTGGCCCGCGCGCGCCGCGACCGCGATGCGCTCGCCGACCGGCTCCAGCGGGCGCGGCAACTCCTCGACGGGGCACGCGAGGCGGCGATCGAGGCGGCGCCGGTGACCCCGACCGCCGCGGCGTGGCGGGCGGTCGCCGCGGCCGAGTACGACCGCGCGCGGGCGCAACCGAACCCGAGGTCGTGGGAGGAAGCGGCCGAGGCGTGGGATGCCCTCCAGCGGACACCGACCGTCGCCTACTGCCGCTGGCGTCAGGCCGAGGCCCTGGTGGCGGCCGGCGCTTCCGCGGCCGTGCCACCCTCCCGGCCCGAGCCGCCCACGCTGTCGCGCAGCGGCTGGGCGCGCGGCCGCTCCAGGAAGAGATCGATCGGCTCGCGCAGCGCGTGCGGATGGATCTCGCGCCGCCAGGCCCGCCGCCCGACCGCGGTTCCGGGCTCGGGGAGCTGCTGGGGCTGACGGCGCGCGAGGCCGAGGTCCTCGGCCTGGTCGCCCGCGGCTACACCAACCGCCAGATCGCCGAGCAACTGGTGATCAGCGTCAAGACCGCCAGCGTCCACGTCTCACACATCCTGGCCAAGCTCGACGCCCGCAACCGGGTCGAGGCCGCCGCCATCGCGCACCGTCTCGCCCCGGCGACATCCGCCGTTCCGGGCGAACTGCCTGGTTGACACGTTGCGGTCCAGCAGGGCATCAGCCGACCGTCGCTGGGGGCTAGGGGAGTGACACCGCAAATGCGCTTGAGTCCGGTCGATACCCTCGGCCTGGTGACGGCGCGGACGTTGTTGACCCTCTATCGGGTGCTGGCCTATACGACCGGTGTCATTCTGCTGATCTTCACCGCGGAGATCATCGCGAAGTACGCCTTCCACGTCGAGGGCTTCGAGTTCATCGCCATCGTGCACGGCTGGATCTACATGTGCTATTTCCTGGTCAGCCTGTACCTGGCCGTTCAACTGCGGTGGGGCTGGCGGTGGACGGTGCCGGTCGTCCTCGCCGGAACGATTCCCTTTGCGTCGTTCGTCGCAGAGCGAAAGGTCGTCGAGAAGGTCCACCGGGAGCATCCCGAACTGGTTAGCCGCGGCTGATCCGGCCGGGACCTCGCGCCGCTGCACGCGCTGAGGAAAACCAGAACCCGACTGTGGCGACGGCGAAGATCCACCACAGGGCCCAGTAAGAGAGGTTCTGCAACGGTCCGACGTTGCGAATGGGCGCGACGACGGCGACGTCGAGCGGCTCGGGCGCCGCTGCTGGCTGTGGGTTCTCCTCGGCCAACAACAGATACCCCGGTAGAGGTCGACCTGATCGACGCCCGCCTGGCTGGCCACCTGCTCCGGAGCGATGAACCCGATCTGGCCGCCCGGCAGTTGAGCGCCGGGATCGGTCGCGTCGTCGCTGGTTTCCGGTCGCAGCAGATGCCCAGTCACCGTGACCTGCCCGGTCGGTACGTCGCGCGCGGGATCATCCGGGCCGGAGACCCAGCCGCGGAGCACCGGCAAAGCTCCATCGTCAGTCTGCAACACCCCGACGGTGTACGAGCCGAGAACGCCTTCGTGGACGCGGGCCGGCACGAGCAGGTTGGCGTCGGTCAGATACGCACCGGTGGCGACTGCAGCCCGGTCGACGGCGCCGTCGAGTGGCCTGCCCGGCGTGGCTAGTTCGGTGACGGACGCGGCGGGCAGCTCGCGCAGCTTCTCTCGAGCGTCGCTGTCCCGGTACACCCTGCAACTGCCACCAGCCCAGTGCGATGAAGACTCCGACCACCACAGCAGTCGCGATGTGCAACACGATCCACCGCGGGGTGATCAGCGTGAGCGGCACCCCGTCGAGGCTATAGAGTCCTTCCGAGGGGATCAGTAGGAGGAGGCCGGTCGTGAGCCGAGTCCGACGTACTGCTGCGTTCGTCGCGCTGTGGCAGTTCGTCCGGGGACAGAGCCGGCAAGGGGCACCGAGCCTGGCCACCCGGATCAGTGCCTTCCCACGACTGATCAGCGCGGTGATGTCCGGCCGCTGGGATGGCCTGGGCAGGGGTCGGCTCGCGTTGATGGGCCTGGCCGTGCTGTACCTGTTCTCGCCGGTGGATCTGGTACCCGAGGGCCTGTTGCTCGCGATCGGGCTGGTCGACGACGTCGTGGTCGTCAGCTGGCTAGCCGGCAGTGCGCTCGACGCCACCGAGCGGTACGTCGCGTGGGAGAGCGTGGAACCTCAGGTGGTCGAAGGCCACGTCGTCACCGACCGATAGTCACAAACATGCGTCGGGGCCCGGCCCTGTACCGGCTCGCACGAGTCGATGGAGAGCATCAGGGATGACTCGACCCCACCCGCTGACCGCCATGTCCGAGTGGCAGTGGGACCAGGCATGGGCAGACCAACAGCAGTTGCTCGAGAGCCTGCCCGGTGGTCGCGGGTAGCCTGGCTGCCCAATGTTGTGGAGTTACGTCCCTGGGGTGTGCTGCGCTGGACGTCCGGACGTCCGGACTACGCGGCATCGACCGGTCAGGCTGTGGCCAGAGACCTTCGCGGTGCTCCGTCCGGACGTCACGGATCCGCAGATCCGCGACAGCCGTCGTCGAGGCGCTGACCGATCGGCCCGCCCAGATCCGCATCGCCGGTGTCGCGCTTGCACGAACACCAGGTGCGAGCCGCGACGCTGGGCGCGGTCGGGGGCCTGGTGCTCGCCGCGACGGTGTCGCCGCGTTGGTCGGAGCCGGCTGGGTTCGTGGTGCTCGTGGCTGCGGCGTTGGGACGGTGCTCGGCGGGGTCGCTGGCGGCGCCTTGGCCGACCGCCAGTGTGCCAGGCGCCGGTCGGCCGTGCTGACGGAATCGCCGCACGTCCGGGTGGTCACGGGCCGGTATGCGCCGCCGGACTGGACCAGGCTGGTCGAGGCGTCGACCTGCTGGAGGAGATGGCCGTCGGCCACGATGCCGAGGCCGAGGGCCAGAGCCAGGAGGCGGTGCAGGGCGCGCTGTGGGAGGCGGCCGGGCTGCTGCTGAGGTCGTCCGACCACACCGGTGTAGAGGTGCTTGGCCGACGGCGTGCAGCGTCTGCTCAACGCTCGGCGGCCCTGACCTGTCGTCGCTATGCGGGCGTGGATCTGCCCGCACCGAGTCGATCGTGTCGGCCTCGGCGGCGGGCTTGTCCGGCCGATGCCGCAGCACCCGGGCGAACCGTAGGGCCATCCCGGCGGGATAGCGCGGCGACTGCTGCACGCCGTCGAAGGCGACCTCGACGACGAGCTCTGGACGGACGCGCACGACCCAGTCCTCGTCCGTCGGGCCCTCGGCAAGTTCGAGCAAGCGCTTGGGTCTGCCAGGCGAGCATCGCATCGGTGAGCCCCTTGAAGGTCTTGCCGAGCATCACGAAGTCCGCCCGCCGGGCCATACCGTGCCGTCGGGGTCGCGGGCACCGAGATGCAGGTTCGACAGCGTGCCCTGGCGCCGGCCGTGGCCCCATTCGACCGCGAGTACGACGAGGTCGAGGGTGTGCCGCGGCTTGACCTTGACCCAGCCGGCGCCGCGCCGGCCGGCGTCGTAGGGAGCGGACAGTGACTTGACGACCACTCCCTCGTGGCCGCGGGCCAGCGCGGTGTCGAAGAAGTCCTGAGCGGCAACGACGTCATCGGTGACCTGCCGGGGTACGCGGTGCTCGGCTGGCACGATCCCTGGCGAGGGCGTCCCATCGGCGCTGCCCGGCAGCACCGACGAGATCCTCGCCGTCAAGATGAAGACAGTCGAACAAGTAGGCACGTCAGCGGAACGCTCTGTCGCGCAGCGCCGACGTCGAGGCGACGGCCGATACGGGAGGCCGTCTGCTGGAATGGCAGCGGCCGCCCGTCTTCGTGCAGTGCGATGGCTTCGCCGTCAAGCACGATGGCTTCGACGGCAGGGCATGGGCGATCTCGACCAGCTCGGGAACGCGCTCGGTGACGTCGTCGAGGGTCCGGGTGAAAATTGACACGTCGGACCCGGCGCGATGGATCTGCACCCGGATTCCGTCGAGCTTCCACTCCACCGCCGCCGGACCGGTGCGGGCGAAGGCCTCGGCGAGGGTCGGGGCGCTCTGCGCGAGCATGGGTCGCAGCGGCGCCCCGACGACGAGCCGGAAACGCGCCAGCCCGGCGCTGCCGTGGGTGAGGACGGCTTCGGCCACCGGGCGCAGTGACCCGGCGACCATGACCGCTCGGCGAACATCGGCGGCCGGTACCTCCGCGCAGCCGAGCAACGGCTTCGGTGAGCACGCCGTCGAGCGCTCCTTGGCGCAGCTCACCGCTGACCAGGCCGGCCAGCAAATGCTGCTCGGCGGGCGTCGCGCGGGTCATCAGCGCGCGTAGCCGGTCGCGGCGAGCCATCGTGGAGCCCGCACCGCTCTGGGCAGCGATCTGCTCGAACTCGGCGTCGACCTCGCGGACCTGCAGCGACGGTTCCGCCGCCGGGGCAGGCAGGTTGCGGAGCGCGGCGTAGCCCAGGCCGGTGCGCCGTTGTCTCAGCTCACCGGACAGGTAGGCGACAACGATCGGCATCTCGTCCGGATCTGCGCGGCGCAGGCATTCGGCGAGCAGGCGGGTCTTGGCCAGCCGCGCCGGCGTGGCGGCCACGGCGGCCGAGGTCTGGGCCAGATCGTCGAGCAGCACAACTGTCGAGTCTGCCCGACGCCGCCGACAAGACTCCGCGTCCTGTTGGTGGCCGGCCTCGCATATGTCGAGTGGAGGGTGCTCCTTGGCCCGGGCTTGGCGTCTCCCTGGGGGTGGGAGGACGCGGAGAACCCTCCACTCGACGTCGGGGAAGCGCTGTGGTCAGCTCGCGTCGGCGTCGCTGCCGAGCGTGACCTCGGCCGTCTGAGTCTCGCCGTCGCGGACATAGCTGAGTGTCACCGTGTCACTCGGCCGGAAGGACCTGACGGCTGCGATGAGCGACTCACCACTGGTGACCGGGCGGTCATCGACCTTGGTGATGATGTCGCCCTCGGCCAGTCCGGCGCCGTCGGCCCCGCTGCCGGGCTCGACCGCGGCGATCAGCGCACCCCTGGTCTCGCCGGTTGGTTCGCTCACGCTGATCCCGATCCGGGCGTGGGTCGCCTGACCCGAGTCGAGGAGCTCCTCGGCGATCGGCTTGACCTGGTCGATCGGGATGGCGAAGCCGAGACCAACCGAGCCGTTGCTCGGAGAGTAGATGGCGCTGTTGATGCCGACGACCTGACCAGACATGTTCACCAGTGGCCCGCCGGAGTTGCCCGGGTTGATGGGCGCATCGGTCTGGATGGCGTCGATGACTGCCAGGCTGTCCTGGGACTGCCCGGCCGACACCGGGCGGCCAATAGCGGACACGATCCCCGAAGTGACAGTGCCTTCGAGCCCGAACGGCGAGCCGATGGCGACCACCTGCTGGCCTACCTCGAGGTCGCCGGAACTGCCGAGCTCGGCTGCGTCGAGTCCGTCGACGTCCTTGGCCTGGATCACGGCAAGATCAGTCACGGGGTCGGTACCAACGACCTCGGCCTCGGCTGTGGTCCCGTCGTGGAACGTCACAATGAGTTGGCCACCGCTTTCGACCACGTGGTTGTTCGTCAAAATCTGCCCGTCAGAGGAGATGATGACGCCGGTCCCAGTACCGGTCCCCTCCTGGCTCTGCACGGCGATCGAGACCACGCTGGGCAGGACCTCGGCGGCGACGTCCTCGACGCTGGCGAAGGACGAGACGGACTGGTTGTCGTCCGACCCGGAGCTGTCCAGGCTGCTCTGCGCAGGAGCGTTGGTCTCTGCGGCCGGCTGATCGTCGTCGAGAACCGTGACGACGCCGGCACCCGCCGCGCCGCCCAGAAGACCGGCTCCCAGGGCAAGCGCGACCAGGAACGCGGTGCCGCGCCGGGGTTTGTCGGCCGGTCTCGCCGGATAGACCGGCTGGGTGTCGTCGACCCGCGGTGCCCACGGGTCGTATTGCGCGGCCGGTTTGCCGGTGGACTGTCCGAGTCCACCGGCCGAGGACCAGCCGGTTTGTTCTGTCGGCGGTGTGTTCGTCTCATCCATATCGGCAGTTTGCCCACACCGGCTGAGAAGACGCTGAGAGTCAGGCAAGAGCTGTCGAAGAACCGGTCGGGGCCCGAACTGATCCCGGGAGGAGGCAACCCCTGGGATCGTCATCGTCAGCCGGGCTCCGCCGCGCTCGGACCGAGCCGCCGCGAACAGTTCCGCCGTGCCGCTCGGCAGCGGCTCGCACGATCGCGAGCCCCAGCCCGGAGCCAGGCCGGCGCGCGCCTCTGCCGAGCGGTAGAACCGGTCGAACACGTGGGGCAGGTCGGCGGGTGCGATCCCCGGACCCTCGTCGCACACCTCGAGCATGCCGTCGCGCAGTGTGATCGTCACCATTCCATCCGGCGGGCTCCACGCGGCGGCGTTGTCGAGCAAGTTGGTGACCGCTCGAGCCAACAGCTGGGCGTCGCCCTCGATCGACCACGACCGCAGGTCAGCCGAGAACGTCAACTCGGGAGCGCGGCGACGAACCCGATTCACCGAGTCACGAACCACGTCGGCCAGATCGAACCGCTCCCGGGCTGCAGCAGGTGGGTCCTCACGGGAAAGCTCCATCAAGTCCGTTACCAGAGTCGACAATTCCTCGAGTTGCGCCTTGACGTCGGCGATCAAGCTGGCCCGTTCCGCAGGGTCCAAGCCTCCCTCGCGGTCGCTTTGCGCCAGCAGGTCGATGTTTGTGCGCAAGCTGGTCAATGGGGTGCGGAGCTCGTGTCCGGCGTCGGCGACGAGCCGACGCTGCCGGACCTGTGCCTGTTCGAGCGCGGCGAGCATGGCATTGAACGCCTCCGCGAGCCGGGCGATCTCGTCGTGACCGTGGACCTCGATCGGGTCGAGCCGACCGGTCGCCGCCACTCTCTCGGCCGCGGCCGTGAGGTGCTCGACCGGACGCAGCCCAGTGCGTGCAATCGAAGCGCCGGCCCAGGCGGCCAGGGCGATCCCTACAGCACCGGCGCCGAGCGATACCAGTCCAACGGTCCGCAAGACCTGGTCGACGGTGGATGTGGATTGGCCCAGTACGAGAGCCAGCCCGCGACCTGCGGGAACGGCTACGACCCGATACGACTCCCCGTCAGCCTGCACCGTTCGGACATTCTGCGGCTGTCTGCCTTGGGCGACAGCGATCTCTGGCTGGCCCCACGTCGGCTCGGCGTTGTCACCAAGGGCCATGACCGCTCGGCCGTCGGCGCGTACGAGTGAGACCCGCACATCGGCGGCGAGAATCGGCTCCGACGGCACGTCTGGAAGCAGTCTGGGGTCGCCGAGCTGGGTTGCGACCGCCTGCTGGGCGCGGTTCAACAAGCTGTCGTCGACGCTTCGGGTCAACTGCACGCGCACCGTGATGTATGCCGCTGTCGCGGTGACGAGGACCGCCAGTCCGACGCCCAGGGCGGCGAGCACGCCGACTCTGGTCCGCAGTGGAAGTCGGGCGATCCGGGCGCGCAACCCGGTCACGGTGGGGTCTCCCGGGCGACGTAGCCGACGCCGCGGACCGTGTGGATGAGCCGTGGCTCACCGTCCGCTTCGGTCTTC
The DNA here is from genome assembly GCA_963794465.1 of uncultured Actinomycetota bacterium. Lineage (GTDB taxonomy): Bacteria > Actinomycetota > Actinomycetes > Jiangellales > Jiangellaceae > JACVRX01. The sequence continues at coordinate 4,041 of CAWCED010000036.1, read as the reverse complement.
CGGCGCAGATAGCCGATATAGACCTCCAGCGAGTTGGCAGAGGTCGGAAAGTCGTAGCCCCACACCTCGTCGAGGATCCGGTCGCGGGTCAGCACCTGGCGTGGATGCCGAAGCAGCAGCTCGAGCAACGAGAACTCGGTCCGGGTGAGCCGCAATGGACGAACTCCACGCATCACCTCGCGACTGACTGGGTCGAGCGAGAGGTCGCCGAGGTGTAGAACGGACCGGGACTCCGCCGGACCGATCCGGCGCAAGAGGGCCCGCAACCGGGCCAACAGTTCTTCAAGGGCGAACGGCTTGGGCAAGTAGTCGTCCGCGCCGGCGTCCAGGCCGGCCACCCGATCGCTCACCTCGTCGCGTGCCGTCAGCATGAGGACCGGGACGTCGTCCCCTGCGGCGCGCAGCGCGCGACAGGCAGCGAGGCCGTCCATGCGCGGCATCATCACGTCCAGCACGACTACGTCTGGATTGGTGGCGGCGACCTTGCGCAGCGCGTGCTCCCCGTCCTCGGCCAACTCGACCTGGTAGCCGTTGAACGCCAGTGACCGACGCAGTGACTCCCGAACGGCGGGGTCGTCGTCGACCACGAGGACGCGCATGGTGCTCAGTGTGCCCGCGGCTGCTGAGACCAGCCTGAGAATAACGCCGGTGTGAGTTCCGGGTCGTCGGCGGGGAAGGTGCGGATCGGGCCAGGAGCGCTGTCCGCGGTCTCGAAGCGAACGGTGACCCGCCCACGTCCGCTACCCCACACCCAGCCCGGCCCGTGCTGTGCGTGTTCCACATCCATGCCCGCTACCCACCGACGCAGGTCGGTGGCCCGGTCTGGAGCGTCGGGCTGGTCTGGCGAAGACAACAGCGGCTCGGCGGACGCGAACAGGTCTCGCTGCACCCAGTCGGCCAGCCCGGACATCCCGACTCCCAGCAGCCGTATCCCGCCGGTGGTGTCGACTTCGGTGAGCAGCCGCGTCGCCAGCCGCGATGCCGCTGTAGAGCCGCCGGGCGTAGTGGCCGATCGCGTGCAACAGGTGGGTCTTGCCCAGACCCGAGTCCCCGTAGATGAACAGCGGGTTGTAGGCCTTGGCCGGCGCCTCGGCCACCGCCACGGCGGCGGCGTGGGCGAACCGGTTGCAAGAACCGATCACGAAGGTCTCGAAGACGTATTTGGGATTGAGACGGCCAAACTCGTGGGAAGTGCTCGGCAGCATCGGCTGCGGCTTCAGCTCCACGGTCGGGTCGGCCGCCAGGGAAAGTTCGACGGCGGGCTCCGGCTCGGTGTGCAAGGGGACGAGATCGGTATCGACGTCGATGGCGCAACGGATCTCATCCGAGAAGACGTTGCGGAGCGCGTCGTCGAGGGCCTCCTTCACCTGGGTCTGCAGCACTTCACGGGTCAGCTCATTCGGAACCGCCACCAGGGGGTCGAACCGATCAGTCCCTGCGCCTGGGCGAGGATGACAAAGCCGCGCTGCCGGGGTGTTACACGGTGGTCGTTCTCGAGAAGGCTCACTACCCGCCGCCAGGAACTTCCGACAGTGTTGGCGTGGTTGGCTTCGTCTACTGTCATCAATCAGTTCCTCAAACTTGCTTGCCTGCATTACCTGCAGCCAGGAGGCCCGAACCAGTGCGCTGGCGCCGGCTCAATCCACAGGGTTATGCACAGTCCGTGGATAATTGGCTACTGGGACACTCTAGGGGATGAAAAACCTAGAAGATAGCTAGGGTCTGTCCTGTGGATAATCACACGGCTGTAGTTCGAAATCGGGGGCCGTGACGCACTTCATCCACAGGCAGCAGCTGCAGTTAGCCACAGCTGGGGAAAGGTTGTGAACTGTCCCCCGGTTTGACTCTGGAGGGCACTAACCCCTAACGTTGTGAAGTCCCATGTGTACGCTTTTCGCCTCATCTGCATCTCTCCCGACGCCCCGCGTCTTGCGAGACCGAGGGAAGCGGAACATACAAAACTTAGCGTCGACCTGTTCTTCCCCCTTTGATCGGGTGGGCGCACCTTTGATCCACTGGAGTAACTAACGTGAGCAAGCGGACTTTTCAGCCGAATAACCGCCGTCGAGCCAAGAAGCACGGCTTCCGCCTTCGTATGCGTACCCGTGCCGGCCGCGCCATCCTGGCAGCCCGTCGTGGCAAGGGCCGCACCGAACTGTCGGCCTAAATACTGACTCGTCGGTCCACTTCCCTGTGCGAGTTTAACGGTGCTAGCCACCCGCAACCGTCTGAGGACATCAACCGATTTTTCAACAACTGTACGTTCCGGTGTCCGCAATGGACGCCGGAACGTAGTGTTATATGCGGCAGCCTCGGCTGCCGATGAACCAAGCCGGATCGGGTTCATCGTTTCCAAGGGTGTCGGGAACGCTGTGGTCAGGAACCTCGTTAAGAGGAGACTGAGGGAAGCCGGTGCCTTGTCGCTGCAGCGAGTACGGCACCGGGTTCGCCATCGTGGTCCGGGCTCTGCCCGCCGTCGGCAGCGCCAGCTGGGACCAACTGCTGGCGGACTACAACGCCGCTCTTGGAAACGACCATGAAACGGCTGGGCAGCCGCCTTCCACAGGCTGCTTCGCAGTTTCGAACGGAACAACACAGGAAGGGACACCGCGTGCGTAACCGACTGCCGCCGTCGTCCCGTTCCTGTCACCAAGTCCGCAGCCGCTGGCTGGGCCGGTGCTCTGGAACCTGCCCCGCAATATCCTCATCCTGCTGCTGATGGCCTACCGCAAGGTGATTTCACCCTTGTACGGCCAGGTCTGCCGCTTTTTTCCTTCGTGCTCGGCCTACGCCCTTGAAGCCATCACCGTCCATGGAGCCGTCAAGGGAAGCTGGCTGGCGGCCCGGCGCCTGGCGCGCTGCCATCCCTGGAATGCCGGCGGTGTGGACCACGTCCCCGCCGGTCACCGCGACTGGCCCGAAGACCGGACCCCCACAATTGTTGTGCTGAACAACCCGGACAAGTACCTGGCTGCTCAGACTGATGGAGAAGGCCGCGCTGCGGCCTGACGAATAGGGATATCGTATGGACTTCTTTGAAACAATCATGTTTCCGTTCAAGTGGCTTGTGTCCATCATCATGGTGGGCTTCCATGAGGGCCTGAGCGCCATCGGCATGCCGGCGGCCAGCGGCTGGACGTGGACGCTGTCCATCATCGGGCTCGTGCTGGTGATCCGCGCCGCCCTGATCCCCGTGTTCGTCAAGCAGATCAAGGCCCAGCGCGGCATGCAGCTGCTGCAGCCGGACCTGAAGAAGCTGCAGGACAAGTACAAGGGCAAGACCGACCAGCTCTCCCGCCAGGCCATGGCGCAGGAGCAGATGGCCATGTACAAGAAGCACGGCACCAACCCGTTCTCGGCCTGCCTGCCCATGCTGATCCAGATGCCGTTCTTCTTCGCGCTGTTCACAGGTGCTCTCCGGCATCAGCACGGCCGCGCGACCAGGGCAAGGGCATCGGTGCGATGAGCCACGAGCAGGTGGTGCAGTTCGACGAGTCCAGCATCTTCGGCGCCCCGCTGTCCGCCATCGCTGCTTCACGGCACGCCTCCCGGCGGCAACGTGTCGCGGTGTGGATCCTCTCCATCGTGATGATCCTGGCCATGACGGCCTCGCAGTTCATCACGCAGAAGCAGATCATGGCCAAGAACATGTCCGAAGAGGCCATGGCCAGCCCGTTCATGCGCCAGCAGAAAATGATGCTCTACATCCTGCCGATCGTCTTCGGTGTGGGCGGCATCAACTTCCCCATCGGTGTCCTGATCTACTGGACCACCACCAACCTCTGGACCATGGCGCAGCAGTTCTTCGTGATCCGCCGCATGCCGACGCCGGGATCCCCCGCCGCCAAGGCCCTCGCCGAGCGCCGCGCCGCCAAGGGCCTGCCGGCCCTGCCCATCCTGGGAGGCAAGAAGGCCGACGCCGAGGCTGAGGCCGCTGCCGCCGCTGCGGTAGCGCAAGCCAAGGCCAGCGCATCCAGCCACAACGTAAGAACAGGAAGAAGAAGTAATGTCTGTCGAAAGCACCGAACACGCACTTTCCGC